>NZ_LHCI01000106.1:417906-548894 GCF_001280255.1 Thermus aquaticus | reverse complement strand
GCTTCCATGAGGTCCTGAAGCAGAGCCTCCGTCTTGCGGTAGGTGAGGTGGAAGAAGGCGCGGAAGTTGCTTCTCCGTCAGGAGAACACCTTGAGAAGAAGGGCCAGGTAAAGGCCGTGGTCGTAGCGCCAGGGGCGGCCCCGCTGGCCCTTGGGGGTGGGTGGAGCCACCTCCCGGGCCAGGCGCAGGCAGTGTTCCAGCACCTCCTTGGGGCTTGCCTCCCTGCGAAGGAAGCCTCGCTTGCCCATCGGGGCGGGAATGCACGCCCAATCCTGACCTTTGCAAGGCAAGCCCACCCTAGAGGTGCAATGAATGACGAGAAAAATGGCGGCTGTTGTCAACCTCCCGCTTTGCCGGAGAATAGGGGCATGGGCTACGTCCCACCCCCCGCCCCCCAGCACGGCCTCGAGGAGGGCCCCGTCCTCCTCAAGGACGGGCGCACCGCCCTCCTTCGGCGGGCCAGCAAGAAGGACCTTCCCCTCTTCATAGACTTCCTCAGGCGGCTTTCCCCGGAGTCCCTGCGCATGCGCTTCTTCTCCCCCATCTCCCCGGAGAAGGCGGCGGAGCTCCTCCTCTCGGCCAAGCCCGAGGAGGAGAAGGTGACCCTCATCGTTCTGACCGGGGAGCCCCAAAGGATCGTGGCCACGGGGGAGTACGTGAGGGTCAAGGGCCAGGACACCGCCGAGGTGGCCTTTTTGGTGGACGACGCCTACCAGGGCAAGGGCCTGGGCACCCTGCTTCTGGAAAGGCTCGCCCTCATCGCCGCCAAGCGGGGCGTGAGGCGCTTCCAGGCCTTTACCCTGGCGCAAAACCAGAAGATGCTCTCGGTCTTCATGGAAAGCGGCTTCCAGGTCAAGGCCCACCGGGAGGGGGGCGAGGTGGAGGTGGAGTTTGAGATCGTCCTGACGGAGAAGGCGGCGGAGCGCTTTGAGTGGCGGGAAAAGGTCTCCACCATCGCCAGCCTCCACCCCTTCTTCTTCCCCAAGGGGGTGGCCGTGGTGGGGGCCAGCCGCGACCCGGAGAGCATCGGCTACCGGGTGGTGGAAAACCTCATCTTCGGCCGCTTCCAGGGACCGGTTTTCCCCGTCAACGAGGCCATCGGCAAGGAGGGGGGGACGGTGGGGCCCCTGCTGGCCTATCCCAGCCTGGAGCGCGTTCCCGGCCCCGTGGACCTGGCGGTGATCGCCGTGCCCAAGGAAAGGGTGGGGGAGGCCCTCGAGGCCTGCGGCCGCCGGGGGGTGCGGGGGGTCATCGTCCTCACCACGGGCTTCACCCCCGACGAGGCCAAGGCCTTGGCCGACAAGGCCCGCAGGCTCTCCATGCGCCTCCTGGGCCCGGGTTCTTTGGGCCTCACCCACACCGCCTCCCGCCTGGCGGCGGGCCTGGTCCCCCTGCCCAGAGGGGGGCCATTGGCCATCTCCAGCCAGTCGGGCACCCTGGGCCGGGCCGTCATCGCCTACGCCGAAGGGATGGGGCTTGGGGTCTCGGCCTTCGTCTCCTTGGGGGCCAAGGCCGACATCTCCTCCAACGACCTCCTGCAGTTCTGGGAGGAGGACGAGGCCACCCAGGTAATCCTCCTCTACCTGGAGAGCTTCGGCAACCCCAGGCGCTTCTCCCGCCTGGCCCGGCGGATCGGCAAGAGGAAGCCCCTCCTGGCCGTCCACCCCTCCCGGGACCCCCTGGTGCGGACCCTCTTCGCCCAGGCGGGGGTGGTGCGGGCGAATAGCCTAGAGGAAGCCTTTGACGTGGCCGCCCTCCTCTCCTTGGGCCGCCTCCCGGAAAACGGCCAGGTGCGCCTCATATCCAACGCCTCCGGCCCCTCCAACCTGGCCCTCGAGGCCCTGAAGGAGGGCGGCCTGGAGGTGGAGCACGTGGACCTGGGCTCCGAGGCCCGGGCCGAGGCCTTCCAGAAGGCCCTCCGGGAGGCCCTGGAAAGCGAGGCGGGGAGCGTCTTCCTCCTCTTCGTCCCCATGGGCTTCGCCAAGGAAGAGGAGGTCCTGGCCCTGGTGCGGGAGGCAGAGAGCCCCAAGCCCCTCCTGGCCTCCTTCCTGGGCGTGGAGGGCCCTCGGGCCAGGCTCCTTCCCGGGGCCGTCCTCTATCGCTTCCCCGAGTCGGCGGCCATCGCCTTAAGCCGAGCCTGGGCCTACCGGAGGTGGCGGGAGGAGCCCCTCCTTTTCCCCGACTTCCCCGACCTGAAGCTAGAGGAAGCGAGAAGGCTTCTTGAGGGGAAGAGGCGCCTGAGCCCGGAGGAGGCCCGGGCCCTCCTTTTGGCCTTCGGCCTGCCCCTGGGGGAGGGCGAGGGGCTCCGCCTCCGCCTCACCGCCACCCCCCACCCCCTCTTCGGCCCCGTCCTGACCCTCCTCCTCCCCACCCCCCTGGGGGACACCCCTTTGGGCCTCCGCCTCAGCCCCCTCACGGAAAAGGACGCCCAGGAGCTTTTAAGGCCCCTCGAGGGGCACGTGGACCCCGGGCCCTACCGGGAGATCGTCCTCCGGGTCTCCCGCCTCCTGGAGGAGTTCCCCCAGGTGGAGCGCCTGGAGCTAGAGCTTTCCGGCCCCCGGGTGGCCCGGTTTGAGGTGGCCCTTGGTGATCGCTAGCCCCAAAAACCCCCGGGTGAAGGCCCTGGCCGCCCTGAAGGAGAGGAAGGAGCGGGAGCGGGCGGGCCTCTTCCTGGTGGAGGGAAGAAGGGAGGTGGAAAGGGCCCTCCAGGCGGGCCTGAAGCCGGTCACGGTCCTCCTGGGCCCCAGGGCCACCCCGGCGGAGGAGGCCCTGGCCCAGGGCGAGGTCCTCCGCCTCTCCGAGGAGGCCTTGAAGCGGGTCTCCAGCCGGGAGAACCCCGCCCAGGTCATCGCCGTCTTTCCCATCCCAAGAAGGGCGCTTAAGGAGGTCCGCCTCCCTCAAGACCCCCTGGTCCTGGTCCTCCTGGGCCTGGAGAAGCCGGGAAACCTGGGGGCCATCCTCCGCTCCGCCGACGGAGCCGGGGCCCACCTGGTCCTGGTGGCCGAGGGGGTGGACCTCTATAGCCCCCAGGTGATCCGCAACTCCACCGGGGTGGTCTTCAGCCTGCCCGTCTTCCCCGTGGCCGAGGAGAAGGCGGCCCGCTTCCTGGAGGAGAAGGGCCTTTACCCCGTGGCCGCCACCCCCAGGGGGGAAAGGGTCTACTGGGAAGAGGACTACCGCCGGGGCGTGGCCTTCCTCCTGGGGGCCGAGGACCGGGGCCTGCCCGAGGCCTGGCTTAAGCGGGCCCAGGCCCGGGTGCGGATCCCCATGCGGGGGCGGGCGGACAGCCTCAACGTGGCGGTGAGCGCCGCCCTCCTCCTCTACGAGGCCCTGCGCCAGCGCTCCTTACACGACCCCCCTCAACCCCCTTGACAAAAGCCCGGCGGGGCCGGAATAATAAGCCTTGGTTTGACACTCTCGCCCTTGGAGCGTCAAAGGAGGGAGTGCGTATGGCTGCGGAGGTGAAGACCGTGATCAAGCCCCTAGGCGACCGGGTAGTGGTGAAGCGGATTGAGGAGGAGCCCAAGACCAAGGGGGGCATCGTGCTCCCCGACACCGCGAAGGAGAAGCCCCAGAAGGGGAAGGTGATCGCGGTGGGCACGGGCCGCATCCTGGAGAACGGGCAGCGGGTGCCCCTCGAGGTCAAGGAGGGTGACATCGTGGTCTTCGCCAAGTACGGCGGCACCGAGATTGAGATCGACGGCGAGGAGTACGTGATCCTCTCCGAGCGGGACCTTCTGGCGGTCCTTTCCTAAAGGAGGTGGGGTATGGCGAAGATTCTGGTTTTTGACGAGGCGGCTCGCCGGGCTCTGGAGCGCGGCGTCAACGCAGTGGCCGATGCGGTGAAGGTCACCTTGGGCCCCCGGGGCCGGAACGTGGTCCTGGAGAAGAAGTTCGGCTCCCCCACCATCACCAAAGACGGGGTGACGGTGGCCAAGGAGATTGAGCTGGAGAACCACCTGGAGAACATCGGGGCCCAGCTCCTCAGGGAGGTGGCCTCCAAGACCAACGACGTGGCCGGCGACGGCACCACCACCGCCACCGTCTTGGCCCAGGCCATCGTCCGGGAGGGCCTGAAGAACGTGGCCGCCGGGGCCAACCCCCTGGCCCTGAAGCGGGGCATTGAGAAGGCGGTGGACGCCGCCGTGGAGAAGATCAAGGCCCTGGCCATCCCCGTGGAGGACCGCAAGGCCATTGAGGAGGTGGCCACCATCTCCGCCAACGACCCCGACGTCGGCAAGCTCATCGCCGACGCCATGGAGAAGGTGGGGAAGGAGGGCATCATCACCGTTGAGGAGTCCAAGAGCCTGGAGACCGAGCTGAAGTTCGTGGAGGGGTACCAGTTTGACAAGGGGTACATCTCCCCCTACTTCGTCACCAACCCCGAGGCCATGGAGGCGGTCCTGGAGGACGCCTTCATCCTCATCGTGGAGAAGAAGGTCTCCAACGTCCGCGAACTCCTCCCCATCCTGGAGCAGGTGGCCCAGACCGGCAAGCCTCTCCTCCTCATCGCCGAGGACGTGGAGGGCGAGGCCCTGGCCACCCTGGTGGTCAACAAGCTCCGGGGCACCCTGAGCGTGGCCGCCGTCAAGGCCCCCGGCTTCGGTGACCGCAGGAAGGAGATGCTCAAGGACATCGCCGCAGTCACTGGCGGCACCGTGATCTCCGAGGAGCTGGGCTTCAAGCTGGAGAACGCCACCCTCTCCATGCTGGGCCGGGCCGAGCGGGTGCGCATCACCAAGGACGAGACCACCATCGTGGGCGGCAAGGGCAAGAAGGAGGACATTGAGGCCCGGATCAACGGCATCAAGAAGGAGCTGGAGACCACCGACAGCGAGTACGCCAAGGAGAAGCTCCAGGAGCGCCTGGCCAAGCTCGCGGGCGGCGTGGCCGTGATCCGGGTGGGCGCCGCCACCGAGACCGAGCTCAAGGAGAAGAAGCACCGCTTTGAGGACGCCCTGAACGCCACCCGGGCCGCGGTGGAGGAGGGGATTGTCCCGGGCGGCGGCGTGGCCCTCCTTCGGGCCATCGGCGCGGTGGAGGAGCTCCTCAAGAAGCTGGACGGGGACGAGGCCACCGGGGCCAAGATCGTGCGCCGGGCCCTGGAGGAGCCCGCCCGCCAGATCGCCGAGAACGCCGGGTACGAGGGCTCCGTCATCGTGCAGCGGATCCTCTCCGAGACCAAGAACCTCCGCTTCGGCTTCAACGCCGCCACCGGGGAGTTTGTGGACATGGTGGAGGCGGGCATCGTGGACCCCGCCAAGGTGACCCGCTCCGCCCTGCAGAACGCCGCCTCCATCGGCGCCCTGATCCTCACCACCGAGGCCGTGGTGGCGGAGAAGCCCGAGAAGAAGGAGTCCACCCCCGCCCCCGCGGGCGCCGGGGACATGGACTTCTAGCCTGAAGGGACTGGGGGCCGGGCCCCAAGCCCGGCTCCTTTCTTTTTGGGCGCACCCATTGGGGCTTATGCCCTTGTTTCCTTCGGCCCACCAGCCCTAGTAAGCTCCCCAAGAGCCTTTTGCCGGGGCCCCCATGCTGGCTTGCGCCAGCATGTGGAAGGGCTTTTCTGGGGCCCCCACCGAGGCTCTCGCCGCGGTGGGGTACTTAAAAGGGCACCACCTCCTCCTTAGGCCCGCCCCCATTCCCCTGCAAAAAGACCTCCCGGTCCGGCACCAGGTAGGCCCTGTACCCTTCGGCCTCCAGAAGGCCCAAAGCCTCCTCCCCCACCCGGACCTCCCTCAGGGCGAAGAGGGCCTCGCCAAAAGGCCCCTGCACCCGGAGGTAAACAGGGAGGCTTCCCGGGTGCTCGTCTAGGAGGCTTTTGAGCCGGGCCACCCCCTTCTCGTCTAGTAGGGCGTGGTCCACCTCCACCTCCAGGGCCTTGGGGGCTTCCAGGACCTCCTCGAGGGTCCAGACCGCCTGGGCCAGGACCCTGAGCTCCTCGCCCTTCTCCACCTCCGCCAAGACCAAGAGGGGGATGTCCTCCTTGAGCTTGGGGGAGACCCCCTCGTAGGCCCGGCCGAAGACCACCACCTCCAGGGCCCCCGTCTCGTCGGAGAGGGTGAAGCGGGCCATCATCCCCCCCGAGCGGGTGGGCTTGCGCACCACCTCCTCTACCATGCCGGAAAGGAGGACCTTGGGCTTTCCCGGAAGCTCCCGCACGAACTCGGAAAGCTCCTCTATGGTGCAGCTCGCCACCTCCCTGAGCCCGGGGTAGCGGAGGACGGGGTGGCCGGAGACGTAGATGCCCAGGGCCTCCTTCTCGTAGCGGAGCATGGTGATCTCGTCCAGGGGCGAAGCCTCCACCAAAGGGGGCTCCTCCACCTCGGCGAAGAGACCCACGAGGCCGCTCCGCCCCCGTTCGCGGGTCTCGGCCGCCCAGCGGAGGAGGGGCTCCAGGGAGGCCAGGAGCCTGGCCCGATCCCCGAAGGCGTCCAGAGCCCCCGCCTTCACCAAGGACTCCAGGGCCCTTTTGTTGACCACCTGCTCGGGGAGGCGCTTTAAGAAGTCCCCCAGGCTCTTAAAGGGCCCTCCCCGCTCCCTCTCCTCCAGGATGGCCCGGGCGGCCATCTCCCCCACGTTCTTCACCGCCGAAAGCCCGAAGAGGATCTCCTCCCCCACCACCTTGAAGTCAAAGCCGGAGCGGTTGACGTCCGGGGGCAGAACGGGGATGCCCAGGGCCCGGGCGTCCCGGATGTACTCGGCCACCTTGTCGGAGTCGTGGCGCTCCACGGAGAGGAGGGCGGCCATGAACTCCACGGGGTAGTGGGCCTTCACGTAGGCGGTCTGGTAGGAGAGGAGGCTGTAGGCCGCTGCATGGCTCTTGTTAAAGCCGTAGTTGGCGAAGGCCTCCAGCATGTCAAAGAGGCGGTTGGCCTCCTCCTCGGGCACGCCCCGCTCCTTGGCCCCCCGAACGAAGCGCTCCCGGTGTTTTTGCATCTCCTCCACCCGCTTCTTTCCCATGGCCCTCCGGAGTAGGTCCGCCTCCCCCAGGGAGTACCCCGCCACCTGAGAGGCGATCTGCATGATCTGCTCCTGGTAGACGGGGATGCCGTAGGTCTCGTCCAGGATGGGCCTCAGGTACTTCTCGGCGTGGGGGAACTCGGCGTAGCTCACGGGCTCCTGGCCGTGGTGGCGGCGGATGTAGGTGGGGATGTGCTCCATGGGCCCGGGGCGGTAGAGGGAGACCAGGGCGATGATGTCCTCCAGGCGCCTGGGCTTCAGGCCCCGCACCGTGGCTGTCATCCCCCCGGACTCCAGCTGAAAGACCCCTTTGGTCTCCCCCCGGGAGAGGAGCTCAAAGGTCTTGGGGTCGTCCAGGGGAAGGCGGTCGTAGTCCAGCTCCACGCCTTTGGACTCCTTGACGATCCGCCTGGCCTCGTCCAGGAAGGTGAGGGTGCGGAGGCCCAGGAAGTCCATCTTTAAAAGCCCCAAGGCCTCCACCGCCCCCATGTCGTACTGGGTCACGGGGCGGCCCTCCTGGTCCCGCATGAGGGGCACCAGGTCGGTAAGGGGCTCGGCGGCGATGACCACCCCGGCGGCGTGGACGGAGGCGTGGCGGTTCAGGCCCTCGAGGCGCATGGCCACCTCAATGACCTGGCGGATCCGCTCGTCCTTCTCCATCTCCGCCCTTAGCTCCGGCACCACCTGGATGGCCTCCTGTAGGGGCTTGGGCTTGCCGAACTGGACGGGGATCAGCTTGGCCAGCTCCTCCGCCTTCTTGTGGGGGATGCCGTAGACCCGGGCCACGTCCTTGAGGGCGGCCTTGGAGGCCAGGCTCCCGAAGGTGCCGATCTGGGCCACCTTGTCTTCCCCGTACCGCTCCCGCACGTACTGGATGACCCGGTCCCGCTCCCGGTCGGAGAAGTCGGTATCTATGTCGGGCATGGAGACCCGCTCCGGGTTCAGGAAGCGCTCAAAGAGGAGGCCGAAGCGCAGGGGGTCAATGTTGGTGATGCCCACGGCGTAGGCCACCAAGCTCCCGGCGGCGCTCCCCCTTCCCGGCCCCACGGAGACCCCGTGGCCCCTGGCCCAGTTGATGTAGTCCTGGACGATGAGGAAGTACCCGGGGAAGCCCATGCGCTCAATGACGGAAAGCTCGTAAAGGGCGCGGTGAAGGATGGCCTCGGCGGTCCACTCCCGGACCCCCTCCAGAGGAGGAAGCCGCTTCCTTAGCTCCTCCCAGGCCTTCTCCTCCACCCGGGCCAGGGCCTCGGCCAGGGCCCTTTCGTCCCCGTGGGGGGGCATCGTTCCCAGAAGGCGGAGGACCTCCCGGTAGAAGGCCTCGGTGATGCGGTCGGGGTAGCGCCTTAGGAGGCCCAAAAAGGTGAGCTCCCTGAGGTACTGGGCCTCGGTGCGCCCCTCGGGGAGGGGGAAGCGGGGGATGCGGTAGACCATCTTGTCCCCGATGGGCAGGTCCACGTCGCACATCCGGGCGATCTCCACGGTGTTGTCAAAGGGCTCGTCCCCCCACTCCGCCTCGGGAAGCATGGCCCGCATCTCCTCCGGGGTCTTCACGTAGAACTCGTCGCAGGGAAAGCGCCAGCGCTCGGGGTCGTCCAGGGTGGTCTTGGACTGGATGGCGAGAAGGACCTCGTGGGCCCGGGCATCCTCCTTGCGCACGTAGTGGCCGTCGTTGGTGGCCACCATGCCCAGGCCGTACTTGCGGGCGAACTCCTTGAGGACCTGGTTGACCTTTTTCTGCTCGGGGAGGCCGTGGTTTTGGATCTCAATGAAAAAGCGGTCGCCGAAGATGGAGAGGTACTCGTTGAGGCGGGCCTCGGCCAGGTCTAGGCGGTCCTGGAGGATAAACTGGGGGATCTCCGCCCCCAGGCACCCGGAGAGGGCGATGAGGCCCTGGGCGTGCTCCCGCAGGATCTCCCGGTCAATGCGGGGCTTTTCGTAAAAACCCTCCAGGTAGGCCCTCGAGGCCAGGCGTACCAGGTTCTGGTAGCCGGTGAAGTCCTTGGCGAGAAGGGTGAGGTGGAAGTAGCCGCCGTCTAAGCCCTTCCCCCTCTTGCGGTCAAAGCGGCTCTCCGCCGCCACGTAGGCCTCGTAGCCGATGATGGGCTTCACCCCCATGGCCGTGGCCTTTTTGTAGAACTCCACGGCCCCGAAGAGGTTGCCGTGGTCGGTCATGGCCAGGGCGGGGTCCTCGGGCGTGGTCTCCTTGACCCACTTCAGGAGGTCCTGGAGCTTGGCCGCCCCGTCCAGGAGGGAGAACTGCGTGTGTTGGTGCAGGTGGGCGAACTTGAGCTTGGACCCCATACCCCACCAGTTTAGGGCTTAGACTTGGGGCAGGTGATGGACGCGCCCTTCCCCCAGGAAGAGGCCCTCGAGGCCCTCTTCACCCCAAAGCGGAGCCGGCCCCTTATACCCTTGTTTCCTGTTTCCTTCGGCCTACCATGCCTGGTAGCTTCCCCGAGAACCTTTTGCCGGGGCCCCCATGCTGGCTTGGGCCAGCATGGGGTGGGATTACCCCTCTCCAAGGGGTCCTAGGCGGGATCCGGGCGGAGGACCTTTGGGCCCCATGACCCTAGGCCAGCTTCGGGAAGAGGTCTGGAACTTCCTGGCCCGCCACGACCTGGCCCTCCACCCCACGCCCCCCCACGGCCACCACCCCAACTTCCTGGGGGCCAGGCGGGCAGCGGAAAGGCTCATGGCAACCCCGGAGTTCCAGGGGGCCAGGCTCATCCTGGCGGGGATGGACGCCGTCTTAAAGCCCCTCAGGGAGGAGGCCCTGAAGCGGGGTAAGGCCCTCCTCCTCCCCCACCCCGACCGCCCAGGGGAGTTCCTCCTCCTCAAAGACGTGGACCCCAGGCGGCTCAAGCGGGTGCGGGAGGCCTACCGCTACGGGGTGCGGGCGGAGCTGAAGGGCCAGCCCATTGACCTGGTCCTGATCGGGGCCGTGGCCGTGGACGAGGAGGGGGGCTGGGTGGGCAAGGGCTACGGCTTCCCCCAGGCCTGGCTGGAGGTGGCGGCCCCCTTCGCCACCCTGGCCCACCCGGTCATGGTCTACCCCAGGCTTCCCGTGCCCCCCGAGCGCCGGGTGGACCTGATCGCCACCCCCCAGAGGCTCATCCGGCCCTGAGGCCCAGAAGAAGCCCCCCCACGAAGCTGGCCCCGAAGGGGAGGTTGTGGGTGAGGGTGGAGAGGAGGCGCTCCCAGAGGCTTTTCAGCCCGGGCTGCTGCAGAAGGGGCTCCACGTCCCTTTGGATGCGGGTCCAGTCCACCTGGACGTAGCCCGCCTGGGCCAGAAGCTGCAGGGCGATGAAGAGGAGGCCCAGGACGATGGCCAGGGCCCGGCCCACCTTCTTCAGGGCGTAGCCCACGGCGTACCCCGCCAGGCCGCCGAAGGTCACCTGGCCCAGGTAGGGGGTGAGGTCGGGAAGCTCCATCCCCCTCACCCTAGCGGGAAAAGGGCCCCAAGGCAACCCGAGGACACCTAAGGGCCCGCGCTTTGGTTTCGCAACATGGGGTGCCCGAATCGGGGCTAAAGGCTTTTCTGGGGCCCCCACCGCGGCGAAAGCCGCGGTGGGGCACTTAGGCCAGGCCCAGGAGCTCGGCGTTCTCCTTCATGGCGGCGAGGACGAAGGCCATGTGCTCCTGCAGGGGAACCCCCAGGTCCTGGGCCCCCATTTTGATCTCCTCCCGGTTCACCCCCTTGGCGAAGGCCTTGTCCTTGAACTTCTTCATCAGGCTTGGGAGCTCGAGGCCCAGGATGGAGCGGTCGGGGCGCACGTAGACGGCGGCGGTGATGAGGCCGGTGAGCTCGTCCACGGCGAAGAGGGCCTTGGCCATGAGGCTCTTCCTCGGCACCCCCGTGTAGCTGGCGTGGCCCAGGATGGCCTCGAGGACCTCCTCCGGGTAGCCGAGCCGCCTAAGCTCCTCCACCCCCCGGTAGGGGTGGGCCTCGGGGTATTTCTCGTAGTCCATGTCGTGGAGGACCCCGGCCATGGCCCAGAGCTCCTCGTCCTGGCCAAAGCGGCGGGCGTAGGCCCGCATGGCCACCTCCACCGCCCGCATGTGCCGCCTAAGGGACTCGCTCTCGGTCCAGGCCTCCATGAGGGCCAGCGCATCCTGGAAGCTCGGCATGCCCTAAAGTATAGCCATGCGCCTGGGCTACGGCGAGGACAGCCACCTCCTGGAAGAGGGGCGGCCCCTTTACCTCTGCGGCCTCCTCCTGCCAAGCCCCTTAGGGGCCAAGGCCCACTCCGACGGGGACGCCGCCCTCCACGCCCTCACGGACGCCCTCCTTGCCGCATTTGGCCTGGGGGACATCGGCCTCCTCTTCCCCAACACCGACCCCAGGTGGCGGGACACACGAAGCGAGATCTTCCTGAAGGAAGCCCTAAACCTGGTGGGGGCCCGGGGAGGGAGGCTCCTCCAGGCCAACCTGGTCATCGTCCTGGACAGGCCCAAGCTTGCCCCCCACCGGCAGGCCCTGGCCCAAAACCTCTCCCGCCTCCTGGGCCTTCCCCAGGACCGGGTGGGCCTCACCTTTAAGACCTCGGAGGGCCTGGCCCCCAGGCACGTCCAGGCCCGGGCGGTGGTGCTTTTAGATGGTTGAGACCCTGGTCTGGCTGGGCCCCCTGGTCTTCGCCGCCACCGGGGCCTTAAAGGGGGTGGAGAAGGGGTTTGACCTCCTGGGGGTCCTGGTCCTGGCCACGGTGACCGCCGTGGGGGGCGGCTCCATCCGCGACGTGTTCACACGCATCACCGCCAAGGATTATACCGAGTCAAATTCTCCCGGCAAGGGCGGGCGTAAACTGGAAGGCATGAGGCTTATTGCCATTCTCTTCCTGCTGGCCTCCCAGGCCCTGGCCCAGGAGGCCGATACCTATTACGCCCGTTGCCAGAGGCTTTACCAGCAAGGGGCCCTGGAGAGCGCTCAGGCCACCTGCGAGCTGGCCCTGGCGGGCGACCCCAGCCACCGGCCCGCCCTCCGGCTCCTCACCCGGATCCACCTGGACAAAAAGGAGCCCGACCAGGCGGCGACCTACCTGGAGCGCCTCGGGGACGACCCCGAGGCCCCCCTCCTCCGGGCCAGGCTCCTCCTCCTGAAGGGGAAGCCCGCCGAGGTCCTCTCCCTTCCCCTGCCCGAGGGGCCGGAAGGGCGGCTTCTAAGGGCCTTGGCCCTCGAGGGCCTGAAGCGCCACGAGGAGGCCTTGAAGGAGGCAAAGACCCTTCCCCCCACCCCTGAGGTCTGCCTCCTCCTGGCCCGGCTTTACCTGGCCCTGGACAAGCCCGAGGAGGGCCTCTCCGTCCTGGACTCCGGCCTGGAGGAGAGGCTGGAAAAGGGCCGCCTCCTCTTTCTTTCGGGAAGGCCCAACGAGGCCATCTCCCTCCTGGAGGCCCTGTTGCCGGAGCTGGCCGGCCAGCCCGAGCTGGCGCGAAAGGCCCTTTCCACCCTGGTCCTGGCCTACCTGGGCCAGGGAGACTGGGCGCGGGGGCAGGCGGCCTTGGCCCAGCTCTCGGGCCTGGTGAACCTGCCGGGCCTCCTTTTGGCGCGGGCCTGGCCCTGGCTTCTGGCCTTTTTGGTCTTCCTGGGCCTCATCCTCCTGGGGGAAAGCCGCATTGAGCCCCTACGCACCGTGGAGGTGGTGGAAAACCCCCTGCCGGGGCCCGGGAGCCTCTACCTCTTTCTCCTCCTGGCCCTCCTTCTGGCCCTGGGCTTGGCCGTGCTTCTGGGCAAGGCCCTTTTCGCCAACGCCCTGGCCCTCGTGACCCCCTACCAGCAAAACCAGGTCCTGCCCAGCTTCTACCTCTTCCTAGGGCTTTCCCTCTTCCTGGGGCTTCTCCTTTGGCAGAGGAAACGGCTCGCCGCAATCCTGGGCCCACCCCAGGGCTTCGTGGAGGGTTTCTGGGTGGGGCCCCTCCTCGTCCTCCTGCTTTTCGTCTACGGCCTGGTCCGGCCTCTCCTGGGGTTTTCCACCCTGCCCCTAAACCTCCTCACCTTCCTGGGCCTGGCCCTGATGGAGCCCTTCTTCAGGGGCTTCGCCCCCATGGTCCTGAAGGAGCGGTACCGGGACCTGGCCCCCTACCTCTCCGTCCTCCTCTTCGCCCTGGCCCTGCCCGGGCCCACCCTCCTCTTCTTCCTCCTGGGGGCGGCCCTTTACCTGGCCAAGGAACGGGCGGAAAGCCTCCTGGGCCTCTCCTTGGGCTGGGTGGTGGCGGGGGTGGTCCTGGCCCTCTTCCCCGCCTCTTGGCTCCGGCGCTTCTAAGTACCCCACCGCGGCTTTTGCCGCGGTGGGGGCCCCAGAAAAGCCCTTAGCCTTGACTTGGGCACCCCACGTTGCTAAACCAAAGTGCGGGTATTAGCATGCGCCCTGTCTACTTCCTTTCCGATTTTGGCCTCGAGGACCCTTACGCCGGCATTGTCCAGGCGGTCCTCGAGGCCCGGGCCCCCGGGGTAAGGGTGGTCCACCTGGCCCACGGCCTGCCCCCAGGGGACCTGCGCCGGGCCGCCTACGCCCTCTTTGAGGCCCTGCCCTACCTGCCCCCGGGAGCCGTCCTCCTGGCAGTGGTGGACCCCGGGGTGGGGACCGGGAGGCGGGCCGTAGCCGCCTGGGGTGAGCGCCTTTACGTGGGCCCCGACAACGGCATCTTCACCCTGGCCTGGCTCCTGGACCCGCCCCAAAAGGCCTTTCTCCTGAAAACCCTCTCCCCACCCAGGCCCGAGGGGGTAAACCCCCTCCCCGGCTGGCAACCCGGGGGGCACACCTTCCACGGCCGGGACCTCTTCGCCCCCGCCGCCGCCCACCTGGCCCTGGGGCTTCCCCCGGAAGGCCTGGGACCCGAGGTTCCGGTAGAGGACCTGGTGCGCCTGCCCCTAAAGCTCAGCCCAGGGCCCACGGGGGAGGTCCTGACCTTTGACCGCTTTGGCAACGCCATCACCACCCTCCTCTCCGCCCCTTTGGGGGGGTGGGTGGAGGTGGCGGGAAAGCGGCTTAGGGTCCTCCGCACCTTCGGGGAGGCCCGGGAGGGGGAGGCCCTGGCTTACCTGGGAAGCGCAGGGCTTCTGGAGATCGCCGTCAACCGGGGAAGCGCCCGGGAAGCCTTGGGTCTAAGGGAGGGAATGCCCGTGCGGCTCCTCTAGAGGCCTTCCACCCAGCGGGCCACCTCGGGGAGAAAGTCCAGGGCCGTGAAGTCCAGGCTCACCGGGGTCACGGAGACATAGCCCCGGCGCACGGCCCAGAGGTCCGTGCCCTCCTCTTCCTCGCCCACCGGGGTGCCGGCAATCCAGTAGTAGGGCCTGCCCTCGGGGTCCAGGCGCTCCACCACCTTATCCTCCCAGTGGTGGGTGGAAAGGCGGGTCACCAGGACGCCCTTGGGGGTGCCCGCGGGGAAGTTAACGTTGAGGAAGATTCCCCTGGGCAGGCCCTTCTCGGCCACCAAGCGGGCCAGGCGCTGGGCCCAGAGGGCGGCCTCGGTGAAGTCCAGCTCCTCCCCGGAGGTGTCCAGGCTGAAGGCGATGGAGGGGATGCCCAAGGAGGTGCCCTCCAGGGCCGCCGCCACGGTGCCGGAGTGGGTCAGGTCCAGGCCCAGGTTCACCCCAATGTTGATGCCAGAGACCAGAAGGTCGGGCCGCCCCAGAAGGTGCACCCCCAGGACCACGCAGTCTGCGGGGGTGCCGTCCACCCGGTAGGCGGGGATCTCCCCAAAGCCGGCGCTTTGGGTGTGCTTGAAGCGCAAGGGGCGGCGCACGGTGATGCCGTGGCCCACCGCCGACTGCTCCACGTCCGGGGCCACCACGTACACCTCGCCCAGGGCCCGCATGGCCAGGCCCAGGGCCTTGATGCCCGGGGAGAAGATGCCGTCGTCGTTGGAAACCAGGATGCGCATGCCTAAAGCCTAAAGGAAAAGGGCCCCAAAGGGGCCCTTTTTTGCCCGCTTGGGGCCTTAGATCCGGCGGACCTTCTTGGCCTGGGGGCCCTTGCCGCCCCGGCCAGGCTCCACCTCAAACTCCACCTGCTCCCCCTCGTTCAGGGTGCGGAAGCCGTCGGCCTCAATGGCCGTGAAGTGCACGAACACGTCGGGACCTTCTTCTTGCTGGATGAACCCGTAGCCTTTTTCCGCGTTGAACCACTTGACAGTACCCTTCTTCATGTTTCTCCTAAGCATCCCGAAAACCCACCTGGCTTTCCAGGGACTCCTTACTATCCCACGCCTTGGGAAAAAAGTCAAGCCCCGGGCCAGGCCCGGGGCGCAAAGCCCAAAGGCTTAGTGGGCGTGGCCGCCTTCGTGCACGTGGCCGTGGAGGATCTCTTCCGGGGTGGCCTCCCGCACCTTGACCACCTCCACCTCAAAGTCCAGGTCCTTCCCCGCCAGGGGGTGGTTGAAGTCTATGGTGACCTCCTCCCCCTGAACCTCCACCACGGTGAGGGGCATGGGGTTGCCCTCCATGTCCTGGGCGTAGAACTGGGCCCCGGGGGCCACCTCGGCGTCCTCGGGAAAGGCGGAGAGGGGCACCACCTGGACCCCCTCGGGGTCGTGGGCGCCGTAGGCCTTCTCGGCGGGCACGTGGGCCTGGAAGCGCTCGCCCTCCTCCCGGCCCTCCAACGCTTCCTCGAGGCCCCGGATCAGGTTGCCGTGCCCGTGCAGATAGGAAAGCTCCCCCTGGTCCAAGACCTCCCCCTCCACCTGGAGGGTGTAGCGGATGGTCACCACCCTGTCCTGTTCAACCTTCATGTTCACCCTTTCGCAAGCTGGGGTTCATTTGGGGTAGGGGCCCCAAAGAGGCTTGCTCCCCTTAGCCTACCAGAACCCCGCCTCCGAAAAAAGGGGAAGGGCAGGACTTTACCCACATCTCCGTTTCGTGGTAAATCTCCCCTTGCGGGCGCAGCCCGTATCTGGTACCGGGGGTGATCCATGGACATGCTCAAGGTGGCCGAGGCCAGGCTCCAGGAGTTCACGGGCCGTTTTGCGAGCGTTTTCCCCCGATAAGCGCCTCCACCGACTGTGCGGTTGGGGGATCCGTTCAAGGGGTTTCTTTTGCAGCTCGGGGGCAAGCTGGGGCTGCCCAGCGAGAGGGATGGTCCGTACCTGCTCCTGAGGGGCCTGGTTCGCCTGCTCAACTATGAAGTCACCCAAGAACTCTTGAAGCAGGCTAAGGGAGGGCGAGGAAGGAGTTTTGGGTAAAGCCCTGGAAGGGGGATTCTTCCTTGCCTAAGGCACCACTTCCCCACCTTAACGGCCCTATAGTGGGGGTATGCGGGTAGAGCGGGTGATCGGCAAGACCCCGGTGGTGCGCCTGGAGAAGGTGGTGGAGCCGGGCATGGCCGAGGTCTGGGTCAAGCTGGAGGGGCAGAACCCCGGGGGCTCCATCAAGGACCGCCCCGCCTGGTACATGATCCGGGACGCCGAGGAAAGGGGCCTCCTGCGCCCCGGCTCCGGCCAGGTCATCGTGGAGCCCACCAGCGGCAACACCGGCATCGGCCTGGCCATGATCGCCGCCAGCCGGGGCTACCGCCTCATCCTCACCATGCCCGCCCAGATGTCGGAGGAAAGGAAGCGGGTCCTGAGGGCCTTCGGGGCGGAGCTGGTCCTCACCGACCCCGAAAGGCGGATGCTGGCCGCCAGGGAGGAGGCCTTGCGCCTCAAGGAGGAGCTCGGGGCCTTTATGCCGGACCAGTTCAAAAACCCCGCCAACGTGCGGGCCCACTACGAGACCACGGGGCCCGAGCTTTACGAGGCCCTCGAGGGGCGCATTGACGCCTTCGTCTACGGCTCGGGGACCGGCGGCACCATCAGCGGCGTGGGGCGCTACCTCAAGGAGCGCATCCCAGGGGTGCGGGTCATCGCCGTGGAGCCCGCCCGCTCCAACGTCCTCTCCGGCGGCAGGATGGGCCAGCACCAGTTCCAGGGGATGGGTCCCGGCTTCATCCCCGAGAACCTGGACCTTTCCCTTCTGGACGGGGTCATCCAGGTGTGGGAGGAGGACGCCTTTCCCCTGGCCAGGAGGCTGGCCCGGGAGGAGGGGCTTTTCCTGGGGATGAGCTCCGGGGGCATCGTCTGGGCCGCCCTGCAGGTGGCCCGGGAACTGGGCCCCGGGAAGAGGGTGGCCTGCATCAGCCCGGACGGGGGCTGGAAGTACCTCTCCACCCCCCTTTACGCCGACTAAGTGCCCGCGCTCTGGTTTCGCAACATGGGGTGCCCAAGTCTGGTCTTTGGAAGGGCTTTTCTGGGGCCCCCGCCGTGGCAAGAGCCACGGCGGGGTACTTAGCGGCGGACCACCTGGGCATCTTTAGGGTAGCGCTTGAGGGCCGCCGGGGTCAGGTTCGCCCGCCTGAAGGCCACCACCTTTAGGTCCGCCAGGACCTTCCCCCCCTCGTCGCGGAAGAGGAAGCGCACCGGGCGGGGGTCGGCCTTGAGGACGTAAAGCTCCAGCTGGGCGAAGCCCTGGTTCCCCTTGGCCTGGCCCGCAAGCTTCCAAGCCACCCCCTCGGGAAGGCGCTCCTCCCCCACCAGGCGGAGGCTCACCTCCTTGGCCAGGGCCTTGGGGTCCCCGAAGGTCTGGGGTGAGAAGCCCAGCCCCTGGACCTGGGCCTTCTCCCGGGGAGAGATGATGACCTGGTTGGTGAGGTAGAGGTAGTTCCAGACCTCCTTGGCGGTGATCACGGTGAAGTTGCCCTCCAAGGAGGCGGGCTTTAGGAACTCTATGCGGAAGAGGTCCTCCTTGGGGATGGCGTAGACCCTGGCCTCCAGCTCCTCCGGGCCCGAGGGGCCCTGGAAGGTGCCCCTCACCACCGCCTGCCAGGGCTCGGTGAGGTTCTTCTCCACTCGGTCCAGGATCTCCTCTACAGACTGGGCCAAAGCCGGGGCCAAAACGAGGAAAAGGGTCAGCAATAGGCGCATCACGGCCACCTCCAGGCGTAGCGGACCCAGGCGTAGGGGCTCTCGCGAAAGCCCGCCTCCAGGCCCAGGTCCCCAAGCCACAGGGTGAGGCTACCCGCCCAAGGATGGGAAAGGATGAAAAGGAGGCTAGCCTCCCCTAAGTAAAGGCCCCCCTCGAGGCGGTTCACCCCCCCAAGGCGCAGGGCCAGATCCAGAACCTCCCCGCCCTCCCCCATCTCCCCCTTAAAGCCCAGGACCAGGTAGGGCAACCCCGCCACCCCCAGTCCCAGGGTGTAGGTGGCCCCCTCCCTCAGGGCGTAGGTGGCCTCGGCCCGCCCCCCTTCCAGTAGGAGGCCCACCACCTCCTTGGGGGCCAGGCGGTAGCGGAGGGCGAACCTCCCCCAAAGCCCCTCCTCGGGGAAAAGGGGAAAAGCCGCTTGGGGGCGGTAGGAAAGCCTTCCCTCCAGGGCCAGAGGGCCCGCCCCGCCCTCCAGGAAGACCGCCCCGCCCAGGCCCCCCTCCCCCACCTCCCCCTGGAGCCCGTAGCCCAGGTAGCCGAGGGGCCCCAGGGCGACCCCCCCCAGGTAGCCCAGCCCCCCCCGGCCCGGCTGGAGGCGCAGGTAGACCTCCCCCTCCTCCAGGGCAAAGCCGGCCTCCAGGGTGGGGAAAAGCCCGCCCTGGAAGTAGGCCCCGGCCTCGAGGCGACCCTGGGCCAGGGCCCCAAGCCCCAAAAGGAAGAGCCAGATCCACCTTCTCATACCCTTGTTTCCCCCACCATGTCTAGTAACTTCCCCAGGAACCTTTTGCCGGGGCCCCCATGCTGGCGCAAGCCAGCATGGGGTGGTATCACACCGCCACCTGCCTTCGGAAGCGGGCCGAGGCCAAGAGGAGGACCGGGGCGGCCAAAGAGCCTAGGACGAAGGGGATTCTGGTGATGGCCTCCGCCCGAACCACGTCCCAGAGCCACCCTACCCCCGGTTTTCCTTCCCGTCAACCCGGGGTGTGGCATACTCTTCTTGGAGGTAAGTGATGAACCTGCTGGACCGCATCAGCCGGCTCATCCGGGCCAACCTCAACGACCTTCTCCGCCGGGCCGAGGACCCGGAGAAGATCATTGAGCAGGCCGTCCTGGACATGAAAGAGGCCCTCAAGGAGGCCCGGGAGCAGGTGGCGGCCGCCATGGCCGAGGCCAAGCGCCTGGAGCGGGAGGTGGAAAGCCACCTAAAGGAGGCCGCCCTCTGGGAAGAGAAGGCCAAGGAGGCCTTGAAGGCCGGGCGCGAGGACCTGGCCAAGGAGGCCCTGAGGCGCAGGAAGCGGGCTTTGGACCTGGCCGAAGGCTTCAAGGCCCAGCTTGAGGAGCAGAAGGGCCTCACCGACCGCCTCATGACCCAGCTGAAGGCCCTCGAGGCCAAGATAGACGAGGCCGAGGCCAGGAAGAAGCTCCTTCTGGCCCGCAAGAAGGGGGTGGAGGCCGCCGAGGCCGTGCGCCGCATGGGGTCCCGGCTGGAAAGGCACCCGGCCCTCGAGGCCTTTGAAGAGATGGAGGCCCGCATCCTGGCCATGGAGGACCGGCACGAGGCCCTGAAGGAGCTGGACGGCCAGGACCTGGACAAGGAGCTTTCCGCCCTGTCCGCCGACAAGGAGGTGGAGGAGGAGCTCCTCCGCCTCAAGCGGGAGCTGGGCCAGGCCTAGATGCCCCAGGTCCTGGAGATCCTCCTCCTCGCCCTCCTCCTCCTGGCCCTGGCCTACCTCCTCCGCCCCCAGGAGGGGTGGGCCTGGGCGCGCCGCCACCTGAAGGGGCTGGTGGACTTTCGCGAGGTGGAGGCCGCCTTCAAGGCCCTGGAGGGGCGGGAAAGGGAGCTTTCCCAGGCCCTGGCCGCCCCCCACCTCCTCCCCAAGACGCGGGAGGAGCTAGAGATGGCCCTGGAAGAGGTGCGGGAGGAAAGGAGGCGGCTTGTGGCCCTCCTGGAGAGCCTGGCGGCGGAAAGGGCTCTGGCCAAGGGGGACCTGGAGGCCGCCAGAAGGCTGGAGGCCCACCTGGCCGACCTCCGGGAAGTGTTGGCCAGCCTACGGGAAGGTAGGCGGTAAACTCCGTACCATGAAGCGGTATCTCATGGCCCTCGCCCTGGCCCTCGCCGCCTGCGCCCCCCAGGTGACCCAAGCCCCGGAGGCTCGCCCCCTTCTGGAGGAGAAGGCCTTCTACCCCGCCAGCACCGGGCTGGAGTGGGTCTACGTGCCCGAGGGAGAGCCCCTATCCTCCCCGCCCTACCGCATGCGGGTGGAAGGCCCGGCGGCCTATGAGGGGCAGGGGGCCCTCCGCTTCCGGGTCTTTGGCCGGGGGGAGGACCGGACCTACTTCCGCCAGGTGGGGGCCTTCGGCGTGAGGCTTCTGGGATTCCAGGAGCCCTCGGCCCGGGTGGTCTTCTCCCCTCCCCTCCTGGAGTACCCCCCCGAGGCCCTCCTGGCCCCCGGCCAGCGCTGGGGCGGGAGCACGGAGGTCAGGGTGGAGCTCCTCACCCCCTCGGGCCGGGAGCCCCTGGCCCAGGGCACCCTGGCCTACGAGATGGAGGTCCTGGAGGAGCGGGAGGTGCGGGTGCCGGCGGGGACCTTCCGCATCTACCGCATCCGCCAGACCTTCCGGGACAGCCGAAGCCAGGACATCCGCGAGGTCTGGTTCGCCCCCAGGGTGGGGGAGGTGCGCACCCGGGAGGGGCGGATCCTGGTGGAGCGCAACTTCCGCTAGAGGTGAAGCATGGTCTTGGAAAAGGTAAACGGCCCCGAGGACCTTAAGAACCTTAGCCTGGAGGAGCTTCTCCTCCTGGCCGAGGAGATACGGAGCGAGATCATCCGGGTCACGGCGCAAAACGGCGGCCACCTGGCCAGCTCCTTGGGGGCGGTGGAGCTCATCCTGGCCCTGCACCGGGTCTTCCAGTCCCCTAAGGACAAGATCCTCTTTGACGTGGGCCACCAGGCCTACGCCCACAAGCTGGTCACCGGGCGCAAGGACCGCTTCCACACCCTGCGCCAGGAAGGGGGGATCTCCGGCTTCACCAAGGTCTCCGAGTCCCCCCACGACGCCATCACCGTAGGGCACGCCTCCACCTCCTTGGCCAACGCCCTGGGCATGGCCCTCGCCCGGGACCTCCGGGGGGAGGACCACCACGTGGTGGCGGTGATCGGGGACGGGGCCCTGACGGGGGGGATGGCCTTAGCAGCCCTCAACAAGATCGGGGAGCTCCAGAAGCGGATGCTCATCATCCTCAACGACAACGAGATGAGCATTTCCGAGAACGTGGGGGCCCTCAACAAGTACTTCAAGGAACTCCAAATAAGAAAGTGGGTCCAGGACGCGGAGAAGCTGGGCCGAAACATCCTGGAGCGCATCTCTCCCCAGCTCTTTGGCCTGGTGGACCGGGCCAAGGAGGCGGCCAAGCTCCTCCTTCACCAGGAGAACCCCTTCTACGCCTGGGGAATCCGCTACGTGGGCCCCGTGGACGGGCACGACCTCAAGGGTCTCATCCACATCCTGGAGCACCTCAAGGAGCTGGAGGGCCCCACGCTCCTCCACGTGGTCACCAAGAAGGGCAAGGGCTACAAGGTGGCCGAGGCCGACCCCATCTACTGGCACGGCCCCCCCGGCTTCAACCCCGAGAAGCCGGAGAAGGTCTCCAAGGGCTATAGCTGGAGCCAGGCCTTCGGGGATGCGGTCACGGAGCTGGCCCACCTGGAGCCCAAGCTTTTCGTCATCACCCCTGCCATGCGGGAGGGCTCGGGGCTGGTGCGCTACTCCATAGAGCACCCCGAGCGCTACCTGGACGTGGGCATCTGCGAAGACGTGGCCGTGACCACGGCGGCGGGCCTAGCCCTTAAGGGCATGAAGCCCATCGTGGCCATCTACTCCACCTTCCTCCAAAGGGCCTACGACCAGGCCATCCACGACGTGGCCATAGAGAACCTGCCGGTGGTCTTCGCCATAGACCGGGCCGGGGTGGTGGGGGCGGACGGGCCCACCCACCACGGGGTCTTTGACATCGCCTACCTGAGGACGATTCCCAACTTCCAGATCGCCGCCCCCAAGGACGCCCTGGAGCTTCGGGCCATGCTCAAGAAGGCCCTGGAGGTCGGGGGCCCCGTGGCCATCCGCTACCCTCGGGACAACGTGGAGCGGGTGGAGGAGGGCCTCTGGCCGGAGATCGCCTGGGGTACCTGGGAGGTCCTTAAGGAGGGGACGGAGGTCTACATCCTGGCCTTCGGCAAGACCCTGAGGTACGCCCTCGAGGCCGCCGGGGACGACCCCAGGGTGGGCGTGGTGAACGCCCGCTTCCTCAAGCCCCTGGACCGGGAGATGCTAAGGAAGCTTTCCCGCTACAAGCTCCTCACCGTGGAGGACCACCAGAAGATGGGCGGCTTCGGGAGCGCCGTCCTGGAGGCCCTGAACGAGATGGGCCTGAGGCCCGAGGTCCGGGTCCTGGGCCTTCCCGACCGCTTCCTGGAGCACGGGCCCATCCCGAGCCTCCACCGCCAGGCGGGGATAGACCCGGAGGGCATCCGCAAGGCTCTGGAGGAGATGGGGGTGGAGCGGGTCCGTGAGCGGGCCTGAGGTCCTGCGCTTCGCCGCCAACCTCTACCGCGTCCCCCTGGAGGAGGGTTACTTCCTGGTGGACGCGGGCCTCCCTTGGGAGGCCAGGAGGCTTCTTGCCCTCCTCAAGACCCCGCCCCGGCTCCTCTTCCTCACCCACCACCACCTGGACCATAGCGGCGGGGCTAGAGCCCTCTGGGAGCGCTTTGGCCTCCCCGTCCTGGCCCACCCCAGGGAGTGGCCCTACCTGACCGGGGAAAGACCCCGCCCGCCCCTGCCCATCCCCCTTTTGGGCAAGGCCCTGGCCAACCTGGGCCCGCCCATCCCCAAGGAGGCCTTGGTGCCCGTGGAGGAAGGGGAAGAGGTCCATGGCTGGCGGGTGGTGGCCCTGCCCGGCCACACCCTGGGCCAGGTGGGCCTTTACCGGGAAAAGGTCCTCCTGGCGGGGGACGCCCTGAGGGGCGGGGGCCTTCCCCCCAGGTTCATCAACGAGGACCACGAGCTGGCTCGGCGCACGGTGCGCAAGATCCTGGACCTGGAGGCGGAGTGGGTCTATCTGGGCCACGGGGGGCCCCTGGACCGGGCTAGGGTGGAGGCCCTGGCCCTTAGACTGGGGGTATAGAGGAAAACCCCCGCCGTGACCCCCCGCCTCACCCGGGAGGTGGTGGCCCGCTTTAAGGCCTTAGGGGTCCACCAGATGGCCATCTCCCTGGATGGGGCGAACCCCGAGGCCCACGACGGCTTCCGGGGGGTGGAGGGCACCTTCGCCCTGGCCCTGAAGGCCCTGGACTGGGCCCGGGAGGTGGGCCTGATGACCCAGGTCAACACCACGGTGTCCCAGCGCACCTGGCGGGAACTTCCCGGCATCGCCGAGATCCTGGCGGCCAAGGGGGTAGCCACCTGGGAGGTCTTCTTCCTGGTCCCCGTAGGCCGGGGAGCCCTTTTGGACCAGCTTTCGCCGCAGGAGTACGAGGAGGTCATGCCCCTCCTCTACGACCTATCCCGCCGCTACCCCTTCAAGGTGCGCACCACCGAGGGCCCCATGTTCCGCCGGGTGGCCCTGGAGCGCAGGCGGAAGGAGGGTGGGGAGGATGGGGCTTTGGTGGGGGAGGGGCGGGGGATCCACCTCTCCGACGGATTCGGCTTTGTCTTCGTCTCCTCCACGGGGGAGGTCTATCCCTCGGGCTTCCTGCCCCTGTCGGCCGGAAACGTGCGGGAACGCCCCCTTTTGGAAATCTACCGGGAAAGCCCCTTTTCCAGGAGCTCCGCAACAAGGCGCTCCTCAAGGGGAAATGCGGCCTGTGCGAGTACCGGGAGATCCGCGGGGGAAGCCGGGCCCGGGCCTGGGCCGAGACCGGGGATTACCTGGCCGCCGATCCCCGGTGCGCCCACACCCCAGGACAAATGCCCCTGGCCTGAGAGGGAGGCCCCGGCGTACTATGAAACCATGAAGCGCCTTCTGCCCCTTTTGGGTTTCCTGGGACTCTTGGCCCTGGCCCAAAGTCCTGGGGCCAAACTCTACTCCGCCCATTGCCAAAGCTGCCACCAGGCGAACGGCCAAGGCATCCCTGGCGTTTTCCCACCCCTTACCCACCTGGACAAGGTGGTCCAGGCCAAGGGGGGGCGGGAGTACCTGGTCCGGGTGGTCCTTTACGGCCTGCAGGGCCCCCTGACCGTGGAGGGCAAGACCTATAACGGCGTGATGCCCCCCTTCCGCCAGCTCAAGGACCAGGAAGTGGCCGACGTCCTCAACTACGTCCTCACCACCTTCGCCAAGTCTAAGGCCAAGCCCATCACCGCCGCCGAGGTCAAGGCGGCCAGGGCCAAGGCCCTCTCCCCACAGGACGTGCTCAAGTCCCGTCCCCCGGTCAAGTAGACCGGTCCACTCCCTCCCTCCGGGGCCCCTTTGGGGCCCCGGGCCCTCTATACCCCTTGCCGGGGCCCCATGCTGGCTTGCGCCAGCAAGGGGTGGTATTAAGTGCCCGCACTTTGGTTTCGCAACACGGGGTGCCAAAAGTCGGGGGTGTGGAAGGGCTTTTCTGGGGCCCCCACCGCGGCAAAAGCCGCGGTGGGGTACTTAGGCCACCCGCTCCACCCGGATGAGGTTGGTGGTGCCCCGCACGCCGAAGGGCACCCCGGCGGCGATGACCACCCGCTCCCCCACCTGGGCCAGGCCCAGGGCCTTCACGGCCTCGAGGGCCAGGCGCACCATGTCGTCGGTGTCCCGGGGGTCGGGGGCCAGGTGGGGAATCACGCCCCAGACCAAGGCCAGCTGGTTGCGGACCTCGGGGTTTGGGGTCAGGGCCAGGATGGGCACCTGGGGCCTGGTGCGGGCGATGCGCCGGGCGGAGCCCCCGGTGGCGGTGAAGACCACGATGGCCCTGGCCCCCACCGCCTCCACAATGTCGTCGGCGGCCTGGGCGATGGCGTCCTGGGTGGTGGGCGTGGGGGCGGGCCTCAGGACGTTGAGCTTCTGGATAAACTCCGGGGAGGCCTCCACCGTCCTGGCTATCCGGGCCATCATGGCCACCGCCTCCACCGGGTACTTGCCGGCGGCGGTCTCGGCGGAGAGCATCACGGCGTCGGTGCCGTCAAAGATGGCGTTGGCCACGTCGGAGGCCTCGGCCCGGGTGGGTCTTGGGTTTTGCACCATGGACTCCAGCATCTGGGTGGCGGTGATCACGGGCTTTCCGGCGGCGATGCACCGGAGGATGATGCGCTTTTGCACGATGGGGACCTCCTCCAGGGGCATCTCCACCCCCAGGTCCCCCCGGGCCACCATGATGCCGTCCGCCTCCTCCAGGATCTCCTCAAACCGCTCCACCGCCGAGGGCTTCTCAATCTTGGCCATGAGGCGGGCGCGGGAGCCGTAGCGGGCCAGGTAGTGGCGGGCGAGAAGAAGGTCGTCCCGGGTGCGCACGAAGGAGACGGCCACCCAGTCCACGCCGATCTCCGCCCCCAGGGCCAGGTCCTGGATGTCCTTCTCCGAGAGGGCGGGGATGGAGAGGTCGGCCCCGGGGACGTTGATGCCCTTGTTGTCGGAAAGGACCCCCCCCACCTCCACCACGGTGTGGATCTCGTCCCCCACCACCCGCTCCACCCGGAGGCGGATCCGCCCGTCGTCCAGGAGGAGGACCTGGCCTGGCACCACGTCATCGGGCAGGCCCCGGTAGGTAAGGGAAACCCGGGTCTCGTCCCCCTCGAGGGGAACGCGGGTGAGGACGAAGGGCTGGCCGGGCTTTAGCTCCACCCGGCCCTCCTTGAAGCGGCCGATGCGGATCTTGGGCCCCTGGAGGTCCTGAAGGAGGGCCAGGGTCCGGCCTAGCTCCTCGGAGACCTGCCGCACCCAGGCTGCCCGCCGCTTGTGGTCCTCGGGAGCCCCGTGGCTGAAGTTCATCCGGAAGACGTCCGCCCCCGCCTCGGCCAGGGCGCGGATGGCCTCTAGGGAGTCCGTGGCCGGGCCCAGGGTGGCCACGATCTTGGTGCGCTTAAAAGGCCCCATAACCCAGGAAGCGGGCCGCCGGTCCCAGCTCCTCCTCTATGCGCAGAAGCTGGTTGTACTTGGCCAGACGGTCGGAGCGGGAAAGCGAGCCCGTCTTGATCTGGCCGGCGTTGACCGCCACCGCCAGATCGGCGATGAAGCTGTCTTCCGTCTCCCCCGAGCGGTGGCTGATGACCGCCCGGTAGCCGGCCCGCTGGGCCAGGCGGATGGCCTCGAGGGTCTCGGAGAGGGTGCCGATCTGGTTCACCTTCACCAGGATGGCGTTGGCCACCCCGGCCTCAATCCCCCGCTTGAGCCTCTCGGGGTTGGTGACGAAGAGGTCGTCCCCCACCAGCTGCACCTTGCCCCCAAGACGCTCGGTGAGGAGGCGCCAGCCCTCCCAGTCGTCCTCGGCCAGCCCGTCCTCGAGGGAGCGGATGGGGTACTTCTCCACCCAGGCCTCCCAGAAGGCCACCATCTCCTCGGAGGTCAGGACCTTCCCCTCCCCCTCCAGGTGGTACCTGCCGTCCCGGTAGAGCTCGCTCATGGCGGGGTCCAGGGCCAGGGAGACCTCCTGGCCCGGGGTGTAGCCCGCCCGCTCAATGGCCATGAGGAGGAGCTCCACCGCCTCCTCGTTGCTCTTGAGGTCCGGGGCGAAACCGCCCTCATCGCCCACGTTGGTGCTGTAGCCCCTCTCCTTCAGAACCCCCTTGAGGTGGTGGAAGACCTCGGCCCCGATCCTCAGGGCCTCCCGGAAGCTTTCCGCCCCGGCCGGCACCAGCATGAACTCCTGGAAGTCCACCCGGTTGTCGGCGTGCTTGCCCCCGTTGATGACGTTCATGAGGGGCACCGGGAGGACCACCCCCTGCACGCCCCCTAGGTAGCGGTAAAGGGGAAGCCCCAAGGCCTCGGCCGCCGCCCGGGCCGTGGCCAGGGAAACGGCCAGGATGGCGTTGGCCCCCAGATTGGCCTTGTTGGGGGTGCCGTCCAGCTCCAGCATGGCGCGGTCCACCCCCTCCTGGTCCAGGGCATCCCGGCCGATGAGCTCGGGAGCGATGCGCTCCAGGATGTTCTCTACCGCCCGGCGCACGCCCTTGCCCAGATAGCGCCGGCCTCCGTCCCTAAGCTCCAGGGCCTCGTGGGTGCCGGTGGAGGCCCCGGAGGGAACCATGGCCCGGCCCCTCACCCCCCCTTCCAGCTCCACCTCGGCCTCTACCGTGGGAAAGCCCCGGGAGTCCAGGACTTCCCGCGCCCTCACGCTCACAATCGTGGTCATGGCAACCTCCCTCATGGGAGGAAGCAACTGGAAACGCTTCCTCCACCCGTCCTCTAGCTTACACCCGGAGGGGCACCACCACCGCCTGGTAGCCCCCCTCCTCCAGGGGGCGCACCAGGGTGGGGCTGGTGGGCCCCGAGAAGCCCAGCTCCGCCCGGCCCGAAAGGGGGGCCAGGGCCTCGAGGAGGTAGCGGGCGTTGTAGGCCAGGCTCATAGGAGCCCCCTCCAGGGAAACGAAAATCTCCTCCTGCCCCTTGCCGTAGTCCCCCTCGGCGGAAAGGAGGACCCGCCCCTCCTCCAGGAAGAGGTCCACCCGATGGTTCTGCTTGTCGGCCAGGACCGAGACCCGCTTCAGGGCCTCCCGGAAGGGTTCCACGTCCAAGGCCGCTTTGAGGGGGAACTCCTTGGGGATCACCCGCTCGTAGTCGGGAAACTCCCCCTCCATGAGCCGCACTGCCATGCGCAAGGCCCCCTCCTCCTGCCGCACCGCCAGGCCCAGGGTGCCGGGCCCCAGGGCCAGGACCACCTCGCCCTCGGCGCTCCTCAGGACCCGCACCAGCTCGTCCACGCTCCTGGCCGGGACCACGGCCTTCTTGGTGAAGGGCTGGGGCCTCTCCAGGTCAAAGAGGGCCAGGCGGTAGCCATCCGAGGCCACGGCCCGGAAGCCCCGGTCGGAGAACTCCAGCTGCACCCCCCGGAAGATGGCCCGGTACTCCTCGTTGCTAGCGGCGTAGCGCACCTGGGAAAGGGCCCGCTGAAGCTCCTCCGCCAGGAACTGGGCCCGCTGGGTGAAGGCCTCCTCCCCACCCTCTAGGTCGGGGAAGAGGAGCTCGGGGTAGCCCTCCATGGGGGCCAGGGCCAGCCGGGTGGTGAAGCGCCCCGAGGCCAGGGCCAGCTCGCTTCCCAGGCTGAGCTCCACCGTCTCGCCGGGAAGGCTTCGCACCAGCTGGAAGAAGGGCTGAGAGGGGATCAGGTACCGCCCTTCGCCCTCCAGCTGGGCGGGAAGGCGCACCTCCAGGTCCACCTCGCCGTTGCTGCCGAAAAGGACCAGGGCGTCCTTTTCGGCCGCCAGGCCCAGGTAGGTAAGAAGGGGGTTGGAGCTTCTAGAGGGGATGACCCGTTCCAGGAGGGCGATCCTCTCGGCCAACAGGTTTTTGGGAAGGGTTACGCGCATTTTGGGGTCCTCCTTCTTTTACTGTTACTAAAGGCTCTTTTAAAGATCTTAAAAGAATAGCCGTAGTAGTAATAGGGCCTGTGGATATGTGGATAAAGGGAGGAAAAAGCCCTCCTGGAGGGCAAAGGGCCTGTGGATAACTCCTGTGGAAAACCGGGCTTGGCCTGTGGATAAGGTGTGGATAAGTGGCGGGTTATCCACAGGCCTCGAGGACCCCCCAGTTTTCCACAGGTTGTCCACAGGGTTATCCACAGGTTGGGCCGGGTTATCCACAGGGTTATCCACAGGTTATCCACAGGCCTCACCCCACCTTCTCCCTGAGGGCGCGCAGGATGGCCTGGACCTCCCGGTCGCTTTCCGAGAGCTCCTGAACCTTTTGGATGGCGTAGAGCACCGTGGTGTGGTCCCGGCCCCCAAAGAGCTGGCCGATCTCGGGCAAAGAGGCCCGGGTGAGTTCCCGCACCAAGAACATGGCCATCTGCCGGGGCAGGACCACCTCCTTGCGCCGGCCGCCCCCCACCAGGTCCTCCGGGCGGAGGCCGAAGTGCTCCGCCACCGCCCGCACGATCTCCTGGGGGTCCACCTCTACCTCCCGGGGAGCGAAGATGTCGGAGAGGGCCTTGGCGGCCACCTGGCGGGTGAGCTCCACGCCGTTTAAGGAGGCGTAGGCCACCACCCGCATCAGGGCCCCCTCCAGCTCGCGGATGTTGGAGGTGACCTGGCGGGCGATGTACTCCAGGACGTCCTCGCCGATGCGGAGGCCCCTCTGCTCGGCGTTCATCTTCAGGATGGCGATGCGGGTCTCCAGATCGGGGGGCTGAATGTCGGTGATGAGCCCCCACTCAAAGCGGCTCCTCAGGCGGGCCTCGAGGGTGAGGATGTCCTTGGGAGGGCGGTCGGAGGAGAGGATGATCTGCTTGTGGGCCTCAAAGAGGGCGTTGAAGGTGTGGAAGAACTCCTCCTGCGTCCTTTCCTTGCCGGCGATGAACTGGATGTCGTCCACCAGGAGGAGGTCCACAGAGCGGTACCGCTCCCGGAACTCCGCCATGCGGTCCTCGCGGATGGCGTTGATGAGCTCGTTGGTGAAGGTTTCGGTGGAGACGTACTCAATCTTGAGGCTGGGGAAGCGCTTGGCCACCGAGTGGCCCACGGCGTGCATGAGGTGGGTCTTGCCCAGGCCCACCCCCCCGTAGATGAAAAGGGGGTTGTAGGCCTTGCCGGGCGACTCGGCCACGGCCACGGCCGCGGCGTGGGCCAGGTTGTTGTTGGGCCCCACCACGAAGTTCTCAAAGGTGTACTTGGGGTTGAGCTTGGACTTCCCCTGGTCGGCCTGGGGGGCGGCCTGGAAGATGTCCACCTGGACCGGCTGGGCGGCTCCGGGCACCACCAAAAGCTCAAAGCGGGGTACCTGGGCCCCCAGGAGGCCTAAAGCCTCCTGGATCAGGGGGGCGTAGTGCCGCTTGATCCAGTCCAGGGCGAAGGAGGTGGGCACCGCCAGCTCCAAAACCCCCTCCCGGATACCCAGGGGGCGGATCCTTTCAAACCAGGTGTGGTACTCCACCTCGGTGATGTTGCGGCGGATGTGCTCCAGAACGTGCTGCCAGACCGCCTCGTGCGTCAAGGCCACCCCCCGTCCAAGGGAACATTCTACGCCAGGGCCTTGGGTAAAGTGGAGGGCGGGATGGGGTACGACGTGGTGGTGGTGGGTGGGGGGCACGCGGGCCTCGAGGCCGCCTGGGCTGCGGCCGCCCTGGGGGTCCGGGTGGCCCTGGTCACCGTGAACCCGGAGCGCATCGGCATGATGCCCTGCAACCCGGCGGTGGGGGGGCCGGGGAAGAGCCAGCTGGTGGCCGAGCTGGTGGCCCTAGGGGGGCTCATGGGACGGGCGGCGGACGCCGCCGCCATCCACACCCGGGTCCTAAACCGCTCCAAGGGCCCGGCGGTGCAGAGCCTTAGGGTCCAGGTGGACCGGGACCTCTACGCCCTAAAGGCCCAGGAGATCCTGTCGGAAAGGCCCATCGCCGTGGTGCGGGGAGAGGTGGCCTCGCTCTGGGTGGAGGGGGGAAGGCTCCTTGGGGTGCGCACCGTGGACGGCCGGGGCATCCCCGCTAGGGCGGTGGTGGTGGCGGGGGGGACCTTCCTCTCCGGAGTGGTCTGGTACGGGCGGAAGTCCCGTCCCGCCGGAAGGCAGGGGGAGCCCCCGGCCCGCTTCCTCTCCCAGAGCCTGAGGGCGGTGGGGCACAGCCTGCGCCGCTTCAAGACCGGGACCCCGCCCCGGATCCGGGCGGACTCCGTGGACTTCTCGGAGCTTAGCCTGGTCCCCCCCGAGGTGCCTCCGGGGAGCTTCACGGGGAGGCCCGGCCCCTATGCCGACCGGCTTCCCACCTGGCAGACCCGCACCACGGGGAGAACCCACCGGCTCATCCTGGAGAACCTGCACCTTTCCCCCCTCTACGCCGGGGACATTCAGGGCATCGGGCCCCGCTACTGCCCCTCCATTGAGGACAAGGTGGTGCGCTTCGCCGACAAGGAGAGCCACCTCCTCTTCGTGGAGCCCGACGGCCTTGCCACCAGCGAGGTCTACCTGCAGGGCTTCTCCTCAAGCCTTCCCCCCGAGCTCCAGGAGGAGATGGTGCGAAGCCTTCCCGGCTTCTCCCGGGCGGTGATCCAGCGCTACGCCTACGCCGTGGAGTACGACAGCCTGGACCCCACCGAGCTCACCCGGGGCCTCCAGTCCCGCCTTCTGCCCGGGCTTTTCAGCGCCGGGCAGGTGAACGGCACTTCGGGGTACGAGGAGGCCGCCGCCCAGGGGCTTCTGGCCGGGTTGAACGCCGCCCGGTACGCCCTTGGACTGCCCGAGGTCCACCTGGGCCGGGAGACGGGGTACATCGGGGTCATGGTGGACGACCTGGTGGGCCGGGGGACCGACGAGCCTTACCGGATGATGACCAGCCGGGTGGAGCTAAGGCTTCTCTGCCGGGCCGACAACGCCGACGAGCGCCTGGTCCCCCTGGCCGTGGCCTGGGGCCTGAGGCCCAGGGAGGACCTGGAGCGGGTGCGGGCCAAGTACGCCCGGGTGGAGGCCGAGCTTAGGCGCCTCGAGGCCCTGCGGGTGGACGGGGTGAGCGGCCTCCAGTGGCTGAGGCGGCCCGAGAACACCTACGAGGCCCTTCTGGAGCGCTTCCCCTCCCCCACCCCCCTTTCCCCGGAGGAGCGGGAGCAGGTGGAGATCCGGGCCAAGTACGCCGGCTACATAGAGAGGCAGGAGAAGCTCCGGGAGAAGATGCGGGACCTGGAGGCCCTGCGCCTGCCCGAGGGGCTGGACTACCCCAGGGTCCCGGGGCTTTCGCGCGAGGCGGTGGAGAAGCTTTCCCGTTTCCGCCCCCGCACCCTGGCGGAGGCCGCCCGGGTGCCCGGGGTGCGGGACTCGGACCTCACCGCCCTGTTGGTCCACCTGAGGCGGGAGGGCTAGTGTTTCACGGGAAACAGGGGGGAGCGTGGGCCTGAGCCCGGAGGGTGAGAGGCTTCTTCTAGAAGGGGGCAGGGCCTTGGGTCTGGACCTCTCGCCCCACCTGAAGGCCTTTTCCACCCTCTACGACCTCCTCCTGGAAGGGAACCGCAAGGTGAGCCTCACCGCCTTGCGCACGGAAAGGGAGGTGGTGGCCAAGCACTTCCTGGACTCCCTGACCCTGCTCCTCCTTCCCCTCTGGGAGGGGCCCTTGCGGGTTTTGGACCTGGGGACGGGGGCCGGCTTCCCCGGGCTTCCCCTCAAGATCGTCCGCCCCGAGCTGGAGGTCGTCCTCCTGGACGCCACCCGGAAGAAGGTGGCCTTTCTGGAGGAGGTGGTGGCCGCTTTGGGGCTAAAAGGGGCCTTTCCCCTCTGGGGCCGGGCCGAGGAGGTGGCCCACCTCCCGGAGCACCGGGAGGCCTACCAACGGGTCACGGCCCGGGCCGTGGCCCACCTCTGCGTTCTGGCGGAGCTGGGCCTGCCCTTCTTGGGGCCAGGGGGAGTCATGGTGGCCCAGAAGGGGCCCAGGGTGGCGGAGGAGCTCGCCCCCCTGCCCAAGGCCCTGGGCCTCCTCGGGGGTAGTCTGAGGGAGGTCCGCTCCCTGCGCCTCCCCTTTTTGGAGGAGGAGCGGGCCCTGGTGGTCCTGGCCAAGGAGGTTCCCACCCCCGCCGCCTACCCCCGCCGCCCCGGGGTTCCCGAGAAAAAACCCTTATGCTAAAGGGCGAGGTGCGCCGCATCGCCGTGGTCAACCAGAAAGGGGGGGTGGGCAAGACCACCACCGCCATCAACCTGGCGGCCTACCTGGGCCGCATGGGCAAGCGGGTGCTTTTGGTGGACCTGGACCCCCAGATGAACGCCACCAGCGGCCTGGGCGTGCGCGCGGAAAAGGGGGTGCACCAGCTTCTGGAGGGGGAGCCCCTGGAGGCCTTGGTCCAGCCGGTGGACGCCTTCCACCTCCTCCCCGCCACCCCCGACCTGGTGGGGGCGGCGGTGGGGCTTGCGGAAAACCCCCTGGCCCTGGCCGAGGCCCTGAAGAACGAGGCCTACGACCTCACCCTGCTGGACGTCCCCCCAAGCCTCTCCCCCCTCACCTTGAACGCCCTGGGGGCGGCCCAGGGGGTCATCGTGCCGGTGCAGGCGGAGTACTACGCCCTGGAGGGGGTGGCTGGCCTTCTTTCTACCCTGGAGGAGGTGCGGAGCCGCCTCAACCCCGCCCTGAGGCTTCTTGGCATCCTCGTCACCATGTACGACGGCCGCACCCTGCTCTCCCAGCAGGTGGAGGCGGAGCTCAGGGCGCACTTCGGCGAGAAGGTCTTCTGGACGGTGGTCCCCAGGAACGTGCGCCTGGCGGAGGCCCCCAGCTTTGGCCGCACCATCGCCCAGCACGCCCCCACCTCGCCGGGGGCCCACGCCTACCGGCGTTTGGCGGAGGAGGTGATCGCCCGTGTCCAAGAAGGCTAGCGGTCTTGGGAGGGGCCTCGAGGCCCTCCTGCCCAAGGGGGGCGGCGGGGTGGTGCGCCTCCCCCTCTCGGCCATCCGGCCCAACCCCGGCCAGCCCCGGCGGCACTTCTCCCAGGAGAGCCTGGAGGAGCTGGCCCAGTCCATCAAGGAAAAGGGGCTCCTCCAGCCCATCCTGGTGCGGCCAAAGGGGGACGGGTACGAGCTGGTGGCCGGGGAGAGGCGCTACCGGGCGGCCCAGATGGCCGGGCTTACCGAGGTGCCGGCCCTGGTGCGGGACCTCACCGACCGGGAGGCCCTGGAGCTGGCCCTGGTGGAAAACCTCCAGCGGGAGGACCTCTCCCCCCTGGAGGAGGCCCGGGGCTACCAGGCCCTTCTTTCCATGGGCCTGACCCAGGAGGAGGTGGCCAAGCGGGTGGGCAAGGCCCGCTCCACGGTGGCCAACGCCCTGAGGCTTCTCCAGCTTCCGGAAGAGGTCCTGAGGGCCCTGGAGGCAGGAGAGATCACCGCCGGGCACGCCCGGGCCCTCCTCATGCTGGAGCCCGAGGACCGGCTTTGGGGCCTCAAGGAGATCCTGGAAAAGGGGCTTTCCGTGCGGCAGGCCGAGGCCCTAAGGGAGCGCCTGGGCCGAGAGAAGGGGCCCAAGGAGCCCTCCCCCCTCTCCCTGGAGCTTTCCCGGCACCTGGGCCTGCCCGTCAAGGTGCTGGGGGGACGTCGGGGCCGGGTGGTCATCCACTACCGCTCTTTGGAGGAGCTGGAGGCCCTTCTGGAGCGGCTCGGCTACCAGGCGTAGCCCAGGTCCACCCGCACCGCGCCCATCCGGTCCGTGCGGTAGACCTTCACCCCGTGGGCCTGCAGGCGCTCTAGGACCTCGGGGTGGGGGTGGCCGAAGGGGTTCTTCCCCACACCGATCAGGGCGATCCGGGGCCTGGTCTGGGCCAGGAGCGCCTCGGAGGTGCCGGTCCTGGACCCGTGGTGGCTCACCTTGAGGATCTCCACGGGGCCAGGGGCCAGCTTTTCCTCCACCTCCGCCGGAAGGTCCGCCAGGAGGAGGGCTTTGGCGCGCCCCAGGTCCAGGAGGAGGGCCAGGCCGTCCCGGTTGTCGTCGTGGGAGAGGTGGCGGGGCCAGAGGACCTGGATCCGCCCTTTCCCCACCCGGAGGGCCGTGCCCGCCCCGGGCCTCAGGGTGGGCACCCCTTTGGCCTCCAGGGCCTGGACCAGGGGGTGGTCCTGGGGAAAGGCGGGGGAGAGGAGGGCGAGGCCCACGGGAACCTCCTCCACCACCCGCAAAAGCCCCCCGAAGTGGTCGGCGTCGGGGTGGGTGGCCACCAGGACCTCGAGGGCCTCCACCCCCAGGGCCCTCAGGGCCCGCGCCACCTTCTCCCCCTGCTCCGGCCTCCCCCCGTCCACCAGGACCTCGGCCCCTCCCATGCGGGCCAGGAGGGCGTCCCCCTGGCCCACGTCCAAAAGCCAGAGGTCCACGGGCTTGGGGAGGCCCGTGGCCAGGCCCACCAGGGCGGGGAGGCTTGCCAGGAGGAGGGCTTTCCGCCAGGGGAGGAGGTGGTGGAGGGCGAGGAGCGGAGGAAGAGGCCCCAGGTAGTAGAGGGCGAAGCCCTGGGGGCTGATCTCCCCCAGCCGGAGGAGGGGCCCCTGGGAGGCCACCCCGGCCAGGAAGAGAAGCCCCTGGGCCAGGGGCTCCACGGCCCAGGCCAGCGCCCCGCCCAGAAGGAGCTTCAGGAAGCCCAGGGGGACCAGGAGGGCCACCACAGGGGCGGCCAGGAGGTTGGCCAGGGGGCTCAGAAGGGGCAGGAGGTGGAAGCGGTGCAGAAGGAGGGGAGCCAGGAAGGCCTGGACCGCCAGGCTGGCGGCCAGGCCCCCGAGAAGGTAGCCCTTAAGCCCCGGCGGAAGCCTGAGGGCGGGCAGGACCAGGGCCAGGCCCAGGACGGCGAGATAGGAGAGCTGGAAGCCCAGGCCGAGGATGGCCTCGGGCCTGAGGAGGAGCTGGAGGAAGAGGGCGAGTCCCAGGGCCTGGACCACCCCCGCCGCCCCCAGGCCCAGGAAGAGGCCCAGGAGGGAGAGGCCCGCCATGAGGCTCGCCCGGACCAGGGAGGGGCTTGGCCCCGCCAGGAAAAGGTAAAGGGGAAGGAGGGCCAGGGCCAGGAGGTAGCGCCACCGCCCCAGGGGGAGGAGGAGAACAGCCCCCACTAGAAACCCCACGTGGAGGCCGGAGACCGCGAGAAGGTGGGCCAGCCCGGCCTTTTGGAAGAGAAGGTAGGCGTCTTCCAGCCCCCTTTTGTCCCCCAGGACCAGGCCCTCGAGGACCTCCTTGGCGGGCGGGGAAAGGCCCTCTGCGAGCCGCGCCCTAAAGGAGGTCCGGGGGTCGGGCAGGGCCGAAAGGCGCTTGGCCTGTTCCACGTGAAACACGCCCTTGACCCCCTGGGCCAGGAGCCAGGCCCGCTCGTCAAACCCGCCGGGGTTGCGCCGGGGCTCGGGCGGGGCCAGGTAGCCCCGGAGGTGGTAGACCCCGTCCTCGAGGGGAGGGAAGTGCTTCACCCTGAGGCGGTGGCCCTCCCACCGGGTGAACCCCTCCCGGACGGCCAAGGTTCCCTCCACCCTAAGCCCGTAAGGGGGCTCCGGGACGGGAAAAAGGAGGCCCCGCAAGAGCACGAGAACGAGCCCCAGGAAAAAAGGGAGGCCAAGGCGGAGGCCCAGGGGGGCCAGGAGCAGAAGGGCGGGGTAGAGGAGGGCCAAAGCCCCCAGGAGGCCCCCCAGGCCCAGACCCACGCCGGAGGAAGAAAGGGCTCCTTTCACGGCCTCACGTAAGGGCGGATCCTTTCCAGGGTGCGGGGCCCAATGCCCTTCACCTTGAGGAGGTCCTCCACGGTTCCGTAGGGCCTCCCCTCCACGATCCTCCGGGCCAGGGTGGGGCCTATCCCGGGAAGGGCCTCCAGCTCCTCCAGGCTCGCTCCGTTCAGGCTCACGGGCTCCGGGGCGGGAGGGGTGAAGGAGGCTTCGGACAGGGCCTCCACCCGGACGGGGAGAGGCCTGGGGGCCAGCTTGGGCCAAAGGCTGAGGAGGGCCAGAAGGGCTACCGCCAGGAGGTAGCCAAGGACCACTCCGTCAGGGCCAGGCCGAGTCCTCCTAAGACCACGCCCAGAAGGGCCCAGAGGTCGGCACCCGGGTTCAGGGCCACGAAGGCCACGGTGTAGCCCAGGGTGAGGAGGGCGAGGACCTTGAGGGGAAGGGCCAAAGGGTTCCCGCCCCCCCGGGGCCTGGCCGGTGGGGTGGCCTCCTTGGCCTCCTGGGGCTCCGGGGCTAGCTCCACCGAGGCGGGCTTGGGCGTGGCCTCCTCCTCCCAGAGGGGGGCTTTGGGCGTTTCCCTGGGCTCTAGTGGCCGGGAGGCCTGGGTGGCCTTCCGGGCGCGGGCCACATGGGGCTTCAGCCCCTCCAGGAAGGCCTTGAGCTCCTCCAAGGGAAAGGCCCGAAGGGGGATGGCGAGGGCCTCTTCCTCACTCTGGACCAAAAGGCTTCCCCCTTCCCCCCGGCCCACCCGGCGGATGCGGGCAAGCTCCATCTTCTTTACCCCAGCCTCGTCCACCAGGACCAGGTGGGTTTCCGTCACCGCCAGAAATCCGCCTGGCCCCTCCAGGCGCGCCAGGGCCCGCTCTCCCAGGCGGGAAAAGGCTTCCTCGTACTTGCCCATGGCCCCATTGTATACTCCCCCTCGTGCCCCTCCGCCTAGGCCACCGCGGCATCGCCCTGGGGGTGCGGGAGAACACCCTCGAGGCCTTCAGGAAGGCCCTGGACTCGGGCCTAGACGGCTTTGAGCTGGACGTGCACCTGACCAAAGACGGGGTCCTGGTGGTCCACCACGACTTCACCCTGGGAGGCGCTTCCATCGCCGGCCTTTCCCTGAGGGAGCTTCCCCCCTACGTGCCCACCCTGGAGGCCGTTTTAGAGAGCTTTCCCGGCGCCTGGATCAACGTGGAGCTCAAGAGCCTGCCCCCCGAGACCGATGGCCGGGAGGAGGCTTTGGCTCGGCTCCTGGCCCGCTCTCCCTCGGAAAGGGTCTGGGTGAGTTCCTTTGACCCCCTGGCGCTGGTGCGCCTGAGGCGCCTCGGCGTCGCGCCCCTAGGCCTCCTCTACGAGAAGCCCGAGGCCCTGGAGCTGGCCCCCTGTCTGGGCGTGGCCTGGGTGCACCCCTGGGTGGGCCTCTTGGACGAAGAGGAGGTCCGCCGCCTGAGGGCCCGCTACCGGGTCCTGGCCTGGACGGTGAACGACAAGCGGGAGGCCCAGGCCCTCACGGCCTGGGGGGTGGATGCCCTGGTCACGGACTTCCCGGAGGTCCTCGTATAATGGGGGGGCTATGGCGAACCTGAAGAGCCTTCCCGTGGGTAAGAACGCGCCCCAGGTGGTCCACATGGTCATTGAGGTCCCCCGGGGTTCCGGCAACAAGTACGAGTACGACCCGGAGCTGGGGGTTGTCAAGCTGGACCGGGTCCTGCCGGGAGCCCAGTTTTATCCCGGGGACTACGGCTTCATCCCCTCCACCCTGGCCGAGGACGGGGATCCCCTGGACGGCCTCATCCTCTCCACCTACCCCCTTCTGCCGGGGGTGGTGGTGGAGGTGCGCCCGGTGGGCCTTCTCCTCATGGAGGACGAGAAGGGGAGCGACGCCAAGATCCTGGGGGTGGTGGCCGAGGACCAGCGCCTGGACCACATCCAGGACATCGGCGACGTTCCCGAGGGCGTCAAGCAGGAGATCCAGCACTTCTTTGAGACCTACAAGGCCCTCGAGGCCAAGAAGGGCAAGTGGGTCCGGGTCACCGGCTGGCGGGACCGCCAGGCGGCCTTGGAGGAGATCCAGGCCGCCATCGCCCGCTACGGCCGCTAAAGGGGGCTAAGCGCCCCGCCTGGCTTTTGGCCACGGCGGGGTGCCCTTTCCAGCCCCGACTTGGGCACCCCGTGTTGCGAAACCAAAGCGCGGGCGCTTAGGCTCCCAGGGATAGAATCCTCCTTGGGAGGTGTTTATGGTCTGCCCGGTTTGCGGCGAGCCCCTGGACCTGGAGGGCTACGAGGCGGGGGACCTCCTGGACTGCGAGGCCTGCGGGGCGGGGGACGAGGTGGTCCTCCGTTTCTCCGACGGGACCTTGGAGGAGGAGGTGCGGGCCCTCAAGGCCGACCCTCTGGAGGCCCTGAGGCGGCTGGAGGAGGGCGTGGGGGAGGAGGCCCCGAAGGAGGCGGAGGACGGGCGCAACCTGGAGCCCGACTACCTCACCGTCCACGTGGAAACCGACGGGGGGCCCCTGGCCCTGAGGCGGGTGGTCTTCCCGGGAGCGCCCGACCTTCTGGAGTTCACCCTGCCCTCGGGCTCCGTGTACGAGTTCCCCTTCCGCCAGGTGGTGAAGACCCTGAGGCCCATCCTGCTCTAGCCCCATGCGCCTGGTCCTGGTTCCCACCCCCATCGGCAACCTGGAGGACATCACCCTGAGGGCCCTCAGGACCCTGAAGGAGGCCGAGGTGGTGGCTTGCGAGGACACCAGGCGCACGGGGCTTCTCCTTCGCCACTACGGCATCCCCACCCCTACCCTGCGCCTGGACCAGCACACCCTGGACCGGGCCAAGGAGCTCCTCGCCCCCTACGCCTACGTGGCCTACGCCACGGATGCCGGCACCCCGGGGATCTCGGATCCGGGAGCGGAGCTGGTGCGGCTGGCCTTAGAATGGGGCTGGCGGGTGGAAGCGCTTCCTGGCCCCACCGCCCTCATCCCCGCCCTGGTGGCCTCGGGCCTGCCCACCCACCGCTTCACCTTTGAGGGCTTTTTGCCCAAGGCGGGAAGGGAGCGCAAGGAAAGGCTTCAGGCCCTGGCCCGGGAAGGGAGGACCGCGGTGCTCTACGAAAGCCCCCACCGCCTGAGGAAGACCCTAGAGGACCTCATGGAGGTCTACGGGGAGGCCCACCCCGTGGCCGTGGCCCGGGAGATCAGCAAGGTCCACGAGGAGGTCTTCCGGGGAAGCCTGAAGGAGGCTTGGGCCCGCTTCGCCGAGCCCAAGGGGGAGTTCGTCCTGGTCCTGGGGCCCAAGGAGGCCCCGGCCCCGGACGCGGAAAGGCTTCTTGCGGAGCTCAAGGGCCAGGGCCTTTCCGGGAAGGCCCTCTTCCGGGCCCTGGTGGCGGCCGGGGTTGCCCGCAACGAGGCCTACCGCCTCAGCATGGAGGAGAGATGAAGCGCATCGGCGTCTTTACCAGCGGGGGCGACGCCCCCGGCATGAACGCGGCCATCCGGGCCGTGGTGCGCCAGGCCTACGCCATGGGCGTTGAGGTCATCGGCATCCGTAGGGGCTACGCCGGCATGATCCAGGGGGAGATGGTCCCCCTGGGGGTGCGGGACGTGGCCAACATCCTGCAACGGGGAGGGACCATCCTCCTCACCGCCCGGAGCCAGGAGTTCCTCACCGAGGAGGGGCGGGCCAAGGCGGTGGCCAAGCTGAAGGCGGCGGGGATAGAGGGCCTGGTGGCCATCGGCGGCGACGGCACCTTCCGCGGGGCCATGCGCCTCATTGAGGAGCACAAGATCCCCGTGGTGGGGGTGCCAGGCACCATTGACAACGACCTTTTTGGCACCGACTATACCATCGGCTTTGACACCGCCGTCAACACGGCCCTGGAGGCCATTGACCGCATCCGGGACACCGCCGCCAGCCACGAGCGGGTCTTCTTCATAGAGGTCATGGGGCGGCATGCGGGCTTCATCGCCCTGGATGTGGGCCTGGCGGGGGGCGCCGAGGTGATCGCCGTGCCCGAGGAGCCCGTGGACCCCAAGGCCATCGCCGAGGGGCTTCTGGAGTCCCAGAGGCGGGGCAAGTCCAGCTCCATCGTGGTGGTGGCGGAAGGGGCCTACCCCGGGGGGGCTACGGGGCTTCTCAAGGCCATCCAGGAGCACCTCCAGGTGGAGGCCCGGGTCACGGTGCTGGGCCACATCCAGCGGGGAGGAAGCCCCACGGCCAAGGACCGCATCCTGGCGAGCCGCCTGGGGGCGGCGGCGGTGGAGGCCCTGGCCGGGGGGACCAGCGGGGTCATGGTGGGGGAGGTGGAGGGAGAGGTGGAGCTCACCCCCCTCAAGGAGGCGGTGGAGCGCAGGAAGGACATCAACCGGGCGCTTCTTGCCCTATCGCGGATTCTCGCCCTCTAGGGCCAGGGCCTTCCTGAGCCAGGGGGTCTGCCAGGCCAGGCGGAAGGCCTCGCGGGCGAAGGGGCTCTGTCCTATTCCCTCGTAGATGGGGGTGGGGAGGCGCACCGAGGGGTAGCGGAGGGTCCCCCCCACCACCTCCCAGGGGAAGCCGGTCCACAGGCTAAAGGCCAGGAACAGCCCCAAAAGAAGCCCTCCCAGGGCCCCGAGCAGGCCCTCGAGGCCCCGGGAAAGGGCGGGGAGGGGCAGGCTCTTGGCCAGCGTCCCCAGAAGGAGGCCCAAACCCAGGCCCCACCAGGGGCCCTTTAGCCCTAGCTGGGCCAGGACCAGGTAGAGGAGGACCCCAAGCCCCATCCCGGCCCCCAGAAGCCCCTCCCGGTAGCCCAGGGCCAGGCCCAGGGCCAGGCTGAAGAGGGCCAAAAGGTCCACCCAGGTCAGCATGGCTAGAGTTTACTCCCGGATGCCGAAGCCCCTCGCCCTTAGGGCGGCGAAGATGCCCGCCATGGCGGCGTCCACCTCCTCGTCTTTGAGGGTCCTCTCCGGGTGGCGGAAGCGGAGGTGGAAGGCCAGGCTCTTCTCCCCTTCCTTGAGGGGCGGGCCCTGGTAAAGGTCAAAGAGGGCGAGGCTTTCCAAATAGGGACCCGCCGCTTCCCGGATGACCCTTTCCACCTCTCCGTAGGGGATGGCCTCGGGAACCACCACCGCCAGGTCCCGCAAGGCCTGGGGGTAGCGGGAGGGGTCCCGGAAGGCCAGGGGCTTTTCCGGGAAGGGCAGGGTGAGCTCAAAGATCCAGACCGGAGGGAGCGCCAAAGCCCGGGCGATCCCCGGGTGGAGCTGGCCCAGGAAGCCCTTCGCTTCCCCTTCCACCAGGACCCGCCCCGAGACCCCGGGGTGGAGGAAGGGGTAGGGGTGGGCCTCCACCCGAAGCTCCAAGCCAAGCCTCCTAAAGAGGGCCTCCAGGTAGCCCTTGAGGAGGAAGAAGCCGGACAGGGCCTCTCGGGCCCAGGGAAGCTTCAGGCCCTCGCCGAAGAGGAGGCCCGCCAGGTGGGTCCTCTCCTCCCCCAGGCTCCCCGCCACGCCGTAGACCCGGCCCAGCTCAAAGAGGAGGGCCCGCTCCGGGCGGTCCAGGGCCAGGTTCTCCTTGAGGGTCTTGAGGAGGCCGGGGAAGAGGTGGGTCCTGAGGGCGGCCTTCTCCGGGGCCAGGGGGTTTTTCAGGCGCAGAGGGTAGGGGGGGAGGCGGAAGAGGGGGGCCTCCTCGGGGTCGGCGAAGCTGTAGGTGTAGACCTCCTGGAAGCCCAGGCCCGCCAGGAGCTCCTTGAGCCTCTCCTCCTTGCGGTAGGAGGCCTCCACGCTCCGGTTGTCGGGGGCGGGGAAGAAGGCGGGGAGGTCCAGGGGGATGGTCTCATAGCCCTGGATGCGGGCCACCTCCTCCACCAGGTCCTCCTCCAGGCGGAGGTCCAGGCGGTGGCTGGGCGGGGTGACCCGGTAGGGACCCTCCCCCTCCACCCGGCATCCCAGCCGCCTCAGGATGCTGATCTGGGCCTCCTCCGGGTACTGCGTGCCCAGGAGGGCGTTGGCGTACTGGGGGCGGAAGGGGATGGGCTCGGGCGGGCTGGGGTTTCCCACCTCCAGGATGGCCTCGGCCACCCGGGCCCCGGCCAGGGCCTGGAGGAGGCTCAGGGCCCGCTTCTGGGCGGGGATCTGGCCCAGGGGGTCCACGCCCCGCTCAAAGCGGTGGCTGGCCTCGGTGCGGAGGCCGTGGCGGCGGGCGGTCTTGCGGATGGCGACCGGGTCAAAGAGGGCCACCTCCAGGGCGATGGCCTCCGTGTCCGCCCGCACCTCGCTCTCCGCCCCGCCCATGACCCCGGCCAGGCCGATGGGCAGGCTCCTTTCCCCCTGGATGGCGGCGATGACCAGGTCCTCCGGGTGGAGGGCCCGCTCCACTCCGTCCAGGGTGCGAAGCCTCTCCCCCTCTCGGGCCCGGCGCACCAGGATCCCCTCCCCCACGAACCGGAGGTCAAAGGCGTGCATGGGCTGGGACCTCTCCAGCATCACGTAGTTGGTGATGTCCACGACGTTGCTGATGGGGCGCATGCCGGCGGCGAAGAGGGCCCGCTGCAGGGGGATGGGGCTTGGCCCTACCCGGAGGCCAAAGGCGTAGGCCAGGGTGAAGTGGGGGGCGCCCAGGGGGTCTTCCACCTCCAGGCGGAAGGGAAGGGGCAGGGCCTCGGCCCGGTAGAGGACCTGGGGCTCCACCAGGGCGTAGCCCAGGGCGTGGAGGTCCCGGGCCAGGCCCAGAAGGCCCAGGGCGTCCGGGCGGTTGGGGGTGACTTCTATCTCCAAGACCACCTCCCCGGGCCAGGCCTCAGCCAGGGGGGTGCCGGGAGGAAGGGCCTCAGCGGGGAACTCCAAAAGCCCCCCGCCGTACTCCCCCACCCCGAGCTCCTTGGGGGAGAGGGCCATGCCGAAGGAGCGCACCCCCTGGATGACCCGCTCCCCCACCTTCAGGCCCTGGAGCTCGGTTCCGGGCAGGGCCAGGGCCACGCCGATCCCAGCCCGGGCGTTCTCGGCCCCCGAGACCACCTCCACCACCTCTCCGGCGTCCAGGACCAGGCGCTTTAGGCCCGTCCCCGGGACGGGGTGGGCCTCGAGGACCCGGGCGAAGACCACCCCAGGAGGGATCTGGAAGAGGCGCTCCACGCGGTCCGTCTCAAAGCCCAGCCCCGCCAGGCGTTCCTCCAGGACCTCGGGGCTTTCCAGCTCGGGGACGTACTCCTTGAGCCAGGAGAAGGGCACCCTCATAGAACCCCCCGGAACTGCTCCAGGAACTTCAGCCTGCCGGCGAAGAAGTAGCGGATGTCGGGGATGCCGTAGCGCAGCATGGCGAGCCTCTCCACACCGAGGCCGAAGGCGAAGCCCGTGACCCCCTGGTAGGCGGGGGGAAGGCCCAGGCTTTGGCGGTACTGGTCCACCGCCTGGAAGACCCTAGGGTGGACCATGCCCGCCCCACCCAGCTCCAGCCACTTCCTCCCCTCGGGCCACCAGATGGCGAACTGGGCCCCGGGCTCCACGAAGGGGAAGTAGACGGGCTGGAAGCGCACCCGGGACTCAGGGCCGTAGAGGGCCTGGGCCAGCTCGTAAATCGCCCCCTTGAGGTGGGCCATGGTGATGCCCTCCCCCACCACCAGCCCCTCCAGCTGGTGGAAGACGGCCTCGTGGGTGGCGTCGGTCTGCTCAAAGCGGAAGACCCGCCCCGGCACCACGATGCGGAAAGGGGGGGTGTGGGCCACCATGTAGCGGACCTGCATGGGGGAGGTGTGGGTGCGCAAAAGAAGCCGCCCCTCCACCTCCTCCCCCAAGGGGCCCTTCAGGCGGAGGCCTTCTTCCTCCAGCCAGAAGGTGTCCCACATGTCCCGGGCGGGGTGGTGCTCGGGGATGTTGAGGGCGTCAAAGTTGAAGAACTCCCCCTCCACCTCGGGCCCCATGACCGCCTGGTAGCCCAGGCCCCGGAAGATGGCGATAAGCTCCTTTTCCATGAGGGTGATGGGGTGAAGCCCCCCTGCGAAGAGGCTTACTCCGGGCAGGGAGACGTCCAGGCGCTCCCCTTCCAGGGCCCGCCTTAAGGCCTCCTCCTCTAGGGCCTTTTCCCGCTCCTCCAGGGCCTTCTCCAGGGCCTCCTTTAGGGCGTTTAGGGCCTGGCCCCGCGCCTTTCTTTCCTCCAGGGGGAGGGCGGCGAGGGCCTTCATCTCCTGGGTGATGAGGCCCTTCTTGCCCAGGTACCGGGCCTTGAGGGCCTTCAGGGCCTCGAGGTCCTGGGCGCTTTGGATGGCGGCTAGGGCTTCTTCCAGCTCCCGCATCCTAAAGAGGATACCCCATTCCCCGCACCCAGCGGAGGAAGGCCTCGGGCGGCCTTGGGGCCTCCCCGCCGTCTTTCCAGGCGAAGCGGAGGTCCCTTAGGGGCCCTTCCCCCACCCCCATCCCCCGGGGGAAGAGGGGGCGGAGGTCCAAAGGCCCCACCTCCTCCCCCAAGAAGGCCTCCTGGAAGCGGGCCACCTCCTTCTCGTGGCCAAAGTGAAAGGCGTAGAGGGCATCTTCCAGGGCGAAGAGAAAGCGGGGCCTAGGGGAAAGCTCGGGGAAGGCCCCTTCCCAGGGCCTTTTCAGGAAGGCGAAGGCCCGCCCCGGCCTGAGGCGGAAGACTACCTCCAAAGCCTCCCCTAAAAGCCCAAAGCTCCCCACGAAGGGGCGCACCAGGTCGTACCCCTGGACGTTCTTGACCACAAGGCCCCCGGCCCGCACCACCTCCCCCTTGGGGGTGCGGAAGGTGAGGCCCAGGACCTCGGCGGGGAAGAAGAAGGTCTGGGCGAAGCCCCCCCGGGCCACAAGCCCCCCCACGCCCCCGGGAAGCTCCACCGGGGGAAAAGGGGGAAAGAGGCCCGTTCCCTCGAGGGCCTCGTAGACCTCCAATAGCCCCACCTCCCCCGGGGCCACCAGGTACTGATCGGCGGCGTGGACCTCCATGGGGCCATGGTACGCCCTGCCTAGGCCACTCGGAAACGGGGTATGCCCGACTCTTGAGCGAGAGGGGGCCTTGGGGCGGGGTTGTAGTGCTATAATGCCCTTGTCCCGGATAACCGGGAGAGGAGCTTGAAAGCCAGTTTTCCTGTTCGGGACGGCGATACTCGCTTATGCATCTCCTTTCGCCTTTCCTCCGCAGACTTTCCACCGGCCTAAACCCCCCAAAACCCTCGTTTTCTACCTACGCATATTCCAAGTTTCATCTTTCTCCCAAAACCCTCCTCCACGAGCCCCGTCCAGTACAGGAAAAAGGTAGGGGTAGGGTTGCAGAAGGTCTAGCCCCGTAAGGGGATTGCGACCCGTTCAGGACGATGTAATCAAACGGGCGAGTCAATGGATTCGTTGCAGAAGGTTTAGCCCCGTAAGGGGATTTGCCGGGCGTGGTGTGGAGGGGCGTCTACCTTACCGGAGCCAGGGCCAGGGCCAGGAGGGCCAGGGCCACGCCCAGGCCCACGGCCAGGGGAAAGCTGTGGAGGAAGAGGGGGTAAAGAAGGCCCGCCAGGGTGCCCCCCAGGTAGAAGGCCGCCACATAGGCCCCGCTCCCCCCGGGCCCCCGCCTCCCCGCCGCCCCCGAGGCCAGGCTCTGGGCGGTGAAGAGGGCCGCCATCATGAGGACGAAGCCCAGGGCCAGGCCGGGCGGGGGCAGGAGGAGCAGGGCCATGCCCAGGATGACCCCCAAGAAGGCCAGGCGGAAGGTGGCCACGGGGCCAAACCTCCGGGAGAGGAAGCCGGAGAAGGCGCTTCCCGGGATGCCGAAGAGGTAGGCCAGGTAAAGGAGGCCCACCTGGCCCGGCCCAAAGCCCATCTCCAGGAGGCGGTAGGGGAGGAGGTTGGCCAAAAAGAGGTTCAGGAAGAGGAGGATGCCCCCCACCAAATAGAGGGGCCAGGCCCTGAGGTCGTACCGGGGCGGGCCCAGGACGAGGAGGCTCTTTGGGGCGCGGAGGAGGAGAAGGCCCAGGATCAAGGCGGGCAGGGAGAGGAAAAGGAGGGCCTTTCGCACCCCAAACGCCTCGGCGAGGAGGCCCGACAGGACCCGGCCCAACCCCCCGCCCAGCACGTTCCCTGCCATGTACACCCCCGCCATCTCCAGGGCCTTTTGGGGGAAAAGGCGGGGCACCAGGGCGATGGCCAGGGCGGGGACCATGGCCGCCCCCACCCCCTGGAGAAGGCGGGAAAGGATCCAAAGGAAAAGGCTTGGGCTGAGGGCCCCCAGAAGCCCCCCAAGCCCCACCAAAAGGAGCCCCCCGCCCAGAACCCTCTCCGCCGGCCAGGGGAGCCTGGGTACCAGGGGCGAGAGGAGGACCAGGAGGAGGAGGGGGAGGCCCACGCCCGGCCCCGCCGCCCCCGGGGGCGCACCGAAGAGCCTTTCCAGGAGGGGAAGGAGGGGAACGACGGCGTAGAGGGCGCTGTAGAGGGCCACCCCGGAGAGGAGCACGGCCAGGCCCACCCCCTTATCCTAGGCGTATGCGGGCCCTAAAGGTGGCCCTCCTCCTGCCCCTTCCCCCCATGAGCTACCTGCCCCCCCTGGGGCAGGAGGGGGAGGCTCCCTTGGGCCTTCGGGTGGCCGTGCCCTGGCGGGGGGAGGTGCGGGTGGGGGTGGTGGTGGGGGAGGAGGAGGTGAGGCCGGGGCCCGGCCTGCGCCACGCCATCGCCTATCTGGACCAGACCCCCTACCTGCGCCCGGAGGAGATCCGCTTTGCCGAGGAGGCCGCCCGCTACCTCTTCGCCCCCCTGGGCCAGGTGCTGGCCGACTTCCTGCCCCCCTTCCCCGAGCTCAAGCACCGGGTCCGCCTCTACCCCGGCGCCGACCCCAAGGTCCTGCCCCCGGGCCTCGAGGGCCTTTCGGACTGGCAGGAGGCCAAAGGCTTTGACCCCAAGCTTTTAGACCTCCTGCGGGAGGCCGGGGTCCTGGAGGAGGAGGTGGCCTTCAAGGAGGGGAAGAGGGTGCTTCTGCCCCTCAAGGAGGACCACCCCGACCCCGAGCTCTCCCGCGCCCTTAGGCGCCTCAGGGAGATGGGCCACGCCGAGAGCCTCGCCGCCTGGGCCCGGGCCACGGGGCTTGGGGTGCGGCGGCTCAAGCGCCTTCTGGAGGAGGGCTATGTGGGCTACGGCCCCCCGCCGGAGGCCAGGGGGGAGGAGGGCGGGGTGGAGCCCCTCTTCCTGCCGGAGAGGCCCGAGCGCCTGAACGGGGGGCGGTTTTCCGAGAGGCTAAGGCTTTTAAAGGGGCTTCTGGCCCGGGGGAGCCACCTGGTCCTCTTTCCCGAGGTGAGCCTCCTTCTGCGCTTTCTGGCCTTCTTCCCCGAGGCCAGGGCCTACCACGGGGGGCTTTCCTTATGGGAAAGGGAGGCCCTTTTTAAAGACCCCGGGGGCGTGGTGTTCGCCACCTACGGGGGGCTTTTCCTCCCCTTCACCCCGGACTCCTTGGTGGTGGTGGAGGAGGGGAGCGAGAGCTACAAGCTCGCCTCCGGCACCCGGGCCTTCGTTCCGCCGCTGGCGGAGCTCCGGGCCAGGCTTTTAGGCGTTCCCCTCACCTACCTCTCCCTGGTCCCGGCGGTGGAGGTCCTGGACAGGCCCGGCCTCACCTTTCCCGTCCCCAAGCCCAGGGTCATGCTCCTGGACCTGAAGCGGGAGAAGGGCTACCCCTTCACCGGCCGGGCCCTGGCCCTTTTAAAGCAGGTGGAGGAAAAGGGCAGGCAGGCCGTGGTCCTGGCCGCCCGCAAGGGGTATAGCGCCCTCCTCCTCTGCGGCGACTGCGGCTACAAGCCCACCTGCCCCAACTGCGCCCTCTCCTTGCGCTACCACCGGGAGGGCCGGGACAGGCTCCTCTGCCACCAGTGCGGCCACCAGGAGCCCCCGCCCCTCCTCTGCCCGGAGTGCGGCTCCCCCCTTTTAGAGCCCAAGGGGCCCGGGCTGGAGTGGCTCACTCAGGAGCTCAGGCGGCACCTGGCCCTGCCCGTTCTGCGCTACGCCAAGGAGGGCAAGGACGACCTGAAGCCCCTCCTGGAGGGAAAGCCCGGGGTGGTGGTGGGGACCACGGCCCTTTTGCGGGGCCCGAGCCTCCCCGAGCTGGCCCTCGTCCTCCTGCCCTACGCCGACGGCTTCCTCTACGATTCCGACTTCCGGGCGGCGGAGCGGTACCACCGCCTCCTCTGGGCCCTGACCGAGCTCAGGCCCGGGCGGAGGCCCCTGATCCTCCTCCAGACCTACACACCCGACCACCCCGCCCACGAGGGGCTTCTGGAGGGGAGCGTGGAGGCCTTCCCCTGGGCGGAGAAGGCCCTGAGGGAGGCCCTCCACTACCCCCCCAAGGTGCGCATGGTGAAGCTGGAGGTGAGCCACCGCCAGGAGGCGCGGGCCCTGGAGGCCGCCTTCGCCCTAAAGGAGGCCCTGAAGGGGGTGGCCCGGGAGGAGGAGGTCCTGGGCCCCGCCCCCGCCCCCGTCCCCAGGGTCAAGGGGGTTTACGTCTACCACCTCCTCCTGAGGGGGAGCACGGAGCGCCTGCAGGAGATGCTTGCCCGCCTGGACCGGCGGCGGTTTAAGCTGGACCCCGACCCCCACCGCTTCGTGGGGCTTTTGGAGGACTGAGCGTGGAGGGCTGGCGGGCCTGGATAGAGGTGGACCTGGATGCTCTTTGGGCCAACTACCTCCTCCTCAAGGCCAGGGCCCAGGGGGAGGTGATCCCTGTCCTCAAGGCGGACGCCTACGGCCACGGGGCCCTGTCCATCGCCCGCTTCCTAGAGGAAAGGGGGGTGGGGCGGTTCGCCGTGGCCACCATCGCCGAGGGGCGGGCCCTCCGGGAAGGGGGGGTGTGGGGGGAGGTGCTCCTTCTGGGGAGCCTCCACCCCCTCGAGGCCGAGGCCGCCCTAAGGTGGGGCCTCACGCCCACCCTCTCCACCCTGGAGGCCGCCCGGGCCCTGGCTGAGAGGGCCCGGGCCCTGGGCCTCACCCCCAGGGCCCACCTCAAGGTGGACACGGGGATGAACCGGGTGGGCTTCCCCTGGGAAGAGGCCTTGGCCGCCCTGAGGGCCGTGGAGGCCCTGGGGGTGCGGGTGGAGGGGGTGTACAGCCACCTGGCCACGGCGGGGGAGGACGAGGCCTTCGTGGAGGTGCAACGGGGGCGGTTTCAGAGGGTGCGGGAGGCCCTGGGGCCGGGGTATTTCTACCACCTGGAAAACTCCTATGGCCTCCTCCTCCACGGGGGGGAAAACGCACGGGTGGGCCTCGCCCTCTACGGCCTGGTGCCGGGGTTTGGCCTGAGGCCCGTCCTCCGGCTTCTCGCTCGCCCCACCCTGGTCAAGCGCCTGAAGGCGGGGGACCGCGTGGGGTACGGGGGGGCGTTCGTGGCCCAAGGGGGGGAGTGGCTGGCCACCCTGCCCGTGGGCTACGCCGACGGGCTTCCCCGGGGGGCGGTGGCCTTCGTGAGGGGGCCTGGGGGCGAACCCTTTAGGGTGGCGGGGCGGATCTCCATGGACCAGACCACGGTCCTCCTCCCCGGTCCCGTAGACCTTTGGGCGGTCTTTGAAGTGCTCTCCCCGGACTTCGGCCCCACGGGCCTCCTGGCCTGGGCCGAGGCCCGGGGCACCATCCCCTACGAGGTGGCCGTCCACCTCTCCCGCCGCCTGCCCCGGGTCTACCTCCTGGAGGGGGTAGAGTGGGCCCGTGCAGGCGGTTAGGCTTTTTCAGGGTTATCTCTGGCACCCCAAGGAGGCTTCCTTGGACCCCAGGGCCCTCCTCCCTGGGGAGGTTCTGGGGGCGCGGCTCCTCATAGACCCCGTGCCCCCGCCCACCCCCTTCTTTGAGGACGGCACCCCCACGGCCACCCAGGCCTTTTACCAGGTCACCCTGCTCCTCCTCACCGAGGAGGCCCCGGAGGCCCTGAAGCCCCTGGCCGAAAGGGTGGCGGAGGCCCTTAGGGAGCACCTGGAGGGCCTCCCCCCCGGGGTGGGCTGGCTCCTCCTGGAGGACCTGAGGCCCCTCTAACGTTTCCGCAGGAGAAAGGCCAGGATGAGGGAGAGGCCCCCTAGGGCGAAGGCCAGGAGGCTTTCCCGCCTCAGATAAAGCCCCTGGGGCCAGAGGGGCTTCAGAACCCCGGTCTCGTAGGCCCGGGCCTGGTCCAGGGGGGTTTCCGCCAGGAGGTCCACCAGGGGCGGGCTTCCCGGTGGGGCCATCAGGGTCCAGGGGCCGCCATCGGGGCTTGTGGGGCGCAGGTACCAGGGGGCGAAGGGGTCAAAGAGGCCCACCCCGCCGTAGACCCCATAGTGCCCGGGAGGAAGGCCGGTGTCCAGGAGGACCCAGTCCCCCTCCCGCCAGGCCCGGACGGGCGCCTTTTCGCTTTTGGGGGTCCGCCTTTCCGCCCCGAAGCCCGTGAGGACGTAGGCCACCTCCCAGCCCTGTCCCTTAGGGGTGGAGAGGCCCGGCACCAGGGTCTCCTCCCCGCCCTCCGCCGTGTCCAGGAAGAGGACCACCGTGGCCAGGCTGAAGCCCAAGGGGCCCTCGAGGGGGTTGGGGTAGCGGGCCAGGCGCACCTTGAGGACGAGGCGCCCCTCCCTCGCCTCCCCCGCCACCGCCAGGAGGTCGGCGAAGCCCTCCCCCGCCTCCTGGTATAGGGCGGCCCGAGGGTACTGGTAGGCCAGGCCGTGGTCGTCCCCTAAGGGGTCTTGGAAGAGGAAAAGCACGCCCACGGTTATACCAGGTTCAGGAGGGCCTCCACCACCTTCCTGGGGTCGTGCTGGGCCAGGGGGCCCTCCTCCCGGAAGTCCCCTTCCACCACCCGCACCCCGTCCACGGCGAAGGGGCGGGGGTCGTAGGCCACGGGGAAGCGGCCCTCCGCCCGGTAGCGGGCCAGGACCTCCTCGGGGACGGGGGCGGTGTGCACCAGGACCACCTGGGGCCTTCGGCCCAGGTGCTGGGCGACGGCCTTGTAGTGGTCGTAGGCGGTGTAGCCGTCGGTCTCCCCGGGCTCGGTCATGAGGTTCACCACGTAGACCAGAGGGGCCCTGGCCTTCCTCAGGGCCTCCTTGAGGGGCCCGGGGAGGAAGCTTGGGATCACGCTGGTGTAAAGGCTTCCCGGCCCCAGGACCAGAAGGTCCGCCTTCCTTATGGCCTCGAGGGCCTCCGGCATGACCTCCCTGGGCTCCGGCACCAAAAAGACCTCCCGGATCCTGCCCCCCCTCTTCCTGATGGCCACCTCTCCCTCCACCTCCTCCCCGTCCTGGAAGCGGGCCTTGAGGCGCACGGCCTCGGGGGTGGCGGGGAGGACCTGGCCCCTCAGGTTCAGGATGGCGTTGGCCTCGAGGATGGCCTCGGCGAAGTCCCCCGCCACCTGGTAGAGGGTCACCAGGAAGAGGTTGCCGAAGGTGTGCCCCCGCATCTCCCCCCGGTCAAAGCGGTGGGCCAGGAGCTGGGCCAGGGCGGGGTGGTCGGAGAGGGCGGCCAGGCAGTCCACCAGGTCCCCCACCGCCGGCAGGCCGAAGGTGAGCCTAAGGCGGCCCGTGGAGCCCCCGTCGTCGGTGACGGCCACGATGGCCGTGGTGTTGGCGGTGTGCTCCTTGAGTCCCCTAAGAATCCGGGAAAGCCCCGTGCCCCCGCCGAAGGCCACCACCTTGGGGCCCCGTTCCAGCCTTCGCCGCACATAGACCCTCTCCGGCACCTCCTCGGGCTCGGTGAGGGCGGAAAGTAGGCTCCGGTTCATGGCCCTGATCCCGCCCACGAGGAGGAGGAGGCCCAAAAGGCCCAAGGCCAGGGCCCAGGGCCATAGGGGCAGGGCGGGCAGGAGGGGGGCGAGGCCTAGAGCCAGGAGGAGGACCCCGAGGGCCGCCACCAGGGCGTAGCGCTTGACCCGCATCCCCGGGTAGAGCCAGCGCAGGGCGGGGAAGCGGCGGAAGAGGCCCTCACTCCTTTTCCACATCCCGGTGGCTCACCTCCACCCGGAACCTGCCGGAAAGGTCCTCGGCCAGCCTCTCGGCCACGGCCACGCTGCGGTGCCGCCCCCCCGTGCACCCCACGGCCACGGTGTAAAAGGCCCGCCCCTCCTTCCTGGCCCCCTCCGCCGAGAGCCCCGCCACCGCGAGAAGGGCCCGGTAAAAGGGTTCCTCCTCCTCCCGGAAGACGTAGGCCCTGACCTCGGGGTCCAGGCCGGTCTTGGGCTTGAGGAGGGGGTCGTAGTGGGGGTTGGGGAGGGGGCGCACGTCTAGCACCAGGTCGGCCTCCTGGGGCGGCCCCCACTTGAAGCCGAAGGAGAGAAGGCGCAGGATGAAGCCTGCCTCCTCGCCCAGAAAGCGGGCCAGGGCCTCCTTTAGGGCCCTTGGGGAAAGGTCCGAGGTGTCCAGGACCAGGTGGGCCTTTTCCCGGAGGGCGGAGAGGATCTCCCTTTCCTGGCCGATCTCCCGCATGAGGTTTCCCGCCCCCAGGGGGTGGAGGCGGCGGGTCAGGTTGTAGCGGCGGAGGAGGACCTCGGGGCGGGCCTCCAGGGAGACCACGGTGGGCCTGAGCTCCCTTAAGGCCTCCTCGAGGTCGGGGAAGAAGGCCAGGGCCCGGGCATCCAGCACCACACCCGCCCGCTCCACGCCCCGGTTCTTAAGCTCCTCCAGAAGGGGCTTCCAGAGGCGGGGCGGGAGGTTGTCCACCATGAAGTAGCCCAGGTCCTCTAAAAACCCCTTGGCCGTGGTCTTGCCCGCCCCGGAGAGGCCGCTTAGGACCAGAAACCGCATCCACCTGACTATACCCGCCTCCTGAGCCAGAGGTTAAAGAGGGCCAGGAGGAAGAGGCCAGGAAGCCCCACCCCCACGAGGAGGTCGTTGGTGCGCTCCACTAGAACCAGGGAAAGCCCGGCCACCCCGTTCAGGGTGCCGTGGAGGAGGGCGGCAGGAAAGACCGAACCCCCCTTTTCCCGCACGTAGAGGAGGACCGGGGTCAGGAGGAGGGTGAAGAGGATCATCATGGGCACGCCCAGGAGGCGCTCGTCCGGGTAGTTATGGCCGAAAAGGAGGATCATGGGGGCGTGCCAGAGGCCCCAGTGGAAGCCGATCTCCAGGGTGGCGGGCCAAAAGCCCCGCTCCCTAACCCTTTCCCAAAGGTACCCCCGCCACATGAGCTCTTCCCCCAAGGCGACCAAGAGGTTCGCCGTGGCCCCGGCGAAAAGCCCCTGGAGGAGGACAAGGGCGAGGAGCAGGGGTTCGGGGAGGGGCGGTGGGCCCTCGGGAAAGGTCCAGGCCAGGCCCCTGTAGGCCCCGAAGGGGAGGCTGAGGGGGACGGAGAGGAGGGTGAGGGGAACGGGGAAGAGCCAGGCCAAAAGCCAGTAGCGGTTGGGCCGGAAGGCCAGGGGAAGCCTTATCCCCTCTCTCCGGGCGAAAAGGAGGGCCACCAGGCCCGGCACCCACATGTAGAGAACCCCCAGGGCCAGGATGGCTGGGGATTCCGGCCTAACCCCCAAGGCGTAGGCCAGGAGGGCCAGGCCCCAGGAGAGGCCGTAGGTCCAGTAAAGGGCCTTCATACCGCCTCCTTCCAGGAGATGAGGGGCTTGGGGTCATCGGGATTCAGGAGGAGGCCCGTGTCGTCCTTGAGGACCAGGAGAACCCCTTCTCCCCGCCTCGCCCCCACCAGGGCTTCCACGGGAAGCCCCTGGGGGAAAGCGGGGGTTCTGAAGCGGAAGCGCATCCGGTAGTAGCCGGGCATCTCGGCTTTGGGTCCGAGGGCGAGGAGGGGTAGGGCGTAGGCCGTGGGGACCACGGCCGCCACCTCCGAGCGGTGCACCCTCCTCTGGCCCCAAGCGTGGTGTATTGCCAGGAAAGGGCCCTCCAGAACGTAGAAGAGCTTTTCGGGAAGGCCCGCAAGCCAAACGAAGAGGGCTCCCATGACCAGGGCATCCACGGCCACCAGGGCGAGGAGGAAGGTTCTTTCCGAGGCCTCCGCTGTGGCCGCGAGGAAGCCCAGGGCCACGAGGGAGGCCAGGTAGAGGGCTAGAAGGAGCGCTTTAGGGTTCCCGTCCCTCTTGGGCTCCAGCCTCGTCCTCATCCTTCCACCGCCCCGCCCTTTTGGCCGCTTCCTTGAGGAGGTATTCTATCTGGGCGTTCACGCTCCGGAGCTCGTCGTGGGCCCACTTCTCCAGCACCCGGTAAAGCCTCGGGTCCAGCCTCAGGAGAAAGGCCTTTTTTCCCTCGGGCTTTCCCTTCACCCGCCTCCTTAGGTGTACAGCGTGCCCACGTTGACCACGGGCTGGGCTTGGGCCTCGGAGACCAGGGCCACCATGAGGTTGTTGACCATGGCCGCCTTCCTTTCCTCGTCCAGGGGAAGCCCCGCCGCCTCGGGGCCCGCCAGGGCCTCCCGCACCATACCCACGGCGGCCTCCACGAAGAGCCGGCGGGCGGCCACCACCGCCAGGGCCTGCTGCCGGCGGAGCATGGCCCGGGCCACCTCGGGGGCGTAGGCCAGGTGGGTGAGGCGGGCCTCGAGGACCTCCACCCCCGCCACCTTCAGCCTCTCCTCCACCTCGGCCTTCAGCTCCTCGGCGATCTCCTCGGGGTTGCCCCGCAGGGACTTGCCCTCGGCGTCATAGGGGTAGCGGCTCGCCAGGGCCCGGATGGCCGCCTCCGACTGGATGGCCACGAAGGCCTGGTAGTTCTCCACCTGGAAGAGGGCCTTGGCCGTGTCCACCACCCGGAAGACCACCACCGCGGCGATCTCAATGGGGTTGCCGTGGGCGTCGTTTACTTTGAGCTTATCCGAGGTGAAGTTGTGGACCCTTAGGGAGATGCGCTTTCTCGCCGCCAGGGGGTTGGCGAAGTGGAAGCCCGGCTCCCGCACCGTGCCCACGTACCGCCCCAAAAACACCAGGACCGCCTCCTTAGTTCCTGAAGACCACGTCCTCCCGGGCGAAGACCCGCACCGCCAGGAGGAGGGCCAAAGCCCCGTAGACCAGGGTGGAGCCCCAGGTGAGGGCTACCTGGAGGCCCTCCGCCTGCCCCTTGAGGAGGGCGTCCATGAGGAGGGCGGTGTTGAAGAGGGGGATCAGGTGATGCCAGGGTTGAAGCTCAAAAAAGCCCCGAAACTGGAGGAAAAGCAAAGGGAAAAGGGCGAGGAGCAGGAGGGGGGCCATGTAGCTTTGCGCCTCCTTGAAGCTCCGGGCGTAGAGCCCCAGGGCCACCATGACCGCCCCCATGAAGAGGGCCAGGAGAAAGGCGGTGAGGAAGAGGGCCAGGAAGCTTCCCCCGTCCATCTGGATCTGCCCTCCCAGGGAGAGGACCTGACCCCCTTTGCCGAGGAGCTCCCCGCCCAGGCGGGCGCTCAGAACCCCTCCCAGGGCCAAGCCCAATAGCCCCGCCACCCCGGAAAGGAGGGCCATGGTCACCGTGGCCAGAGTCTTGCCCAGGGCCAGGTGGAGGAGGGGAACGGGGGCGGCGAGGAGGGCCTCGAGGGTCCCCTTCTCCTTCTCCCCCGCGGTGGCGTCCACCGCCACCACCTGCCCCCCGGAGAGGATGAAGCTCACCAGGAAGAAGGGGAGGAGGAAGCCCAATAGCCCCCCCGCCTTTTCCCGAGGGGGCGAGGCGTCCACGGTCTCCACCTGAAAGGGATGGAGGAGGTCCAGGGAAATCCCCTTCGCCGCCAGGGCCTCGGCCACCTTCCTCTCTTTGAGGCCCTGGAGGGCGGCCTGCGCCTTGCCCACCGCCACCTGGCTTTCCGAAACCCCTCCCGCCAGGCGGCCGAAGACCCGGTAGCGGCCCCCCTCGTAGACCACGCCCACGGGGTACTTTCCTTCCCGCACCGCCTTTTCCGGGTCTTCTACGGGCTTTGGCGCCAGGTTGGCCTTAAGGAGGGCTTCCAGGGCCTCCTCGGGAAGCCCGGCCACGGCCACCTCCTGGACCTTGGCCGAGGTCCCTTCCAGGAGGCGGGAGAGGAAGAGGTGGGGGCCGAACATGAAGACCGGCATGAGGAGTACGGGGAGAACTAGGGTGGAGAAGACGAGCTTCCGGTCCCGGAAGACCTGGACCAACTCCTTCCACGCGATACGCCAGACGGGTTTCATGCCGCTTCCCTCACCTTTCGGATGAAGGCTTTTTCCAGGCTTCCTTCCCCCATGGCCAAAGCCTCTTCCATGCTTCCCTCGTAGACCAGGCGCCCCTGGTGCAAAAAGCCCACCCGGTCGGCCACCTCCTCGGCCTCGGGCATGACGTGGGTGGAGTAGAGGACGGTGTTCCCCAGGTCCCGGTAGGTCTTCACGAAGTCCAGGAGGGCCCGCCTGGCGAAGACATCCAGACCCGCGGTGGCCTCGTCCAGGAGGAGGACCGGGGGGCGGTGGAGGATGGCCCGGGCGATGACCACCTTCTGCCGCATGCCCGTGGACATCTCCAGGACCTTTTTCTCCAGGGTCTCCTCCATCTCCAAAAGGGCCACCACCCAGTCCAGGGCCTCCTTAAAGGCGCGGCCCTCGAGGCCGTAGAAGGAAGCGAAGAAGGCCAGGATCTCCCGCCCCGTGAGGCGGTCGTAGACCCGCATCCCTCCATTCACCAGGCCCAGGCGGCGGCGGACTTCCAAGGGCTCCTTCCCCACGTCAACCCCCGCCACCTCCGCCCTTCCCGCCGTGGGACGCACCAGGGTGGCGAGCATCCTCAGCGTGGTGGTCTTGCCCGCCCCGTTGGGGCCAAGGAGGGCGTAGACCTCTTCCCGCTCTACCTTCAGGGATAGCCCCTCCACGGCGGTCTTGGGGCCATAGCGCTTGGTGAGGCCTTGGGCCTGGATCACAAGCCCATTATAGCAGTGTGATATCACTTTGCAAGCCCCCCTGGGAGGGGGATAATGGAGGCGTGAAGGCCATGACCTTCTGGGTCAAGCCCAGAAGCTCCATAGAGGCCCTGCCCGAGGCCAAGGACCTGGTGCGGGACCTTCTGGAGCTCTTTTACGAGTACTTTCCCGAGTACGAGGGATGCCTGGGCTTCTCCCAGTCCCCCAGGCGGCCCCGGTACCTTTTCCTCTACATGGAAGGCCCCTGCGGGGGGCTTCTGCCCTCCGCCGCCCTATTCCTTAAAGATCTCCTAGAAAACGCCTTCCCCGGGGCCGAGGTCCGGGTCTACGGCAAGCCCTGGCCCTAGCGCCTTTTCTTGACCAGCCAGCCCTCCTCCCTGACCCCTTCCCGGGCGTTCACCACCCGGGCCAGGACGAAGAGGAGGTCGGAGAGGCGGTTTAAGTAGCGGATGGTCTCCGGGTTCACCGGCTCCTCCCGGCTCAGGGCCACCACCTTGCGTTCCGCCCGGCGCACCACGGTGCGGGCCAGGTGAAGGGCGGCGGCCGCCGGGTGCCCACCGGGCAGGATGAAGCCCCGGAAGGGGGGGCTTTCCTCCTGGTAGCGGTCTATGGCCCTCTCCAGGTTTTCCACGTCCTCGGCGTCCATGCGGGCAATGTTCTTTTCATAGGGGCTTCCCATGCGGGTCGCCAGGTCGGCCCCCAGGTCAAAGAGGGCGTTCTGGATGCGCTCCAGAAGGTCCTGAAGGTCCAGGTGCTCCTTGGGCAGAAGGCTTCGCGCCAGGCCGATGGCGCTGTTGGCCTCGTCCACCGTGCCGTAGGCCTCCACCCGGGGGTGGGCCTTCACCACCCGCTCGTCCCCGTAGAGCCCGGTCTCCCCCGCGTCTCCCGTTTTGGTGTAGATCTTCATGGCCCCATTGTAGGGCCCCAAAAAGGCGAACCCCCGGAAGGTTCCGGGGGACCTTGGCGGGCCCGAGAGGATTCGAACCCCTGACCTGCTGATCCGTAGTCAGCCGCTCTATCCAACTGAGCTACGGGCCCAAGCCAAGCTCAAACATACCACGCCCCAAGGGGACTTGTCAATAATGGAAGGGTGCGGGAACGGCGCCTGGAAGCCCTTTTGCTTCAGGCCCTGGCGCGGGAGCGTACCCTGGAGGAACTCCACGCCGCTCTCAGGCCCCTCCACCCAGGCCTCACCAAGGCCCGCCTCTTCGCCCTTCTGGTGCGGCTCAGGCGGGAAGGGCGGGTGGCCTTTGAGGGGGGGCGCTTCCGGCTAGCGGGGGAAAAGGTATCTCCGGACCCCTAGCCCATCTGATACCACCCCATGCTGGCCCAAGCCAGCATGGGGGCCCCTGCAAAAGGTTCCTGGGGAAGTTACCAGACATGGTGGGCCGAAGGAAACAGGCACCAAGGGAAAGGGAATGAGAGGTGCTATCCTGGGCCTTAATGCGGCCGGGGCTTTGCGCGAAACGCCTGGTGGTGAAGGTGGGGAGCGCCGTCCTGGCCGGGGAGGGGGGGCTGGACCCGGACGTCATGGGGGAGATCGCCCGCCAGGTGGCCCTTTTGCGCCAGGAGGGGCGGGAGGTGGTTCTGGTCTCCTCGGGGGCGGTGGCGGCGGGCATGGCCCTCATGGGCCTCCCCAGGCCCAAGGACATGCCCAAGAAGCAGGCCCTGGCTGCCATCGGCCAGCCCCTCCTTATGGCCGCCTGGCGGCAGGCCTTCGCCCCCCTGGGCCTCCACGTGGCCCAGGTTCTGCTCACCGCCGAGGACCTCTCCGCCCGGGAGCGCTACCTGAACGCCAAGGCCACCCTTAGGGCCCTTCTGGACCTGGGGGTGGTCCCCATCATCAACGAGAACGACACCGTGGCCTTTCACGAGATCCGCTTCGGGGACAACGACCAGCTTTCCGCCCGGGTGGCCGCTTTGGTAGAGGCGGGGCTTCTCCTCCTCCTTTCCGATGTGGACGCCCTCTACGAGGAGGACCCCAAGCTGAACCCCGGGGCCAGGGCCATCCTCGAGGTGGAGGACGTGGAGAAGGTCCTGGCCCACGCCGGGGGCGGGAACCCCCTGGGGAGCGGGGGGATGCGGAGCAAGCTCCTGGCCGCCAGGCTGGCGGGCCGGGTGGGCATCCCCACCCTCCTCCTCCCCGGCAGGCGGCCCGGGGTCATCCTCGAGGCCCTGAAGGGGGTTCCCATAGGCACCTACTTCCACGCCAGAAGGCGCTACCGCGGGGAGAAGGCCTGGCTCTACGGCCTCCTCCACCCCAAAGGGGAGCTCGTTTTGGACCGGGGGGCGGTGCAGGCCCTCAAGGAGCGGGGGGCGAGCCTCCTTCCCGCCGGCATCAAGGAGGTGCGGGGGCGGTTTTCCCGGGGGGAGGCGGTCCGCCTCCTTACGGAAAGCGGGGAGGAGGTGGGCGTGGGCCTGGCCAACTACGCCTCCGAAGAGGTGGCCCGGATCAGGGGCCGTAAGAGCGGGGAGATTGAGGAGGTCCTGGGCTACCGCTACACCGAGGAGGTGGTCCACCGGGACCACCTGGCCCTGAAGGAGGAAGGATGACGGGCGTGACCCTTTGGCAGCTGGCGGAAAGGGCGAAAAGGAGGCTTCCCGAGATCGCCAAGGGGAGGCGGGACCTGGCCCTTTTGCGGATGGCGGAGCTTCTAGAGGGCCGCTGGGAAGAGGTCCTGAGGGCGAACCGGGAGGACTTAGAGGAGGCGGAAAGGGCCGGGCTTTCCCGGGCCAAGCTGGACCGGTTGGCCCTGAAGGAGAAGGACCTGAAGACCCTCACCGAGGGGCTTCGCCAGATGGCCTCCCTTCCCGACCCCCTGGGCCGGATAGAGGGGCTCGCCAAGCGGCCCAACGGCCTCAGGGTGGGGAGGATGCGGGTGCCCCTGGGCCTCATCGGCTTCATCTACGAGGCCAGGCCCGGGGCCACGGTGGAGGCGGTGGCCGTGGCCCTCAAGGCGGGAAACGCCATGCTCCTTAGGGGCGGTAAGGAGGCCTTCCGCTCCAACCGGGCCCTGGTGGCCCTGTGGCACGAGGCCCTGAGGGAGGCGGGGCTTCCCGAGGAGGCGGTGACCCTGGTGCCCACCACCGACCGGGAGGCCATCCTGGAGATGTGCCGCCTGGAGCTTTTGGACCTCCTGATCCCCAGGGGCGGCGAGGAGCTCATCCGCCTGGTGCAGAAGGAGGCCCGGGTGCCCGTCCTGGCCCACGCGAAGGGGGTCAACCACCTCTACGTGGACGAGGGGGCGGACCTCTCCATGGCCCTGCGGCTGGCGGTGAACGGCAAGACCCAGCGGCCCGCGGTGTGCAACGCCCTCGAGGCCGTCTTGGTCCACGAGAAGGTGGCGGAGGCCTTCTTACCCCTCCTGGAGGAGGCCATGAGGGCCAAAGGGGTGGAGCTCAGGGCCTGCCCTAGGGCCCTTCCCCTCCTTAAGGAGGCGGTCCCCGCCCGGGAGGACGAGTGGGACCGGGAGTACCTGGACCTCGTCCTACGGGTCAAGGTGGTCTCGGGGCTGGAGGAGGCCCTGGACCACATCGCCCGCTATGGCTCCCGCCACACCGAGGCCATCTGCACCGAAGACCCCAGGGCGGCCTGGCGCTTTTTGGAGGAGGTGGACGCCTCCTTGGTCCTCTGGAACGCCTCCACCCGCTTCAACGACGGCTTTGAGCTGGGCCTGGGGGCCGAGATCGGCATCAGCACCTCCAAGCTCCACGCCTACGGGCCCATGGGCCCTATGGAGCTCACCACCCTGAAGTGGGTGGCCCTGGGGGAGGGGCAGGAGCGGGCGTGAAGGGTCTGGCGGAGGCCTGGCGGCTTATAGGGGCGGGGCGCTACGGGGAGGCCGAGGCGCTCCTCGCCCAAGACCCTTCCCCTGAGGCCCGCTTCGTCCTGGGGTATGCCCTGGCCTTCCAGGGAAGGCACGAGGAGGCCCTGGCCCTGTACCGGGCCCTCTACCGGGAATCGGGGAGCCACCGGGCGCTCCACCATGTGGGGATGGTCCTCCGCATGGCGGGTAGGCTAAAGGAGGCCCTCGCCGTCTTTGAGGAGGAAGCCCGCTTCCTTCCCCCTGACCCCCTGGCCCGCTCCGTGAACCTCTACGAGCGGGGCTACATCTGGCTCCTCCTCGGGGAGAAGGGGGAAAGCCTGGCCTTCCTCCGGGAGAGCCTCGCCGAGGCCGAGGCCGCCAAAGACCCCGTGGCCCAGGCCTGCGCTCACCGGGGCCTTTTGGAGTGGCACCTCCGCTTCGGCCAGGAGGAGGAGGCCCAAAGGCACAAGGAGGCGGCCATCCGCCTCTTCCTAAAGGCCGGGGACCCCAAGGGGGCGGAGGAGGTGGAGGGCCTTGCTTAGGGACCTCATCCGGATTTACCAGGAGGCCCACGTCCCCTTCTTCGCCGCCGCTTTGGCCTACTACGCCCTCCTCTCCCTCACGCCCCTCCTCCTCTTTCTGGCGGGCCTCTTTGGGCTCCTCCTCAAGGGGAACCCCACCCTTCAGGCCGAGGTCTTCCAAAGCCTCTCCGAGCTCACCATGGCCCTCTTCCCCGCCCGGCCAGAGCTGGCGGGGGAGACCCTGGCCTTCCTGACCCGAAGCGCCTTCCCCCTCACCCTGGGAAGCGGCCTCCTCCTCCTCTGGTCTGGGAGCAACTTCTTCGCCGCCTTGAGCTACGCCCTGGGCCTCGTCTTCGGGCGCCCCTTTGGCTTCCGCCACCGGTTTTTGGGCCTCCTCATGCCCCCCCTGCTGGCCCTCTCCCTCATCCTCCTTTCCCTCCTGGGGCTTTTCCTGGGGTTTCTCCTGCGCTACCTTCCCCCCGAGTGGCGAAGCCTATTGGGCCCCCTCGAGGCCTTCTTACCCCTTCTTGCTGCCTTTCTCCTTTTCCTCCTCACCTACGCCCTCTTCCGGGGCCTTAGGGGCTTTAGGGACTTCCTGCCCTTAAGCGCCGGGGCGGGGGTGGCCACCCTCCTCTTTGAGGGGGTGCGCCTCCTTCTGCCCAGGCTCCTGCCCCGCTCCCAGTACGAGCTCCTCTACGGGCCCCTGGCGGGCTTCGTCCTGGCCCTTTTGGGCCTTTACCTGGTCCTCTACGCCCTCCTTTTGGGGGCGGTGGTGGCCCGGGCCCTGAGGGCCTAGGGGTATGATGGTTCTATGCGCTGGGCCAGGCTAGCCCCCTAAGTGGGGAGGGGCCTGGCCGTCCCTTCCCAGGGAGGGGAAGGGTTTTTTTGAGGAGGCCGAGGATGGAGAAGTACAACCCCCACGCCATAGAGCCCAAGTGGCAACGTTTCTGGAAAGAGAAGGGCTTCATGAAGGCCAAGGAGGTCCCCGGGAAGAGGGGGAAGCAGTACGTCCTGGTCATGTTCCCCTACCCTTCCGGGGACCTGCACATGGGCCACCTGAAGAACTACACCATGGGGGACGTCCTGGCCCGCTTCCGCAAGGTCCAGGGCTACGAGGTCCTCCACCCCATGGGCTGGGACGCCTTCGGGCTTCCGGCGGAGAACGCCGCCCTTAAGTTCGGCCTCCACCCCCGGGACTGGACCTACGAGAACATCCGCCAGGCCAAGGAGAGCCTGGAGCTCATGGGCATCCTCTACGACTGGGACCGGGAGGTCACCACCTGCGAGCCCGACTACTACCGCTGGAACCAGTGGATCTTCATCAAGATGTGGGAGAAGGGCCTGGCCTACCGGGCGGGGGGGCTGGTCAACTGGTGCCCCAAGTGCCAGACGGTCCTGGCCAACGAGCAGGTGGTGGAAGGGCGGTGCTGGCGGCACGAGGACACCCCCGTGGAGAAGCGGGAACTCACGCAGTGGTACCTCCGCATCACCGCCTACGCCGACCGGCTTTTGCAGGACCTCGAGGGCCTGGACTGGCCGGAGAAGGTCAAGGCCATGCAGAGGGCCTGGATCGGCCGATCGGAGGGGGCGGAGATCCTCTTCCCCGTGGAGGGGAGGGAGGAGCGGATCGCCGTCTTCACCACCCGCCCCGACACCCTCTTCGGGGCCACCTTCATGGTCCTGGCCCCGGAGCACCCCCTCACCCTGGAGCTCGCCGCCCCCGAGCGGCGGGAGGAGGTCCTGGCCTACGTGGAGGCCGCCAAGCGCAAGACGGAGATTGAGCGCCAGGCCGAAGGGAGGGAGAAGACCGGGGTCTTCCTGGGGGCCTACGCCCTAAACCCCGCCACTGGGGAGAGGATCCCCATCTTCACCGCCGACTACGTCCTCTTTGGCTACGGCACCGGGGCCATCATGGCCGTGCCCGCCCACGACCAGAGGGATTACGAGTTCGCCAAGAAGTTCGGCCTCCCCATCAAGAAGGTGGTGGAGCGGCCGGGAGAACCCCTCCCCGAGCCCCTGGAAAGGGCCTACGAGGAGCCCGGCGTTCTGGTGAACTCGGGGCCCTTTGACGGCCTCATGAGTGAGGAGGCCAAGGGGCGGATCACCCGCTGGCTGGAGGAAAAGGGCCTGGGGAAGGCCAGGGTCACCTACCGCCTCCGGGACTGGCTCATCAGCCGCCAGCGCTACTGGGGCACCCCCATCCCCATGGTCCACTGCCCCACCTGCGGCGTGGTGCCCGTCCCCGAGGAAGAGCTTCCCGTCCTCCTCCCCGACCTCAAGGACATTGAGGACATCCGGCCCAAGGGGAAAAGCCCCCTGGAGGCCCACCCCGAGTTCTACGAGACCACCTGCCCCAAATGCGGCGGCCCCGCCAAGCGGGACACCGACACCATGGACACCTTCTTTGACAGCAGCTGGTACTACCTCCGCTACACCGACCCCCACAACGACCGCCTCCCCTTTGACCCCGGGAAGGCCAACTTCTGGATGCCGGTGGACCAGTACATCGGCGGGGTGGAGCACGCCGTGCTGCACCTCCTCTACAGCCGCTTCTTCACCAAGTTCCTCCACGACCTGGGGATGGTGGAGGTGGAGGAGCCCTTCAAGGGCCTCTTCACCCAGGGCATGGTCCTGGCCTGGACGGACTTCGGCCCTGTGGAGGTGGAAGGGGAGAGGGTCCGCCTTCCCGAGCCCACCCGCATCCGCCTGGAGGTCCAGGAAAGGGAGCTTTCCCTGGAGGACGTGAAGAAGATGGGGGCCGAGCTCAGGCCCCACGAGGACGGTACCGTGCACCTCTGGAAGCCCGCGGTGATGAGCAAGTCCAAGGGCAACGGGGTCATGGTGGGGCCCTTCGTGAAGGAGGAGGGGGCCGACATCGCCCGCATCACCATCCTCTTCGCCGCCCCTCCCGAGAACGAGATGGTCTGGACCGAGGAGGGGGTCCAGGGGGCCTGGCGCTTCCTGAACCGGATCTATAGGCGGGTGGCCGAGGACCGCTCCGAGCTGGAGAAGATCTCGGGTAGGTTCCAGAAAGAGGCGCTGGAGGGGGCCGACCGGGAGCTCTACGGAAAGCTCCACGCCACCCTCAAGAAGGTGACGGAGGACCTCGAGGCCCTGCGCTTCAACACCGCCATCGCCGCTCTCATGGAGTTCCTGAACGCCCTCTACGAGTACCGCCGGGAGCGCCCCGTCACCCCCCTCTACCGCACCGCCATCCGCTACTACCTGCAGATGCTCTTCCCCTTCGCCCCCCACCTGGCCGAGGAGCTTTGGCACTGGTTCTGGCCCAATAGCCTCTTTGAGGCGGGCTGGCCCGAGCTGGACCCGGAGGCCCTGGAGAAGGACGTGGTGGAGGTGGCCGTGCAGGTGAACGGCCGGGTGCGGGGCACCATCCAGATCCCCAAGGACGCCCCCCTGGAGGTGGCCCGGGCCGAGGCCCTCAAGGTGAAAAACGTCCAGGCCCACCTGGAGGGCAAGGAGATCGTCAAGGAGATCTACGTCCCGGGCAAGATCCTCAACCTGGTAGTGCGGGGGTAGGGAGGCTTAGGCGGGTGGCCTCGAGGCGGGCCACCTCCCCCTCATGGGGGGTGAGGAAAATCCCCTCCCCCCCTTCCCAGGCCAGGAGCTTCCCGTAGGCCAGGAAGAAGCCTTCGGCGTCCAGGAGGCCGTAGAGCCTCCCGGGCTCGGCGGGGCCTTCCAGGGGAAAGGCCCGGGGTATGGCCCCCTGGAAGTGGGCGAGAAGCCGCTCCAAGCGGGCCCTCCGCCTCTCGGCGGCGGTCTTCCTTCTGGCCTCGGGGAGGGGCTTGGCCAGGCGGAGCCTCAGGTCCTTGCGCCAGCTTAAGGCCTGGTAGAGGGCCTCGGAGCCCAGGATCAGGACCTCGGCGGGGCTTAGGGCGTCCACCTGAAGGAGGCGGTAGGTGGGGTCCAGAAGGCCGTCCGTGTCCCCGATGGCCGGGCTTCCCTTGGGGATGAGGCGGGCCAGGCGCAAGGCGGCCACCAGGGCCTTGGCCTCCACCCCCACCGGGGAAAGCGCCCCCACCAGGGCCCGGCGCACGGGGATAAGCCCGCCCCGGTGCCGGAAGAGGGTGAAGGTCCCGGGCAAGGACCCCTGCCCGGGGTCCAGGTCCAGGAGGTAGGCCTCGCCCGCCCGCTCCAGAAGCCTTTGGGCCAGGGTGGACTTGCCCACGTCCGTGGGGCCCAGGAGGAGGAGCATCGGGAAAGACTCTAGCACGCCCTGTGGTCTGACGCATTTTTGCCATTCGGCAGGAAAGTGTTATACTGACCCCACCATGACCCTGTGGTTTGAGGAAAGCAGAGAGGAGCGGGCAGTCCTGGGGCCCTTGCGGGAGTTCCTGAAGGCGGAGGTGGCCCCGGGGGCGGCGGAGAGGGACCGGACGGGGGCCTTCCCCTGGGACCTGGTGCGCAAGATGGCCCAGTTCGGGGTCTTCGGGGCCACGGTGCCCGAGGCCTACGGGGGCGCCGGCCTCCCCATGCGGCTTTTCGCCCGCATGGTGGAGGAGGTCGCCTACTACGACGGGGCTTTGGCCCTCACCGTGGCCAGCCACAACTCCCTGGCCACGGGCCACATCCTCCTGGCCGGGAACGAGAAGCAGAAGGCGGAGTTCCTGCCAAAGCTGGCCTCGGGGGAGGCCCTGGGGGCCTGGGGCCTGACGGAGCCGGGGGCGGGCTCGGACGCTGCCGCCCTCAAGACCAGGGCCGAGGCCGTGCCCGGGGGGTTTCTCCTAAACGGCACCAAGCAGTTCATCACCCAGGGGAGCGTGGCCGGGGTCTACGTGATCATGGCCCGGACCGACCCGGCCCCAAGCCCGGAGAAGAGGCACCTGGGCATCTCCGCCTTCGCCTTCTTCCGGCCCGAGAAGGGGCTTAGGGTGGGGAGGAAGGAGGAGAAGCTGGGCCTCAACGCCTCGGACACCGCCCAGCTCCTCCTGGAGGACCTCTTCGTCCCCGAGGAGGGGCTTTTGGGCGAGCGGGGGAAGGGCTTTTACGACGTCCTCAGGGTCCTGGACGGGGGCAGGATCGGCATCGCCGCCATGGCCGTGGGCCTGGGCCGGGCGGCCTTGGACTTCGCCCTGCGCCACGCCAAGGAGCGGGAGGCCTTCGGCAGGCCCATCGCCGAGTTCCAGGGGGTGTCCTTCAAGCTGGCGGAGATGGCCACCGAGCTGGAGGCGGCGAGGCTTTTGTACCTCAAGGCGGCCGAGCTCAAGGACGCCGGGAGGCCTTTTGCCCTCGAGGCCGCCCAGGCCAAGCTCTTCGCCAGCGAGGTGGCGGTCAGGGCCTGCGACGAGGCCATCCAGATCCTGGGCGGCTACGGCTACGTCAAGGACTACCCCGTGGAGCGCTACTGGCGGGACGCCCGCCTCACCAGGATCGGGGAGGGGACCAGCGAGATCCTCAAGGTGGTCATTGCCCGGCGTCTTCTAGAAGGGGTGTGAAGGTGAGGGCCTTGGGGGCCTTGAGGGCCAGCTGACCGCAGGCGGCCCCCACGTCCCGGCCCCGGCTCCACCTTATGGAGGTGGGCACTCCCAGGCGCCTAAGCTCCTCGGCGAAGGCCAGGATGCCTGCTTTGGGTGTCCCCTCCACCGGGGCGTTCTCCCAGGGGTTGAAGGGGATCAGGTTCACGTGGGCGCTGATCCCCTTGAGGAGCTTGGCCAGAAGCCGGGCCTGCCAAAGGTGGTCGTTCAGGCCCTTGAGGAGGGTGTACTCAAAGGTGACCCGCCGCTTGGTGCGCTCGTAGTAGCGGCGCACCGCCGCCATGATCTCGGCGATGGGGTAGCGGTGGGCGGTGGGGATGATCTTCCGCCTGGTCTCGTCGTCGGGGGCGTGGAGGGAGAGGGCCAGGCGCACGCCCACGTCCTCTTCCGCCAGGCGCAGGATGCCCCGGGGGATGCCCACGGTGGAGAGGGTGATGCGCCTTGGGCTCATGGCCAGGGCTTTGGGGTGGAGCATGACCCGGATGGCCTTGAGGACGTTCGTGAGGTTCAGGAGGGGCTCCCCCATGCCCATGAGGACCACGTTGCGGATCTCCCTGGGGGAGAGGCCCTGGTGGTGGGCGATGGCGAGAAGCTGGGAGAGGATCTCCGCCGCGGTCAGGTTCCGCCCAAAGCCCAAGGCCCCGGTGGCGCAGAAGGTGCACCCGGCGGGGCAGCCCACCATGCTGGAGAGGCAGACCGTCTTGCGGTTCTGGTAGGGCATGTAGACGGCCTCGGTCTTCTTCCCGTCCAGGAGGGTGAAGAGGTACTTGACGCTCCCGTCCTTGCTGGGGTAGGCCTCCACCAGCTGGAACTCGCTCACGCGCCACTCCCTGACCAAAGCCTCCCGCAGGCCCTTGGGGAGGTCGGTCATCTCGGCGAAGTCCAGGACCCCTCGGGCGAAGACCCAGTGGGCGATCTGGGCCTTGCGGTAGCCCTCGCCGGGGAACTCTTCGGGGAAAAGCTCCAGGATGGGTTTCACGCCACGCCCTCGTAGATGGCGTCTAGAGGCACAGGGCCTTCCAGGCGGGGTAGGTGGAGGACCTCTCCCAGGGCCTCCTCCTGGAAGCCCTCCGGGGTCCTGCGGTATAGGGTTCCGCCTCGGGTTTCGCTTTGGAGGATGAGGTAGCCCTCCAAGCTAGGTAGGCGGAGGTAACGGGCGAGCTTTTCCCGCCAGTCCTGGGCCTCGGTGCTGGGTGAAAGGACCTCCACCACCAAGCAAGGAGCGGTCTCGTAGAGGGGATGGGCCTTGGGGCCGCAGACCACCATCACATCGGGGTAGTAAAAGGTGTCCTCGGAAAGCTTGAGCTTCACCGTCTCGCTGTAGACCCGGCACCCCTTGGCCCGGGCCAGGGGTTTGAGGAGGGCCACCAGGTTGGTGACGATGAGGTTGTGGTCCAGGCCCGCCCCGGCCATGGCGTAGGGGATCCCCTCAAGAAGCTCGTGGCGAAGGGGGCTTTTCCTTTCCAGGGCCAGGTACTCTTCCTCGGTTAGGGGGCGCAGGGCCCGTTCGGTCATCTTCCCATTCTAGCGCAGGCGGCCGTAGCCTAAAAGCAGGCCCAGGAGGAGGAAGAAAAGCCCCAGGGGCCTGGGGCGGGCCAGAAAGCCCAGGAAGACCCCGAAGAGGAGGAGGCCCAGGGCCACCCGGCCCCGGCCCTCCCGGTAGGCCCTTCCCGAGAGGAAGCCCAGGAGGAGGGGCAGGGCCCAGAGGGCGAGGAGGAGGATAAAGGCGACGGCGGTGAAAGAGGTCATGCCCTTGCTTCCCGTTTCCCTTCCTGGGCCTCGGATGCGCTCCTTTGGGGCCCCCAGGCTGGCTTGGGCCAGCCTGGGATGGTATCAAAGCCGCCCTTCCTCCGGGGCGAAGCCCTCCACCCAGAAGCTTCCGTCCTGGCGGTGCTCCTTCTTCCAGACCGGGAGGACCTGCTTGACCCGGTCAATGGCGTACTGGCAGGCGGCGAAGGCCTCCTTGCGGTGGCGGGCCGAGACCACGATGGCGATGGAGGCCTCCCCGGGGTCCACCCGACCCAAGCGGTGCCAGAGGGCCACCCGGCCCAGGGGCCAGCGGGCCCGCATCTCGCCGATGATCTCCGCCATGACCCTTTCCGCCATCTCCGGGTAGGCCTCGTACTCCAAATAGGCCACCTCCTCTCCCCGGTTGGGGCTTCGGGTGGTGCCCAGGAAGCTCACCACCGCCCCGTACTCGGGGGCCGTGGCCCAGTCCACCAGGGCCTTCAGGTCCAAGGGTTCATGGGTGAGGCCGAAGCTGTCCTGCCCCCCCGAGACCGGGGGCAGGAAGGCCACCTCGTCGCCCTCCCTTAGGGGGGTTTCCCCCTGGGCCAGGGCCTGGTTCACGGCGGCCATGCCCCCCTGGAGGGAGAGGCCGGGGAAAAGCCTTTCCAGGGCCTCTTTGGCGTCCTTTACCCGGGCGCCTTCGGGAAGGTCCAGGTGGAGGCGGTCCTGGCCCGCCTGCTCCCGGTACAGGGCGAAGAGGCGCACCTCAACCCGCATGGGTACCAGTATAGACCTGGGAGAGGCTCTGGGCCACGGAGAGGGCCTCCGGGTAGCGCATCCGCATGGGGCCCAAAAGGACCAGCTCCCCCTGCCACTCCCCCTGCTCCAGGCCCGCCTGCACCTGGGCCAGCCCCTCCACCTCCCCCACCCGCACGTCCACCCGGCCCGGGGGGGTGAGGAGGTCCTCCTCGCCCCGCTCGTAGAGGCGGACCAGGCGCTCCAGGAAGCCTGGGTCCTGGGCCTCGGGCTCCTTGAGGACCTGGGCGAGGCCCTCCCGATAGGTGAGGGAAAGCCCGGCGGAAAGGGCCCGGCCCAGGAGGGCGAAGAGGTCCTCGAGGCCCTTGGGGGCCTCGGGAAGCTCCCGGAAGGGCCGGGAGAGGGCCTCCTCCGCCTCCCGAAGTTTCTCCTTGGGCAGGGTGTGGGGAAGCCGGACCTCCCGCACCCTGCCTCCCTCCAGCACCGCCACGGCCAAAGTGCCCTCGGGGAGAGGGGAGAAGTGGATCTGGAGGACCTTTGGGGCCCGCTTGGGGCGGAGGCGGAGCAGGGCGGGGTAGCCGGAAAGCCCCGAGGCCATCTTCACCAGGAAGAGCTCGGGCTCACGGGCCCCCTCCAGGGCCCTCAGGAGGCTTTCTTGGGTGGTCTTGGGAAGGGGAGCGGGGGGAAGGAGGGAGAGGGCGTACTGGCGGTAGGCTTGGCGGGTGGGCACCCTTCCCGCGGAAGCGTGGGGCTTGCTGAGGTAGCCCATCTCCTCGAGGGCGATGAGCTCGTACCGGGCCAGGGCGGGGCTAAGGCCCAGGGCCTCGGCGAGCCTCGCCGAGGGCACCGGAGCCTTGGTCCTTATGTACACCTCCACCAGGTGGTGGAGAATCCGCCGCTGCCTGGCCGTCACACCCCTATTGTACCGGGGTCACGGCCGCCTCGTCCTCCTCGCCGGTGCGGATGCGGTAGACCTTCTCTACGGGGATGACGAAGACCTTTCCGTCCCCTACTTCCCCGGTGCGGGCCGCCTTCAGGATGGCCTCCACCGTGGGCTTGACGAAGGGCTCGGAGACCCCGATCTCCAGGCGCACCTTCTCGTGGAGCTCCATCTTCACCGTGGTGCCCCGGTAGGTCTCCACCTTTTCCGTCTCCCCACCGTGCCCCTGGACCCGGCTGATGGTAAGCCCGCGCACCTCCGCCTTGAAGAGGGCTTCCAGGACCTCGTTGAGCTTTTCCGGACGGATGATGGCCACAACCAGCTTCATGCTTTACCTCCCGCAGGCTTGGGGGCAGGGGGTAGACCCTCGGAGAGCACCAGGATGGCCCCTTCCCCGCTGGCATAGGCCTCTTCCCCGTGCTGGGCCACGTCCAGCCCCGCGCCCTCCTCCTTGGGGGTTGCCCGCAAGGGGGTGAAGAGCCCCACCAGTTTGAGGAGGAGGAAGGTGCCCAGGGCGGAGTAGAGGATGGCCACGCCCACCGCCACCGCCTGGACGAAGAGCTGCCCCGGGTTCCCGAAGAGGAGCCCGTCCGCCACCCCGTTCCAGGCCTTTTCCGCCAGGATGCCGGTGAGGAGGGCTCCGGTGATCCCCGCCAGGCCGTGGGCCCCAAAGACGTCTAGGGCGTCGTCCAGCCGGGTCCTGGGGCGGTAGAGGAGGAAGAAGTAGCTGGGGAGGGCGCTGAGGCCACCCAGGACCAGGGCGGAAAGGGGAGAGACGAAGCCCGCCGCCGGGGTGATGGCCACCAGGCCCACGATGATGGCTGTGGCTGCGCCCACCGCCGTGGCTTTTCCGGTGCGCAGGAGGTCCAGGAGAATCCAGACCGCCAGGGTGGCCGCCGGGGCCAGAAGGGTGTTCACGAAGGCCAAGGCGGCGATCTCGCTGGCGGCCAGGGCGCTACCCCCGTTGAAGCCGAACCAGCCGAACCAGAGGAGGGCGGCCCCCAAGAGGGTGAAGGGGACGCTGTGGGGCAGGATGGCCTGGCGGCCGTAGTCCTTCCGGGCGCCCAGGACCATGGCCCCCACCAGCCCGGCGATGCCGGCGTTGATGTGGACCACCGTCCCGCCGGCGAAGTCCAAAGCCCCCATCTCGCCCAAGAACCCCCCGCCCCAGACCCAGTGGGCCAGGGGAGCGTAGACCAAGAGCCCCCATAGGGTGAGGAAGGCCAGGTAGGCGGGAAAGCGCATCCTTTCTACCAGGGAGCCTGAGACCAAAGCGGCGGTGAGGATGGCGAAGGTGCCCTGGAAGGCCATGAAGAGGAGATGGGGGATGCTCCCCTTGGCCTCGAGGCCCACCCCCTGAAGGAGGGCGTGGCCGAGCCCCCCTATCCAAGGGCTTCCCTCGGCGAAGGCCAGGCTGTACCCCAAAAGGGCCCAGCCCACCCCCACGAAGGCCAGGGCGGCAAAGCTCATCATCATGGTGTTTAAGGCGTTCTTGCTCCGCACCAACCCCCCGTAGAAGAAGGCCAGGGCCGGGGTCATGAGGAGGACCAGGGCCGTGGATACCAGCATCCAGGCCGTGTCCGCCCCGTTGATCCCCTCCGCCGAGGCCACGCCTGCTAGCCCTACTGCCGCTATGCCTATGAGGGTTTTCTTCCGCATACCCACCCCCTTGGGGGTTAGGGTAGAGGAGGGTGTGCAAAATGTCAAGCGTAATGTTGACAGTTGGCAAAGGCTATCCGCACACATAGCGGTGTACTTGGCCCATAGCGCGCATAGCGTTAAGCAAAAGCCGGGCATTAGGTCGCTTCTTCCGGAACACCGACTCCAAGAGTCTTCCCTTTCCGTAAACTGGAGGCCGTGACGTGGGAGGAGCTGGCCCAACGCCTGGCCGCGGGGCAGGACGAGCGGACCCTCTTCCTGCCCCCCGACCTCTCCCCGGAGGAGCTGGCCCGCTACGCCGCCGGCCTGGCCAACCACAAGGGGGGAACCATCTTCCTGGGGGTGAGCCCGGAGGGGCGGGTGCTGGGGGCCTCCGAGATCCACCCCCTGCAGATCACCCACGCCCTCTTCGGGCTCACCCAAGGCCTCCTGCTCCCTTACGTGGAGGTGGTGGAGGGCCCCGAGGGGCGGGTCATCGCCCTCCACGTGCCCCAAAGCCCGGCGGCCGTCTCCGTGGGGGCGGGCCGGGTGCCCTTCTGGGACGGCAAGCGCCTCACGGAGCTCAAGCTAGGCCAGGCCCTACCCGAGCCCGACTTCACCGCCCAGGTCCTGCCGGCGGCCAGCCTCTCCGACCTGGACCCTGTGGAGGTGCTGAGGCTCAGGCGCATCCTGGAGGAAAGGGGGAGCAACCTGGCGGCTTTGCCCGACCTGGAGCTCCTCTTCGCCCTGGGCCTTCTGGCGCGGGTGGAGGGGGAGGACCGCCCCACGGTGGCCGGCCTCCTTCTGGCGGGAACCCCTTTAGCCCTGCGCCGCCTCCTGCCCCAGGCGGAGGTGAGCTACTACCACCACGAGGGGGAGGAGGGGTACCGCTTCCGGGAGGACATCCTGAGGCCCATCCCCGCCCTTTTGGAGCGGCTTAGGGACCTGATCCAGGCCCGGAACCGGGTCCGCTACCTCACCGTGGGGCTTTTCCGCCTCGAGGTCTGGGACTACGACCAGGAGGTCTACCGGGAGGCCCTTCTGAACGCCTTGGTCCACCGGGACTGGCAAAGCCAGGACGCCATCCAGGTCCACCACCACCCGGACCGGCTGGAGGTCTCCAACCCCGGGGGCTTTCCCCCCGGCATCACCCCGGAGAACGTCCTCCGCCACCCCCCCAAGAGGCGGAACCCCCGGCTGGCCGAGGCCCTCTACCGCCTGGGCTACGTGGAGCGGGCGGGGAGCGGGGTGGACAAGATGTACCGCCTCCTCCTCAAGTACGGCAAGGAGCCCCCGGAGTACCGCCTCTACCCCGATGCCCTCACCCTGGTCCTCTACAACCCCGAGCTGGACGAGGCCTTCGTGCGGGAGCTGGCCGAGGCCCAGGAGCGCTTTGGGGCCTTCAGCCTGGACCACCTGATCGCTTTGGCCCACCTGAAGCGGGTGGGGGAGGCGGGGCTTGCTGAGCTGGCCAAGGCCCTCCAGCTCCCCGAGGAGGCCGCCAGGCGGGTCCTTTCCCGGATGGAGCGCATGGGGCTGGTGCGCCGGGAAGGAGGAGGCTACCGCCTGGCCAGGCGGGACCCCCTGGAGGAGAGGCTTCTCGCCCGTATGGACCGGCCCATGAGCCGGCGGGAGGTGGAGGCCCTCTTGGGGCTATCCCCCAAGGGCGCCTTGGCCCTTCTGAAGAGGCTGGTCCTCGAGGGCCGCCTGGAGCGCCTGGGCCGGGGCCCCGCCACCCGGTACGGGAAGCGGGGGTAAAGGTGGTCCACCTGGTCCTCTTTCAGCCGGAGATCCCGCAAAACGCCGGCAACGTGGCCCGCACCGCCGCCGCTTTGGGCTTCCCCCTCCACCTCATCCGCCCCCTGGGCTTCCGCCTTTCCCACCCCGGCCTCAAGCGGGCGGGCCTGGACTACTGGCCTTACGTGGACCTCAGGGTCCACGATACCTGGGAGGCCTTTTTGGCGGCTCTGCCCCCGGGGGCCAGGGTCTTGGCCTTCAGCGCCCGGGGCGAAAGGAACCTCTACCAGGCCCGCTTTCAGGAGGGGGATTACCTGCTCTTCGGCCCCGAGACCCGGGGGCTTCCCCCGGAGGTCCTGGGCCGCTTCCCGAGCCTTTACATCCCCATGCCGGGGCCCGTGCGCTCCCTGAACCTGGCGGTGGCCGTGGGGGTGGCCGCCTACGAGGCCTACCGCCAGCTCAGGGAAGCTGGACCAGGGCGTACCCCTGGGCGTGGATGACCTCCACCCCCAGGAGGGTGCGGTGGCGCCGCTCGGGGTTGGCTCCGAGGAGGGGGGTGTGGCCGTGGACGTGGAGCCGGGGGCGGAAGAGGCGGTGGAAGAGGAGGAAGGCGGAGGCCCCCCGGTGGGCGAAGTCCTCCCCGGCCGTGGGCCCCGGGGGCGGGGCGTGGGTGAGGAGGACGTCTACCCCGTGGCCCCTTAGAAGCCTCCGGGGAAAGGCTACGGGGAAGGGCTTCAGGGCCAGGTGGAAGAGCTCCCCCGGGGCGAGCTGCCCCTCCCCCTCCCGGTAGCGGGGAACGCCCCCGATGCCGTAGAGGAGGAGCCCACGGTAGCGGAAAAGCCGGCCGTGGAGGTTGACCACCCCCCCGGGCCGCTTCCGCCTTCCCTCCTCCCACACCCACTCCTCCCCGTGGTTTCCGGGCACGAAGAGGACGGGCACCCGGACCTTGGTGGCCACGTACTCCAGGTACGCCCCGGGCAGGTCCCCCGCCGCCAGGACCAGGTCAAAGGGGGGGAGGTTTTCGGGAAAGCGGGGGGAGTAGATGTGGGGGTGGGCCTGGTCGGAGAGAAGGAGGAGGCGTACGCTGCTCCCTCATTCTGCCAAAATGGGGGCGTGCAGGCCTACTCCACGGCCCACCTCTCCCTGGACTTGCCCGAGGGGCACCCCTTCCCCCTCTACAAGTACCGGGGGGTGGCCGAGGCCCTAAAGGGTCTCGTCCCCATCCTCCCCGCCCCCGAGGTCCCCCGGGAGGCCCTCTTCCTGGCCCACGAGGCCTCTTACCTGGAAAAGCTTTTCCGGGAAGGGCTTTCCCGCCAGGAGTCCTTAAGGCTTGGCCTCCCCTTCAGCCCAGGCCTTCTGAAGCGGGCCCTACACGCGGCGGGGGGGACCTTGATGGCTGCGGAGGACGCCCTTAGGACGGGCCTCGGCCTCAACCTGGCCGGGGGCACCCACCACGCCTTTCCCGACCGGGCCGAGGGGTACAGCCTCTTCAACGACGTGGCCGTGGCCGTCCGCTGGCTCAGGGCGAGGGGCTTTTGGGGGAGGGTCTTGGTGGTGGACCTGGACGCCCATCAGGGGAACGGCACCGCCTTCTTCTTCCGGGACGACCCCACGGTCTACACCCTCTCCCTCCACGGGGAGCGCAACTACCCCCTGAAGAAGGAGAAGGGCGACCTGGACGTGGGCCTGCCGGACGGGGTGGGGGACGAGGCTTACCTGAGGGCCCTGGACGAGGCCCTGGAAAAGGCAGAGGCCTTCCGCCCCCACCTGGTCTTCTACAACGCCGGGGTGGACGTGCTAAAGGGGGACCGCTTCGGCAGGCTGGCCCTTTCCCCCGAGGGCGTGAAGCGGCGGGATGCCCGCGTTTTCCGCCTGGTCAGGGCCCTGGGGGTCCCCCTGGTGGTGGTCATGGGCGGGGGGTACAACCGCGACCCCCGCCTCACCGTGGAGGCCCACGCCGCCACCTACCGCCTGGCCCTGAGTTCCTTGGCGTAGGTGGCCACGGCCTCCTCGAGGCTGAAGCCCAGGTTGCGGTAAAGCTCTAGGGCCCCGGTCTCGTGGTCGTGGGCCCGGACCCGGAGGAGACCCGCCCCCTTCTTCTCGGCCAGCCGGGCCGCCTCGGCCAGAAGGGCCCGGCCGATGCCCTGGCCCCGGGCCTTGGGGACGACCCCGATGTAGGCCACGCTGGCCTCGTTCCCCTCCACCTCCACCTCGGCCATGCCCACGGGCTCCTCCCCCTGGTAGGCCACCAGGAGGTGGACGTGGGGCTCGGCGAAGTGCTCTTCCAGCTCCTCGTCCGTCCACTTGAGCCTCAGGGCCCAGCCCTCCTCGCTTTCCCGGTAGAGCTCCCGGTAGACCCCTGCCCCGGGGAAGCCCTTCTTGATGCGCACGCCCTTGGGGGGCGGGTAGTCCAGGCCCTTGGGGTTTTTCACGAAGAAGTAGGTGGTGTGGAGGAGGTCGTACCCCGCCGCCTCCAGGACCTCCCGCAGGGGACGGTTGGCCTCCTGGGGAAAGGCGTAAAGCCGCTCCACGCCAAGCTCCAGGGCCCGGGCCTCGGCGGCCTGGAGGAGGGCGGGGAGGTCCTCCTTGCGGTAGGCCAGAGGCCCTTCCAAAGCGGCCCCATCCCAGAAGGGGTAGAGGCCCACGTCCCCCTCCACCCGCCCCTCCCGCTCCAGGACCAGGCCGTCCTCCAGCTCCTCGGCCAGGCCCTCGAGGTCCCGGGCCTCCGGGGCCAGGACTCCCCGCTCGGGGCTCTCGTCCATGTGGCGCAGGAGCTCAAGAAGCCCCGGAAGGTCCTTTCTGGCCACGGGCCGGATCATGCCCTCAGTTTACCCCCCCGACCGGGGGCAGATGTCCAGGTTCAGGGCCTTGACCACCCCTTCCTCCCCGTAGAAGTCCACCACGGAAAGCCGGGCGTAGTCCTGCTCCAGCCGAAGGCCCTCCTCCGGGGGAAGGGGCAGGGCCAGGCTCAGCGCGGCCCGGTTCACCGTGCAGTTCCCGATCACCAGGATGGCCTGGCCCCGGTGCTTCTCCAGAAGACCCCGCACCGCCCGCTTCCCCCTTTCCCAGGCCGCCCTTAGGCTTTCCCCTCCCGGCGGGGCGAAGCCCGCTTCGTCCAGAAGCCAGGCCTGCACTTCTTGGGGAAAGCGGGCCTCCAACTCGGCGAAGCTCCTTCCCTCCCAGGCCCCCCAGCTCCTTTCGCGAAGCTCGGGCAGGAGGGCGTACCCTACGCCCAGGGCCTCGGCGAGGAGCCTCGCCGCCTCCCTTTCCGCCAGGCTGTCCGCGCTGTAGACGTGGGCCACAGGGTGGGCCTTCAGGAGGGGAAGGAGGGCCAGGAGGGCTTCCTTTCCTTCCCGGGACAGGGGGAGGCCCGGGTGGCTGTAGAGGAGGTGGTGGGGGTTCTCCACGGGCCCCGCCCGGGTAAGGAGGAGGGTGGTCTTGGGGTGGGGGCCTTTGAGGAAGTGGCCTAAGAGGCCCATGCCCGTAGAATACGGGGGTGGAAAGGTGGGTCATCGTGAACCCGGCGGCGGGCCGGGGGAGGGTGGGGCGGCTTTCCGGGGCCATCCTGAAGGCGGCCCGGGAGCAGGGGGCCAGGGCCTTCCTCACCGAGGGCCCGGGCCACGCCACCGAGATCGCCCGGGAGGCGCCCGAGGGGGCCCGGGTGGTGGCCGTGGGCGGCGACGGCACCGTGCACGAGGTCCTGAAGGGCCTGGCGGGGACGGGCAAGGTCCTGGGCGTGGTCCCCATCGGGAGCGGCAACGATTTCGCCCGGATGCTGGGGCTTAGGGGCCTTCCCTGGCGGGAGGCCCTGGAGCACGCCCTCTTCGCCCCCGAGGAGGCCGTGGACCTGGGCCTGGTGAACGGGGAGGCCTTCGGGGCCTTTTTGGGCATCGGCTTTGACGCCCTGGTGGCCAAGAGGGCTCTGGCCGCCCCCTCCTTCCTGCGGGGCATGCCCCGCTACCTCTACGCCCTCTTCTCCGTCCTCAAGGACCTCCGCCTGCCCGAGGGCCGGGTTCTTGTGGACGGGGAGGAGGTCCACCGAGGAAAGATGCTCCTCCTGGCCGCCATGAACGGGCCCGCCTACGGAGGCGGCATCCCCATCGCCCCCATGGCCGACCCCAGGGACGGCCTCCTCTCCCTGGTTCTGGCCCGGGAGCTTTCCCGGCTGGGCGTGGTCCTCATCCTGCCCAGCCTCCTTTTGGGCCGGCACCTGGGCCACCCCCAGATCCTCTTCCTCGCCGGGCGGGAGGTGGCGGTGGAGTTCCCCCACCCCGTGCCCGCCCACGCCGACGGGGAGCTTCTTCCCGAGGCTTCCCGATACCGGGCGGAGGTGAAGCCCCTGGGGCTTAGGGTCGTGGGGAGGCGGGCCCTGGCCGGGGGGGAGAAGCCAGCGGCAAAGCCCGCACCGGCTTAAGTACCCCACCGCGGCTTTGGCCGCGGTGGGGGCACCAGAAAAGGCCTTCCCCAGCCCTGGCTTTGGCACCCCATGTTGCGAAACCAAAGCGCGGGCACTTAGAAGCCTTACGTTGGATGGCCGAGTCCCGCACAAACTCGTCCTTGGGTTGGGCCAAAGCGGAGGCCAAGCGGGCCACGGCTCTGCGCAAAAGGGCCACCTGTTCCTTAAGCTTCTCCTCCCTCCCCAAGGAGAATCCCCTCTCGTTCCACCTTTTCCCTGAGCCCTGGAGCCCAGGAGAGTTCCACTAGGTCCACCCTCTGCAGGATGGGGAGCTCTTCCAGCTCCTCCCGGATTTGGCTTAAGGTGGCCAGGTCCAGGGGAGGTTCCGCCCAAATGGCCAAGTCGTAGTCGGAGCGGGGCGTGTGCTCCCCTAGGGCCCGGGAGCCAAAAAGGTAAAGGCGATAACGCCGTCCCTCCTGGCGGGACGCCATCTTCTCCACCACCTTCTGCAGCACCGGGTCCACAGGTTCATTTTACCCCGTATACTCATGCCATGCGGGGCCTTTCCCAAAGGGTGAAGTCCATGAAGCCCTCGGCCACGGTGGCGGTCAACGCCCGCGCCCTGGAGCTGAGGCGAAAAGGGGTGGACCTGGTGGCCCTCACCGCCGGGGAGCCCGACTTTGACACCCCCGAGCACGTCAAGGAGGCGGCCAGGCGGGCCCTGGCCCAGGGCAAGACCAAGTACGCCCCTCCCGCCGGCATCCCCGAGCTGAGGGAAGCTGTGGCCGAGAAGTTCCGCCGGGAAAACGGCCTGGAGGTGACCCCCGAGGAGACCATCGTCACCGTGGGGGGCAAGCAGGCCCTCTTCAACCTCTTCCAGGCCATCCTGGACCCCGGGGACGAGGTCATCGTCCTGGCCCCCTATTGGGTGAGTTACCCGGAGATGGTGCGCTTCGCCGGGGGGGTGCCGGTGGAGGTCCCCACCCTGCCCGAGGAGGGCTTTGTCCCTGACCCCGAGCGGGTGCGCCGGGCCATCACCCCTAGGACCAAGGCCCTGGTGGTCAACTCCCCCAACAACCCCACGGGGGTCGTCTACCCGGAGGAGGTTTTGCGGGCCCTGGCCGAGATGGCCCTTCAGCACGACTTCTACCTGGTCAGCGACGAGATCTACGAGCACCTCATCTACGAGGGGGCCCACTTCTCCCCCGGCACCCTGGCCCCAGAGCACACCATCACCGTGAACGGCGCCGCCAAGGCCTTCGCCATGACGGGCTGGCGCATCGGCTACGCCTGCGGCCCCAAGGCGGTCATCAAGGCCATGGCCGACGTCTCCAGTCAGTCCACCACCAGCCCCGACACCATCGCCCAGTGGGCCACCCTCGAGGCCCTCACCAACCGGGAGGCCTCCATGGCCTTCATCGCCATGGCCAGGGAAGCCTACAGGAAAAGGCGGGACCTCCTCCTGGAGGGGCTTTCTCGGATTGGCCTCGAGGCGGTGCGCCCCAGCGGGGCCTTCTACGTCCTCATGGACACCTCCCCCTTCGCCCCAAACGAGGTGGAGGCGGCGGAGAGGCTCCTTATGGCGGGGGTAGCGGTGGTGCCGGGCACCGACTTCGCCGCCTTTGGCCACGTGCGCCTTTCCTACGCCACGGGCGAGGAGAACCTGAAGAAGGCCCTGGAGCGCTTCGCCCAGGCCCTTCAGTAGCGCCTTCTTCTCCTGGGGGAGAGAAGCAGGATGGCCGCCCCCAGGGTCACGCATACGTCCGCCAGGTTGAAGACCGGGAACTGGGCGATGAGGGGGATCTGGGTCCCCAGGTCCAGGTAGTCCACCACAAAGCCCCGGCCCAGGCGGTCAACGCCGTTCCCCAAAGCCCCCGCCGCCACCAGGGAAAGGCCCAGGGTAAAGGCCGGGGGGTAGCGGCGGAAGCCCAGGAGGTAGAGGAGAACGCCCCCCACGAGAAGGCTCACCCAGCCCAGGATCTGGGCCTTGTCCTGAAGGAGGCCAAAGCCCGCCCCGGTGTTTCTGACCAGGGTGAGGTAGAGGAGGTCCCCCAGGAGGGGCCTCGGGATGGGGGAGAGGTTCTCCAGGGCCCAGAGCTTCAGGATCTGGTCAAAGGCCAAAAGAAGGGGTACCAGCACCGTGGGCATCCCCAAGAGTCTAACCTGTGCTATACTCCTTAGGGTTTGCCTTCGGGCAGGAGGGTGCCATGTCCAAGGTGTGCGAGATCAGCGGAAAGCGGCCCATCGTGGCCAACAGCATTGAGCGGCGGGGGAAGGCCAAGCGGGAAGGGGGCGTGGGCAAGAAGACCACCGGCATCTCCAAGCGCCGCCAGTACCCCAACCTGCAGAAGGTCCGCGTCCAGGTGGCCGGCCAGGAGATCACCTTCCGGGTGGCGGCGAGCCACATCCCCAAGGTCTACGAGCTTCTGGAAAAGGCCCGGGGGCTGAAGCTGGAGGGCCTCTCCGCCAAGGAGATCAAGAAGGAGCTTCTTAAGCTTCTCTAGCCCCCCTTGCCCAAAGGGCCCAGGGGCTGACCCCTGGGCCCTTTAGACTGGAGGCATGAACCTGAAGCCGGGGCACTACCTCCTCTTCGCCCTCGCCCTTTACGCCCTGGTGGTGACCCTGGGCTTCGCCCTTCGGGGGCGGCAGCTTCACGCCCTGAGGGAGGAGGTGGGCCTTCTAAGGGAGAAGGCGGCCCTGGTCCCCGAGGGCTACCGCCTCCCCCTGCCCGGGGCCTGCCTCCCCTCCCGCCCGGAGAACCTGCCTGGCGCCCCCCGCCCCTACCGCAAGGGGGTGAGCGCGGGTTTCGTTTTCGTGGACGGGGATGCCTGCGTCCCCGTGGTGCGGGGGATGGGGGTGGTGGCGGCCCAGGCCGGGGAGGTGGTCAAGGTGGAAGAGGCCTACCAGGAGCCAAGCCTCGAGGCCTGGCGGGCCCTCATGGAGCGGGTGAAGGACGGGGCCTCCCCGGAAGACATGGACCTCTTGCGGGGCCTCGAGGTCTGGGTCCGCCACCCTGACGGGCGCACCTCGGTCTACGCCCACCTTCAGGCCCCTTACCCGGGGCTAAAGGTGGGGGATAAGGTCTTCCGGGGAGACCCCCTGGGCTATCTCGGCAACACCGGGCTTCAGGGCGGGGCCCCCAGGCTCCTCTTTGAGGTCTGGGAGGGAGCCCCCGACCGGGGAACCTTCCTCTTCCAGGGCCTTCCCAAGGAGGAGCTCCTCCGCCAGGCCAAGGCCTTCTTCTCCGTAAAATAGCCCCCATATGAGGGAAGCCTTCCGCCAGGTCTGGGCCAACCCCTACGTGCGGGTGGCCGTTTACCTCCTCCTCTTCTACCTTGGCTTCCGCCTCCTCCAGCGGGCCTGGCCCGCTTTGCAGATCCTCCTCACCGCCTTCGCCTTCGCCTACCTCGCCCACCCCCTGGTGCGTTTCTTTGAGGCCCAGAGGCTTCCCCGGGCTTTGGGGGTGGTCTTGGTCTACCTGGGGCTTGGCCTCTTCCTGGGCCTCGCCTCCTTCCTCACGGCGCAAACGGTGGTGGAGCTTTCCCGCCTGGCCCAGGAGCTCCCCCGCCTCCTGGACCCCTTCCTGGCCTGGCTCCTCAGCCTTCCCGACCGGGTGCGGGCCGTTCCGGTGCCCGAGAGCCTGAAGCCAATCCTGGCCGAGGCCAGCCGCAACCTCCAGGGCCTGTTGCAGAGCTTTCTGGAAACCCTGCTGCGCTTCGTCCAGGGCCTCCTGGGCCAGGGGGGAAACCTTCTCGGCTTCTTCGCCTCCCTGGTGGGCGGGGTCTTCCAGCTCCTCACCGCCCTGACCCTTTCCATCTACTTCCTCTACGACCTGCCCCGCCTGGGGCGGGCGGCCCTTCTGGCCTTCCCCGAGCCCTACCAGCCCCTGGTGGCCGACCTGGCCCGGAAGCTGGACCGGAGCGTGGGGGGCTACGTGCGGGGCCAGCTTTTGGTGGCCTTTCTGGTGGGCCTTATCGTGGGGGTGGGGCTTTCCCTGGTGGGCGTGCCCTTGGCGGCGAGCCTGGGCTTTCTGGCGGGGGTCTTCAACCTCATCCCCTTCGTGGGGGTCATCGTCTCCGGGGTCCCCGCCCTGCTTCTCGCCGCCACGGGGGGCCTGGTCAAGGTGCTCCTGGCCTTTTTGGTCCTCTGGCTGGCCAACCAGCTGGAGGGGAACCTCTTCGGTCCCCTGATCGTGGGCCGGGCTACCCGCCTCCACCCGGTGACGGCCATCGCCGCCATCCTGGTAGGGGCGAGCCTTTTGGGGCTGTGGGGGGCCCTTCTGGGGGTGCCCGCCGCCGCCTTTTTAAAGGTCCTCCTGGAGGATTACTACCGCCAAAGCCGCTTCTACCGGGAGGGCTGAGGGTTTTTTTAGGGGATCCGCTCCTCCTCGGTGGCCAGCCCTTCGGGCTCCAGCTTTTGGGGCAGGAGGAGGTTCAGGACCACCCCCGCCAGGGCGGCCAGGGCCATGCCGCTCACCTTGAGGGGGAGGGCGGCCCCCGCCACCTGGATGGTGCCCAAGTTGGCCACGGCCCCGCCCAGGCCCAGGACCAGGATGGCGGAGACCACGATCAGGTTGCGGCTCTTGGTGAAGTCAATCTCCGCCTCGGCCAGGGTGCGGATGCCGATGGAGGCGATCATGCCGAAGAGGAGCATGGAGATCCCCCCCAGAACCCCCTGGGGCAGGGTCTGCAGGAGGGTGGCCAGCTTGGGCGAGAAGGAGAGGAGGATGGCGAAGAGGGCGGCCAGGCGCAGGACCAAGGGTTCGTAGACCCGGGTCACCGCTAAGACCCCGGTGTTCTCCGAGTAGGTGGTGTTGGCGGGGCCCCCCAGGAGGCCCGCCAGGCTGGTGGCGAGCCCGTCCCCCAGAAGGGTGCGGTGGAGACCGGGCTTGGTGAAGAAGTCCTTCCCCACCACCCGGCCGTTGGTGAGGATGTCGCCGATGTGCTCCATGACGGTGACGAAGGCCACCGGGGCGATGAGGAGGACCGCCCCCCACTCCAGGCTGGCCAGGGTGAACTGGGGCACGCCGAACCAGAGGGCCTCCTGGAGGGGCTTCAGGTCCACCCGGCCCAAGAGGAGGGCCAGAAGGTAGCCCGCCCCCACCCCTATCAGCACGGGGATCATCTGGAAAAGTCCCCGGAAGAACACGGCGCTCACCACCGCGCTGGCAAAGGTGACTATGGCCAGAAGCCAGTCCTTGCTGGCCATCTGCACCGCCACCGGGGCCAGGGTGAGGCCGATGACCACGATGACGGGCCCGGTGACCACCGGCGGGAAGACCCAGCGCACCCTTTCGGAACCGATGAGGAGGACCAGGAGGGCGAAGAGGCCGTAGACGAGCCCCGCCGCCATGAGGCCGCCACCTATGGCGCTCAAGGAGAAGCCCGCCTCCTTGGCGGCCAGGATGGGGGCGATGAAGGCGAAGCTGGAGCCCAGAAAGACCGGCACCATCCGTCCCGTGACCAGGTGGAAGACCAGGGTGCCGAGCCCGGCGGTGAAGAGGGCCACCGAGGGGTTGAGGCCGGTGAGGAGGGGGACCAGGACCGTGGCCCCGAACATGGCCACCGTGTGCTGCAGGCCCAGGAGGAGATACCTTGGCTTCATACCAGGGGCACCAGGGGCATTCTACCAGTGCCCTCCCGCCGCCAAGGCCTCCCGGAACCAAAGGGGCACCTCCCGGCCAAAGCGCCTTTCGGCGAAGGCCCGGGCGAAGTCCCCGTACCGGCCTTCTCGGATGGCCGCTTTAGCCCCTTCGGTGAGGCGGTGGAGGAAGCGGAGGTTGTGGAGGGAAAGCAAGATGGCCCCCAGCATCTCCCCGGAGCGGACCAGGTGGGCGATGTAGCCCCGGCTGAAGCTCTGGCAGGCATAGCAGTCGCAGCCTTCCTCCAGGGGTCCCTTCTCCTCGAGGTGGCGGGCGTTTTTCAGGTTGAGGCGCCCCTCGGGCACCAGGGCGCTGCCGAAGCGGCCCGTGCGGGTGGGGTAGACGCAGTCAAAGAGGTCCACCCCCAGGCCCATGGCCGCCACCAGGTCCTCGGGGTGGCCCACCCCCATGAGGTAGCGGGGGCGCTCCTCGGGGAGGAGGGCGGTGGAGAGCTCCACCATGGGGAACATCTCCTCCTTAGACTCCCCCACGGCCAGGCCCCCGATGGCGTACCCCGGCAGATCAAAGCGGAGGGTCTCCAGGGTGGAAAGCCGCCTGAGCGTTGGGTCCGTCCCCCCCTGGGTGATGCCGAAAAGGCCCTGGTCGGGCCTGGTCTTGGCCTTCAGGCTCCGCTCTAGCCAGCGCAGGGTTCTTTCCAAGGAGGCCTTCAGGTACTCCCTGGGGGAGGGGTAGGGAGGGCACTCGTCAAAGGCCATGATGAGGTCCGCCCCCAGGGCCTCCTGGACGGCGATGCTCCGCTCGGGGGTAAGCTCCACCAGGTCCCCGTTGAGGTGGCTTTGGAAGACCACGCCCCGCTCGTCAATGCGGCGCAGGTGCCCCAGGCTCATCACCTGGAAGCCCCCGGAGTCCGTGAGCCAGGGACCCTTCCAGCCGGCGAAGCCGTGAAGCCCCCCAAAGGCCCGCACCCTTTCGGGCCCCGGGCGCAGGAGGAGGTGGTAGGTGTTGGCCAGGAGGACCTGGCTCCCGATTTCCTTCAGGTCCCGGGGGAGGAGGCCCTTGACCGAGCCCTGGGTGCCCACGGGCATGAAGAGGGGGGTTTCCACGGTCCCGTGGGGGGTGGCGAGGAGGCCCACCCGGGCCCGGCCGGCGCGGGCCGTGACCTGGAACCGAAAGGGGCTCATGCCTCTTTTGGGGCGAAGCGGGTCTTAACGTACTCCTCCACCAGCCTGAGGAAGTCCTCGGCGATGGTCTCCCCCTTGAGGATGGTGAGGAGCTTGCCGTCGGCGTAGACGGGGGCCTTGGGCTCCTCGCCGCTTCCGGGCAGGGAGATGCCGATGTGGGCGTGTTTGCTCTCTCCGGGGCCGTTCACCACGCACCCCATCACTGCCACCTTGAGCCCCTCCACCCCGGGGTAGCGCCTTCGCCACTCGGGGAGCCTGGCCTTGAGGTGACGGTTCACCTCCTCGGCCAGCTCCTGGAAGAAGGTGCTGGTGGTGCGGCCGCACCCGGGGCAGCTGGTCACCTCGGGGGCGAAGGTGCGAAGGCCCAGGGCCTGGAGGATCTCCTGGGCCACCTCCACCTCCTTGGTGCGGGGCTCATGGGGGGCCGGGGTGAGGGAGACCCGGATGGTGTCGCCGATGCCTTCCAGGAGGAGGGGGGCCAAGGCGGCGGCCGAGGCCACGATCCCCTTGACCCCCATGCCGGCCTCGGTGAGGCCCAGGTGGAGGGGGGCTCTGGTCCTTCGGGCCAGCTCCCGGTAGACCCAGAGGAGGTCCCGGGCCTTGGAGACCTTGGCGGAGAGGACGATCTTGTCCTCCCCAAGGCCCATCTCCAAAGCGGCCTCGTAGGAGCGGACGGCGCTTTCCACCAGGGCCTCGAGGACCACCTCGTGGGCCTCCTTGGGCTCGGGGCGCCGGGCGTTTTGGTCCATGAGCTCGGTGAGGAGGGCGGGGTCCAGGCTCCCCCAGTTGGCCCCGATGCGCACCGGCTTCCCCAGGTCCATGGCCATGCGGACCATCTCGCGGAAGTTCTCGTCCTTGTGGGTACCCCGGCCCATGGTCCCGGGGTTGATGCGGAACTTGTCCAGGGCCTCGGCCATCTTGGGGTACTTGCGCAGGAGGAGGTGGCCGTTGAAGTGGAAGTCCCCCACCAGGGGCACCTCCGCCCCCTGGTCCAGGAGGCGGGCCTTGATCTTGGGCACGGCTTGGGCCGCCTTTTCGTCGTTCACCGTGAGGCGGACGATCTCGCTCCCCGCCCGGTGGAGGGCCAGGACCTGGGCGGTGGTGGCCTCCACATCCTGGGTGGGGGTGTTGGTCATGGACTGGACGGCGATGGGGTGGGCGCTTCCCAGGGGGACGCGGCCCACCCAGACCGTGGGGGTAGGACGCCTCATCCTTCCCATGGTAGCCCATGGGAAGGAGGAAACCCCTGGGCGGGCTACGTTCCCGCCCGGAGGTGGTTCAGCGGGCTATCCCGGGGAGGCGGATGGGGGGGAGGGCGGCCTCTATGGCCGGGCGCTTCCCCTCAAGCCAAGGGGGAAGGACGAGGCGCTCCCCCAGGTCCTCCGGGTCCTCGTCCACGGCGAAGCCGGGCCCGTCCGTGGCCAGCTCTAAGAGCACCCCCCCGGGTTCCAGGAAGTAAACGGAACGGAACCAGAAGCGGTCTATAAGGGGGGTGGGCCGTAGCCCCCGGGCCAAAACCCTTTCCCGGAGGGTGAGGGCGTGGGCCTCGTCCCGCACCCGGAAGGCCAGGTGGTGGACCCCTCCCACCCCCAAGGCCCCCCGGCGCCCTTCGGGGAGGGCCTGGACCTCCAGGAAAGATCCCCCCTGCTCTAGGACAGGGCCTTCCCCCTGGCGGTAGCCCAGGACCTCTTGGAAGAAGGCCAGGGTCGGCCCCACCTCCCGCTCCAGGATCCGGGCCCCCAGAAGGCCCCGCACCTGGTGCTCTGGGGGGACGGGGCTGTCCTCCCAAGGGAGGCCCGGGCCCTGGGCGGCCGCTAGGGCCAGGGGCAGGCCGTGGGGGTCGGGGAAGAGGAGGACGGGAAAGCCAAAGCGCTCCCCCTTTGCCAGGGGCCTGCCGTAGCGGGCCAGGCGGGCTTCCCAGAAGCCGAGGCTTTCTTGGGGCACGGCCAGGGCTACCTCCACCGCCTGCCCCACCCCAAAGCGATTGGGGGGGAGGTGGGGCCAGGAGAAGAAGGTGAGGGCGGTGCCCGGGGTGCCCAGCCCGTCGGCGTAGAAGAAGTGGTAGGCGGTGGGGTCGTCCTGGTTCACGCTCCGCTTGACCAGGCGCAGACCCAACACCCCCAGGTAGAAGTCCAGGTTCTCCTGAGGGTCGCCGGCCACGCAGGTGATGTGGTGGAGCCCGAGGACGCCCTCCATGGGGCCATGGTACGCCCCCAGGGGTGCGGTGAATGTGAGGGCGAAGAAAAGCCTCGTCGCGATCCAGGCCTTAGCCCGGTATACTCACGGTGTGGACCCCAAAGACCTCGAGGCCCTAGCCCGGATTTTCGCCCGCTTTCTCTAGCTCCATCCCCATGATGTGGTAGCCGGCGTCCACGTAGATGACCTCGCCGGTGATGCCGCTTCCCAGGGGGGAAAGGAGGAAAAGCCCCAGGTTCCCCACCTCCTCCTGGGTGATGTTGCGCCTTAGAGGGGCCACCTGGGCCACCCGGTCGTACATCTTGGTGAAGCCGGGGATGCTCCTGGCGGCCACGGTGCGCACCGGCCCCGCCGAGATGGCGTTCACCCGCACCCCCTTGGGGCCGAGCTCATAGGCCAGGTAGCGGACGCTGGCCTCGAGGGCCGCCTTGGCGATGGCCATCACGTTGTACCTGGGCACCACCTTCTCGCTGGCGTAGTAGGTGAGGGTGACGATCCCACCCCCCTCCCTGAGGAGGGGCTCGGCCCTTTGGGCCGCGGCCACCAGGGAGTAGGCGGAGACCTCGAGGGCCAGAAGCCAGTCCGCCCGCCTGGTGTCCAGGTACCGGCCCTCCATGGCCTCCCTGGGGGCGAAGGCGATGGCGTGGACCAGGTAGTCCAGGTGCCCCCAGGCCTCCTTCAGGCCGCCAAAGAGGGCGTCTAGCTCCTCGTCTTTGGTGACGTCGGCCTGGAAGAGGAGGGCCCCGCCCAGGGCCTCGGCCAGCTTCTCCGCCTCGGGGCGGATCCTCTCCCCCTGGTAGCTTAGGGCGATCTCCGCCCCCGCCTCCTTGAGCTTCTCGGCGATGGCGAAGCCCAGGCTTCGCTGGTTGGTGACCCCCATGACCAGGGCCTTCTTGCCCGCAAGGTCCACGGTGAGCATGGGGGGATTATACCCGCGGGTAGAATGGGGCATCATGGTGAACCTGGACGTCTATGGGAACAAGGAGGAGGTCTTAGCCCGGCTCGCCCAAAGCCGCCAGGCCCTCCTGGCCCACCTGAGGGAAGCTGAGCCCTCCTGGCTCACCGCTCCCCTCCGCCCCGGGGCCTGGACCCCCCTCATGGTGGCCGAGCACGTGGCCCTGGTGGAGGACTCCACCGCCCGGGTCCTGAGGCGGCTCAGGCGGGTGGCGGCGGGGGAGAACCTTCCCCCCGTCCCCTTCGTCCCCGGGGAGTTCAAGGAGGGGAAGCCCCAGGCCCCCGAGCCTGTTCAGCCCAAAGGGGAGCTAAGCCTGGAGGAGGTTTTGGCCCTACTGGAGAGGGCCCGGGGCTTTCTCCTGGAGGAGGCGGAAAAGGCCGACCCCGATAACCCCGCTACCTTCCCCCACCCCTTCTTTGGCCCCCTCACCGCCCTGGGCTGGCTGAGGGCCGCCGCCTACCACGAGGAGCACCACCTGAGGGCCCTGGGCTAAGTGGCTATCCGTTCACCATAGAAAGCCTTTCCCTAGGCCTTGGTGCGCCCTTTTGGGGCCCCCGCCGTGGCAAGAGCTACGGCGGGGTACTTAGGCGCTTTCCCGGTAGCGGGCGAGCCAGGCATTCAGGCTTTGCGGGGAAACCCCGCGGATGGCCTCGAGGCGCCCCCGCCACTCCAGCACCACCCCGGCCGTGGGGCTTCCCACCAGCTCGGCGATCTTTTTGGCGGCCTCGGGGTCGGCCTTGGCGTTCACGAACTCGTAGGGAACGCCGTTTCTTTCCAGGAACATCTTCACGATCTCGCAGGGACCGCACCCGGGGATGCCGTAAAGCCGCACCATACCCCCTAAGGGTAGCATAGGGCGCCTTTTGCCGGGGCCTTGGGCTAACCTAGGGGGCGATGCGCCTCACGGAGCGCTACCCCGAGGTCAACCTGGAGAAGCTTCTTGAAAGCTTCGTCCCGCCCCCCCGCTTCCAGGGGGCCACCTTCGCCACCTACCACCCGGACCCCCGCTACCCCTCCCAGGCCCTGGCCAAGGAGCGGCTGCGAAGCTGGGTAAGGGACCGCCCCCGGGGCCTCCTCCGGCCCAGGATGCCGGGCCCCCAGGGCATCTATCTGGACGGGGGCTTTGGCGTGGGCAAGACCCACCTCCTGGTGGCCGCCTACTGGGAGGCCCCGGGCCCCAAGGCCTTCCTCACCTTTGAGGAGCTCACCTACGCCCTGGGCCTCATGGGCCTCAAGGAGGGAGCGAGGCGCTTTTCTGGCCTCCGCTACCTCTTCATAGACGAGTTTGAGCTGGACGACCCCGGCAACGCCCAGATGGCCACCCACTTCCTGGCCCTCACCATGGACAAGGGCCTCAGGGTGGCCACCACCTCCAACACCCCGCCCGGGGCCCTGGGGGAGGGGCGCTTCAACGCCGATCAGTTCCGCCACCAGATCCAGGGCCTGGCCAGGCGCTTCGCCGTGGAGAGGATAGAGGGGGAGGACTACCGCCACCGCGAAGCCAAGGGCCTCCCCCGGCCCTGGGGGGAGGAGGAGCTTCTTAGACGCTTCCACGAAGACCCCAGGCCCAAGACCCTGGACGCCTTCCCCGAGCTCCTGGCCCACCTCCGCGCCCTCCACCCCATCCGCTACCGCTACCTCTTCGTTGGCGTGGAGGTGGTCTACCTGCGGGGCCTGGAGCCCATCCCCGACCAGAACGACGCCCTCCGCTTCGTCCACTTCGTGGACCAGGTTTACAACCTGGGCCTGGAGCTCAAGGCCTCGGGGGCCCCCCTCGAGGCCCTCTTCCCCGAGACCTACCGCCACGGGGCCTTCGCCAAAAAGTACGGGCGGGCCCTTTCCCGCCTGGCGGAGCTTTTGGGGTAGCATGGGAGCATGGACCTGGCGGACAAGCTTTCGGAGCTGGCCCAGGCCCTCTCGCAGGCCAGCGCGGCGGTGGGGATCCTGGAGGCCATAGAGGAGGTTCTGGAGGAGTACGGGGACGGGGAGCTTTCCCTGGAGGAGGCCATGGAGGAGATCCAGGGCTTGGTGGAGGAGTTCCAGGCGGTCCGGGCCCTCTCGGAGATGTCCCCGGAGGAGATCATGGCCCTGGCCCAAGAGGAAGAGGAGGACGAAGGGGGGCTTCGCTCTTAGATGAAGGTGGTGGCCATCGTCCTGGACTCGGTGGGCCTGGGCTACCTGCCGGACGCCCCCCTTTTCGGCGACGAGGGGGCAGACACCCTGGACCACACCGTCCTCAAGACGGGCGTGGCCCTGCCCCACCTGGCCGACCTGGGCCTGGGGTGGGTGGCCGGGGTCCACACCCTGCCCAGGCCCAAGGAGCCCAAAGGGGCCTTTGGCCGCATGCGGGAGGTGAACCCGGGCAAGGACACCACCACCGGGCACTGGGAGTTCGTGGGCATCTACCTGGAAAAGCCCTTCCGCACCTACCCCGAGGGCTTTCCCGAGGAGCTCCTTCGGGCCTGGGCGGAGCGGATCGGGGTGGGGGGGTGGCTTCTCAACCGCCCCTACTCCGGCACCGAGGCCATCCGGGACTACGGGGAGGCCCACCTGAAGACGGGCTACCCCATCGTCTACACCTCGGCGGACTCGGTCTTCCAGGTGGCCGCCCACGTGGAGAGAGTCCCCCTGGAGGAGCTTTACCACTGGTGCCAGGTGGCCCGGGAGACGCTAAGGGGCGAGCACCAGGTGGCCCGGGTCATCGCCCGGCCCTTCGCCGGGGAGCCCGGGGCCTTTTACCGCCTGGAGCACCTCCGGCGGGACTTCGCCCTGGAGCCTCCCAGAAACGTTCTGGACGTCTTGAAGGAAGGGGGCCTCGAGGTGGTGGGCGTGGGCAAGATCCCCGACATTTACGCCGGGCGCGGCTTCACCCGGGCGGTCAAGACCAAGGACAACAAGGGCGGCCTGGAGAAGACCCTGGCCCTCATGGAAGAGGGCTTTTCCGGCCTCGTCTTCACCAACCTGGTGGATTTTGACGCCAAGTACGGCCACCGCCGAAACCCCGAGGGGTACGCCAGGGCCCTAGAGGAGGTGGACCGCTTCCTCCCCCGGCTCCTTTCCGCCCTGGGCCCGGAGGACCACCTCTTTCTGGTCTCCGACCACGGCAACGACCCCACCTTCTTGGGCACGGACCACACCCGGGAGTACGGGATGCTCCTCTGGGTGGGCCCGGGGGTCAGGGGGGACCTGGGCACCCGGGAGAGCTTCGCCGACCTGGGGGCCACCTGGGCCAGGCTTTTCGGGCTCGCCTGGGAGGGGCCGGGGAAGAGCTTGGTGTAGGCCATGGCCTTCACCTGGCGTGACCTTTTGGACATCCTTCTCGTCACCGCCCTCTTTTACTCCCTCTGGCGCCTCATCGTGGGCACCCGGGCCTTGAACCTGGTCCGGGGGCTTCTCGTCTACCTTCTGGTCTGGTTCCTGGCCAACCTCCTGGGGCTTGCCACCCTTTCCTGGATCCTGGGCAACGCCGCCACGCTGGGGGCCTTCGCCCTGATCGTGGTCTTCCAGCCGGAGCTCAGGGGGCTTCTGGAGCGCCTGGGCCGTCCCCAGGGGCCCAGGGCCACCTCCTTGGCCCTGGAGGAGCTCCTTCTGGGGGTGGCCCGCCTCGCCGAAAGGCGGTACGGGGCCCTGATCGCCCTGGAAAGGCGCACCCCTTTGGGGGAGTACGCTGCCACGGGGGAGGTCCTAGAGGCCAGGCTTTCCGCCCGCCTGCTGGTGACCCTCTTTTACCCCGGGACGCCCCTCCACGACGGAGGGGCCATCCTGCGGGAGGGGAGGCTTCTTGCGGCGGGGTGTCTCTTTCCCCTCTCCGAGGCCCAGGTGGGCCTCGGCACCCGGCACCGAGCCGCCTTGGGCCTCTCCGAGGTCTCCGACGCCCTGGTCCTGGTGGTGAGCGAGGAGACGGGGAGCGTCCGGCTGGCCGAGGGGGGGAGGCTCTCCCCGCCCCTCAGCCTCGAGGCCCTGCGGGCCCGGCTCAAGGAGGCGCTGCATGCGTGACTGGCCCGCCCTCCTCCTCTCCTTCCTGGCCGCCCTGGCCGTCTGGTACTCCCTCAAGGAGCGGGCCCCCGTGGTGGAAAGGGCCCTGAGCGCTCCCCTCCAGGTGGTGGGCCTGGAAGGGGACCGGGTGGCGGAGGGGGTGCCCAGGGAGGTCCTCCTGCGCCTCCGGGGCCCCGCCCCCCTGGTGGAGGGCACGCCCCCCGTCTCCGCCTACCTGGACCTCTCCGGGGCCGAGGGGGCCTTCAGCCGGGAGGTGCGCGTGGCCGCCCCCCGGGGGGTGGAGGTCCTGGAGGTGCGCCCGGCCAGAGTGGAGGGGCGGGGGGAGGCCCTTTTGAGCCGTCCCTTGCCGGTGGAGGTCCTGGCCCAGGGGGTGTGGGTGCGCACCGAGCCCGCCTTCGTGGAGGCCAGAGGCCCCAGGAGCCAGGTGGAGGCGGCGGTGGCGGCCGTTGGCCTGGACCAGGGGGAGGAGGTGGCCCTCACCGCCTTCGGGCCGGAAGGCCCCCTGCCCGCGGTGACCCTCTCCCCGCCCAAGGCGCGGGTGGTGGCCCGGGAGGAGCCCCTGTTCCGCAAGGTGCTCCCCCTGGTCCTAAAGGCCCCGGAGGGCCTCGAGGTGCTGGACTACGCCCCCAAGGAGGTGGAGGTGGTGGGGCCCAGGGAGGTTCTGGAGGGCCTTGAAGAGGTGGAGGCCAGGCCCCAGGAGGGCTTCCGGCCCGGGGAGGTGGCGGGCCCCTTTCTCCTCACCCTGCCTCCGGGGGTGAGGCCCCTGGGCCAGGTTTTGGGAAGGGCCCGGTTTGCGCTAAAATAGGCGGGATGATCTACCCCATCCGCCTCTACGGGGACCCGGTTCTGCGGAAGAAGGCCCGCCCCGTCCAGGACTTTTCCGGCCTCAAGAAGCTCGCCGAGGACATGCTGGAGACCATGTGGGAGGCCCGGGGGGTGGGGCTTGCCGCCCCGCAGATCGGCCTTTCCCAGAGGCTCTTCGTGGCCGTGGAGTACGCCGACGAGCCCGATGAGGAGGAGAGGCCCCTGAGGGACCTGGTGCGCCAGGTCTACGTGGTGGTCAACCCGGTCATCACCCACCGGGAGGGGCTGGTGGAGGGGCTCGAGGGGTGCCTCTCCCTGCCCGGCCTCTACTCCGAGGAGGTGCCCCGGGCCGAGCGCATCCGGGTGGAGTTCCAGGACGAGGAGGGGCGCAAGAGGACGCTGGAGCTGGAGGGATACATGGCCCGGGTGTTCCAGCACGAGATAGACCACCTGGAGGGCGTACTCTTCTTTGAGCGCCTGCCCAAGCCCAAGCGGGAGGCCTTCTTGGAGGAGCACCGGGCCGAGCTCGCCCGCTTCCAAAAGGAGGCCCGGGCCTTCTTGAAGGAGCTTTCCCAATGAGGGTGGCCTTCTTCGGCACCCCCTCCTGGGCGGTGCCTGTCCTGGACGCGTTAAACCGCCACCACCAGGTGGTCTTGGTGGTGACCCAGCCCGATAAGCCCAAAGGTAGGGGCCTGAAGCCCGCCCCGAGCCCCGTGGCCCAGTACGCCCTGGAGCACGGCCTCCCCCTCCTCAAGCCCGAGCGCCTCAAGGGGAACGAGGAGTTCCTGGAGACTTTCCGGGCCGCAAGTCCAGAGGTGGCCGTCACCGCCGCCTACGGCAAGATCCTGCCCAAGGAGGTCCTCGAGGTTCCCCCCTACGGCTTCCTCAACCTCCACCCCTCCCTTTTGCCCAAGTACCGGGGCCCAGCCCCCGTGCCCTGGGCCCTCATCCGGGGGGAGAAGGAGACCGGGGTGGCCATCATGAAGACCGAGGAGGGGCTGGACACCGGCCCCCTCTACGCCCTCTGGCGCACGGAGATCCTGCCGGAGGAGGACGCGGTGGCCCTCGCCGAGCGCCTAAGGGATAAGGGCATAGAGCTTCTCCTAAAGGTTTTGCAGGACCTTCCCCACCTCACGCCCACGCCCCAGGAGGGCGAGGCCAGCTACGCCCCCCTCCTCACCAAGGAGGAGGGGAGGATTCGCTTTGGGGAAAGCGCCGAGGCCATCTATAACCGCCACCGGGGGGTCCAGCCTTGGCCCGGGAGTTACTTCTTCCACGAGGGCAGGCGGGTCAAAGTTCTAAAGATGCGCCCTGAACCGGGTCAAGGAGAGCCCGGCGTGGTCCAGGCGGTGGACCGGGAGGGGGTCCTGGTGGGGACGGGCGAAGGGCTCATCCGGCTTTTAGAGGTCCAGCCCGAGGGCCGGCGTCCCATGCCCGCCGCCGACTGGGCCCGGGGCTACGGGGTTTTGCCGGGGACCCGCCTAGAGTAGCCCCCGCGGCGCAGTCAAGGCCGCAGGGGGTTTTGCCGGGGCCCCTCTTCTGGCGCTAAGTGGTTGCCCGTTGCTATACAAAACCTTCCCCTAGACTCCCCTGCGCCCTTTCTTTTGGGGCCCCACCGCGGCGAAAGCCGCGGTGGGGTACTTTAGAACTCCTCGTCCCACTCCACGATGGTCTCGCTGGTGAGGGTGGTGGCGGGCTTGCTCTCTATCCCGCTGGCCGTCACCTCCGCCCCCCGCTCCTTCAGGAGGCCGAACTGGGCGGCGATACCCCGTAGGCCCGCCCCCGCCAGGGCCACCACCAGGAACACCGTGAAACCCCAGGTCAGGTACGGGAGGAGGCCCTGGCCGATGGAGAAGTTGGCCAAAGCAGCCAGCCAGGGTAGGCCCCCGTACTCGGCCATGACCGAGCCGAAGTAGGAAAGCCCCTCCGCCAGGATGGGTAGAAGGAGGAAGAGGAAGGCCAGGCCTAGGAGGTTCCAGTAGACGTTGCGCCCGCCGAAGGTGAGCCGGATGAGGTAGAGGGGGAAAAAGGCCAAGGCCGCGGCCAGGAGGAAGAAGACCGCCCTAGAAACGCCCACCAAGTTCAGAAGGCTAAGCCGGAAGTCTAGCCAGGGGGTTTCCCTAGGGCCAGTACGGAACTGGCGGCCTAGCTCCTCCAAGGCCTCGTACACGGGGAAGACATCTATGGCCCGCACCCCCACCGCCTGGGTCAGGCGGGTGAGGGCTCTTAGAGTCCTTTCCGTGAGGCTGGGGTTCACCAGGGCGGCCAGGGGCTCTATTTTGGCGGAGAAGTTCCAAAAGGCTGCCTCCAGATGCGCCCTGGCCTCCCCTTGGTTTCCCTGACCCAGAGCGGCGGTGGCCAGGCCCAGCTGGAGCTGGGTCTGGGTGAGGGCCTCCAGAAAGTCCTGGTAGTAGGCGAAGCCCAAGTCGTAGGCTACCCGGCGCAGGCGCTCCCTAAGGGCGGGGTCTGCCCAAGAGGCCACGTAAAAGGTTTCCACCTGGGGGCTTTCCTGGACTGGAAGAGGAGAGGAGGGTGCTGGAGCCGGGGTGTTGGCCTGGGGCAGGGATGGGGCCTGGGTGGCGGGGCTTGGGGCGGGAGGGGGGGCCGGGGTGCCGGCCTGGGGTTTGGGAACTGGGGCCGCGGCGCCCGGCCTGAGAGCCTCCCTCCAGGCCAGAACCTTTTTCTGGATTTCCTGCACCTCCGGGCGGAAGGCCTCCCCGCCCGAGACCTTGGCCAGGGCCTGGATGAAGTCCTGGGCCTTGAGGGTGCTCCTTTGGCTATCCTGGATCACCAGGTAGCGGGCGTAGGCCCGGGCCAGGGCCAGGTAGGCCTGGGGGCGGGAGGTGGCGGCAAGGGCCTGGGCCAGGTCCTGGGCCATGAGGGCCAGGTAGCGCCCTTCCAGACGCTTCCTGGCCTCCTCAGGGGGCAGGCCCGCCACCTCCCTCACCGCGCCCTGCCCCAGGCCGGTGGCCCGCACCAGGCGGCTGAGGTAGAGGGCCTTCTCCTCCCCTTGCGCGGTGAAGAAGCCGTCGTAAAGGGCTTTGCCCAGGAGGTGGCGCACCAGGAGGAGGCGGGCCTCGAGGTCTACCGGGCTTTTCCGAAGCACCGCCTGCCGGGCCTCCTGGAGGTTGCTTATGGCGGCGTCCCGAAGGACCGGGGGAAGCCCCTCCGCCTCCTGGCGCAGAAGTCCCTGGGCCTGGTCCAGGGCGGCCAGGGCCCCTGTGGGGTTATCCAGGCGCACCCGGGCCAGGGTTGCTTCCAGGCGGTCGTAGACCTGGGGAAGGGGCGCGGCCAGGGCCAGACCGAGAAGCGCCACCAATAAAAGCCACCTCTTCATCCCTCCACCTCCGATAGGTTGGTAAGCCGCCTCAGGTTATGGAGGAGGCGGCCCACGTTGGTCTCCTTCCGGGCCACAAGGCCGATGTACCCCTGCCCCAGCGCCCTCATGGCTACCAGATTATTCTGCAAAAGGCCGTAAAAGGTTTGGTACCCCTGCCGCTTCAGAAGGAGGTGAAAGGGGTCCAGGGGGACGGGCTCCCCGGCGAAGAGCTCCTCCCGGCCGCTTTCCCCGGCCACCACCACCCCCACCACCCCCTCCAGGCGGGCCAGGCGCTGGGCCAAGGCGGTGCGGGCGGCGGGGTCTTCCAGGTCCACGGCCTCGAGGCGAAGCTCTTCCTCCTCTTCTTGTTCTTGCTCCTCGCCTTCCGCTTCTTGGGCGGCCAACGCCTTCATCTCCCGCACCCAGGCCTTCAGCTCAGGGGGCATCTCCTGGAAGGGCAGAAGGCGCCTAAGCTCAGGCCAGATGACCCCTTCCACCAGCCTGGCCCACTCCCCGGGATTTGCGGGCTTCCTCATCTCGGTAGCCCGCCCCAGGAGGCTTTCCGCCGCCCGGGGGGAGACATACCGGCTCAGGATCTCTAAAAGGCTCTCCTCCATATGGACCCGAAGGGGCTTGCCAATCTGCCCTTCAGAGTGTACCATATCCTCTGCCCGAGGGATCGGGCACGCTGCGCTGGGGTGTCGTCTAACGGCAGGACAGCGGACTCTGGATCCGCCGGTCGTGGTTCGAGTCCACGCACCCCAGCCAAACTTTGGCCCCATCGACTAGCGGTTAGGTCACCGCCCTTTCAAGGCGGCGGCGGGGGTTCGAATCCCCCTGGGGTCACCAAAGCGCCGAGCCGCACCGCGGCCCCATCGTCTAGAGGCCTAGGACACGGCCCTCTCAAGGCCGAGACGGGGGTTCGAATCCCCCTGGGGTCACCAAAGCGGCTCGGCCGCTTTCTTCCCTTGACCCAACCTCTCCCTTCCAGCAGAATCAGTAGGGCTAATACCCCCACCCTGTATAGGTGGGGTGTAAAGTGGCCTTGGAGGAGGTAAAGGGAGGTAAAGGAGGACGGCATGGAGTTCACCCTGACTGGGCTCGGGCAAAAGGGCGGGAAGGAGGAAACCTACGACGTGGTCATCATCGGCGGGGGGCCCGCGGGCCTCACGGCGGGCATCTACGCCGGCCGGGGCGGCCTGAAGACGGTGATCGTGGAAAAGGGTCTCCCCGGCGGGCAGATCGCCCAGACCGAGGAGGTGGAGAACTACCCCGGATTCCCCGAGGGCATCTCTGGGCCGGAGCTGGCGGGCAGGATGGCAAAGCAGGCGGAGAAGTTCGGGGCCCGCATCGTCATGGACGAGGTGCAGGGCCTGGAGAGGACGGAGGAGGGCTTTCTGGTGCGGGGTTTTGAGGGGAACTACCCCGCCCGGGTCGTCATCATCGCCACCGGGGCCAACCCCAGGAAGCTCCAGGTCCCGGGGGAGGAGAAGTTCTACGGTCGGGGGGTTTCCACCTGCGCCACCTGCGACGCGTTCTTCTACCGGGATAAGGAGGTGGTGGTGGTGGGCGGGGGGGACGCCGCCGTGGAGGAAGGGCTTTTCCTCACCAAGTTCGCCCGCAAGGTGACCCTGGTCCACCGCCGGGACGAGCTTCGGGCCAACAAGATGGCCCAGGCCCGGGCCTTCCAGAACCCCAAGATGCACTTCCTCTTTTCCCACGTGGTCACGGAGATCCTGGGGGAGGAGCAGGTGACGGGGGTGCGGCTCAAGAACCTGAAGACCGGGGAGGAGTACGTCTACCCCACGGACGGGGTCTTCGTCTTCATCGGCCACGAGCCCAACACCGGCTTTCTCCGGGGGGTGGTGGAGCTGAGGCCCGACGGCTACATCGCCGTTCGGGACGAGGTCTTCACCTCGGTCCCGGGCATCTTCGCCGCCGGGGACGTGGCCGACCCCATCTACCGCCAGCTGACCACCAGCGTGGGGGCCGGGACCCGGGCGGCCATGATGGCGGAGAAGTACCTGGCGGAGAGGGAAGAAGCGGTCAGGGGTTGAGGCCCGCCCTCTTTCTAGCCCCCCTTCTGGCCCTGGCCCTGGGCCAGACCCTCTACCTGCCCTTAGACGACCGCCCTCCCAACCTGGCCCCGTGCGCCTGGGGGCCCGTTCTCTGCCCTCCCAGGGAGGCTTATAGGGGGCCGGAAGGGGCGGACGCGGGGAGGCTTCGCGCCTGGCTCCTCGCCACGCCAGGCCAGCGCCTCGTGGCCAGTCTGGATGTCCTGGCCTACGGGGGGCTTCTCCAAAGCCGCCACCTCCCCCTCGCCCCCGAGGACGCCCTGGCCCGGCTCCTTCCCCTCCTCTCCTGGAAGGTGCGCCATGGGGGCGAGGTCTACCTTTTCGGGGTCATTCCCCGGTGGGACGCCACCTTCAGGGAGAGGAACCTTCAGGTTCTCAAGGCCCTCGCCCCCTGGGCGGGGCTTGGGGGAGTGTATCTGGAGGCGGTCTGGGACGACGCCGTCCGGGGCTCCCCCGCGCCCAGGGAGGCCGCCCTCCTCCCTTACCCCTCCCGCCCCGGGGCCGACGAGGCGGGGCAGGTTTTGCTCCTCAGGGCCTCGAGGCCCGGGCTTAAGGTGGCCGTGGTCTACGAGACCCCCGCCTTGGCCCGGCAGGTGACCCCCTACGAGGGCCTTCCCCTGGAGGAGACGGTGGCCCGCCTTCTGGGAAGCGCTGCCGCCAGGCCCACGGCCCTCGAGGAGGGGCCGGACCTGGTCCTTTACGTCTACGGCGGGAAGAGCCCCCGCCAGGCCGCTTTGGACCTCCTCCGCCTCATGGCCCGCCACCCCGTGGCCCTGGCCGACCTTTCCCGGGTGAACCGGGGGGACCCCGGGCTCATGGCCTACCTCCAAGGCCTGGGCCTCTACGGGCGGCTTTTCGCCTACGCCGCCTGGGGCACCCCCGCCAACAACCTGGGGAGCGCCCTGGCCCAGGGAGGGCTTTTCCTGGGGGACCGGGAGGGGCGGCTTCTGCGGCTCGCCGAGGCCTACTTTGGCTACTGGTGGGGGGAGGTGGGGAGGCCCTGGGTGCGGGCCCGTTTCCCCGAGCCCCTGCCGGAGGGGGCCGGAGAGGTGGCCGCCCTTTGGCCCCACCTGGTCCTGGAGGGCCGGCGGGTGGTCCTTCGCAGGGTGGCCTTCCCCTGGAAGCGGGCCTTTGAGGCTGAACCCAGCCTTGGCTGGGTCCCCGCGGACCGGGGCCCGTTCCTGGTACGCTAGTCTGGACATGGGTACCAAGGCCCTGGAGCTGAAGCGCCTCGAGGCCCTGGCCCAGGCCTTCCGCCTCCTCTCGCCCCTGACCACGAGGGAAGAGGTGTACGCCAGGACCGTCCAGGCCCTTAAGGAGAATACCCGGGCGGTTTCCGTCCTCCTTTGGCTTTACCGGCCGGAGGAGGACCAGATGGAGCTGGTGGCGGCGGCGGGGCTTTCCCCCTCCAAGCTGGGGGTCCGCTTTTCCCGGGGGCAGGGGGTTTCCTGGGAGGTCCTGGAAAAGGGGGAGCCCCTTTTCCTCCCCGATGTCTCCCAGGACCCCAGGGTGGTCTTCCTCTCGGGGAAGCGGCAGGCCGGGGTCTACCTGGGGGTGCCCCTACGGAGCCCGGAGGGGCAGGTCCTGGGGGTGCTCTCCCTGGACACCGCCGGGGGGGTGGGGGAGATCCTGCCCGAGGAACGCTTCCTGGTTCAGGCCCTGGCCGAGGCGGCGGGGATGGTCCTTTCCCGGATTGAGGCCCTAGAAACGGCCCGCCTCGAGGCGGAGCGATACAAGGCCTTCCTGGACCTCACCCTGGCCCTGGAGGCCTCCCGGGAGCCCCTGGTCATGGCCCAGGAGGCCCTAGAGACCCTCCTCCGCCTCACCCCCTACCACGGGGGGGCCCTCTACCTCTTCCAGGAGGGGGAGGTGCGGCCGGCGGTGAAGGCAGGCCGCTACCCCCCGGATTTCCCCCGCCTCTACGAGGCCCACCCCATCCGCTTTGGGGAGGGGCTCTTGGGCCACCCCAGGCTCTGGGAGGGGCCCGTCTACGTGGAGGACTACGCCCGCTTCCCCGGGGCCCTGAGGCCTTACGCCGAAAGCGGCCTCCGCTCCGCCCTCCTGGTCCCCCTCAAGCCCGAGGGGCGGCGCTACGGGGTCCTGGCCTTAGGAAGCTTTGGGGAAGCCATCCCTTACCGCCAGGAGGACGAGGCCGCGCTGAAAATGGTGGCCAGGAGGCTGGAGGAGTCTCTGGAGCGCCTCTTCCAGCTGGAGCGCCTCCGCCTCACCCGCGAGGCCGCCTTAAAGGCCCTTTCCCGGGTGCTGGAGTACCGGGACCTGGAGACCAAAGGGCACACGGAGCGGGTAGCGGAGCTGGCCCTCCGCCTGGGGCAGGCCCTGGGCTTTCCCGACCTGGAGGGCCTCCGCCTGGGGGCCTACTTCCACGACTTGGGCAAGCTGGCCCTCCCTGACGAGATCCTGAAGAAACCCGCCGCCCTCTCCACGGGGGAGTGGCGGCTGGTCAAGACCCACCCCGAGGTGGGCCTGGAGATCCTAAAGGACCTCCCCTTCTTCCCAAAGACGGCCCTGAACGTGGTCCTTTACCACCACGAGCGCTGGGACGGCTCCGGTTACCCCAAGGGGCTCAAGGGGGAGGAGATCCCCTTGGAGGCCCGCATCTTCGCCGTGGTGGACGTGTGGGACGCCCTCATCTCCCAAAGGCCCTACAAGGAGGCCTGGCCGGAGGCCCGGGCCCGGGAGGAGCTCCTGGCCCAGGCGGGCAAGACCTTGGACCCAAAGGTGGTGCGGGTCTTCCTGGAAATCGTCTAGCTACTCCACGGTGACGCTCTTGGCCAGGTTCCGGGGCTGGTCCACGTCCCGGCCCAGGAGGACGGCCACCTCGTAGGCAAGGAGCTGCAGGGGCACCACGCTCACCATGGGGGAGAGAAGGGGGTGGACCTGGGGCACGTAGACCACGTCCTGGGCGAGCTTCCTTATCTCCTCGTCCCCCTCGGTGGCGACGGCGATCACCTTCCCGCCCCGGGCCCGCACCTCCTGGATGTTGGAGAGCGTCTTCTCGTAAAGGGGGCCCTGGGTGGCCAGGACCACCACGGGCAGGCGCTCGTCAATGAGGGCGATGGGGCCGTGCTTCATCTCGCCGGCGGGGTAGGCCTCGGCGTGGATGTAGCTGATCTCCTTGAGCTTAAGGGCCCCCTCGTAGGCGGTGGGCACCTGGACGTGCCGCCCCAGGAAGAGGAAGTCCTGGGCTTGGTGGTACTTCTCGGCGATGTGGGCCACGATGGGCCGCTTCTCCAGGACCTCCTCCACCAGGCGGGGAAGCTTTTTGAGCTCCCGGATCAGGGCCCGGGCCTCCTCCTGGCCCAGGGTGCCCCGGGCCCGGCCGAAGCGGATGGCCAGCATGGCCATGGCCGCCAGCATGGCCATGTAGGCCTTGGTGGAGGCCACGCCGATCTCCGGCCCGGCGTGGATGTAGAGAACCGCCTCCACCTCCCGGGTGAGGCTAGAGCCCTTGGCGTTGATGACCCCCAGGGTCCTGGCCCCCTTGCGCTTGGCCTCCCGCAGGCCCTCCAGGGTGTCAATGGTCTCCCCGGACTGGCTGATGGCCACGGCCAGGGTTTTTCCGTCCACCACCGGGTCCCGGTAGCGGTACTCGCTGGCCACGTCCCACTCCACGGGGATCCGGGCGAGGCCCTCCAGGAGGTACTTCCCGTAAAGCCCGGCGTAGGCCGCCGTCCCGCAGGCCACCATGTGGACCCGGTCCACCTCCAGGGGGTCCAGCTCCAGGCCCAGGTCCACGTCCCCCACCTCCTCCAGGAGTCTCCCCCCCAGGGTGTTCTCCAGGACCCAGGGCTGCTCGTAGATCTCCTTCAGCATGTAGTGGGGAAAGCCCCCCTTCTCCGCCGCCTCGAGGCTCCAGTCCACCTCCACCGCCTCCCGCAGGAGGGGGTTCCCCAGGAGGTCCGTGATCTCCACCCCCTCCCGGGTGATGCGGGCCACGTCCCCGTCGTGGAGGAAGATGACCTTCCTCGTGTAGGGCAGAAGGGCGGGCACGTCCGAGGCCAGGAAGTTCTCCCCCTCCCCCAGGCCCACCACCAGGGGGCTCACGGTCCTGGCGGCCACGATCTCCTCGTGGTCCTGGTGCACGGCCACCACGGCGTAGGCCCCCCGCACCTCCTGCAAAGCCTTCCTGAGGGCTTCCAGGAGGTTGCCCCGGTACTTCTCCTCTATGAGGTGGGCCAGGACCTCGCTGTCGGTGTCCGAGCTGAAGCGGTGGCCCCTGGCCTTCAGCGCCTCCTTGAGCTCCAGGTAGTTCTCAACGATGCCGTTGTGGATGAGGGCGACGCGCCCGTCCTCGGTGGTGTGGGGGTGGGCGTTGGGGTCGGTGGGGGCCCCGTGGGTGGCCCAGCGGGTGTGGCCGATGCCCAGGTGGCCCTCAAGCCCCTCCTCCCTTAGCGCGGCCTCCAGGACGGAAAGCTTCCCGGAGCGCTTCACCACCTTCAGGCCCTCCGCCGTCTTCACCGCCACCCCGGCGGAGTCGTACCCCCGGTACTCCAGCCGCCTGAGCCCGTCTACGAGGACGTCCGTGGCCTTTCTAAACCCGATGTACCCGACGATGCCGCACATAAAACCCCTTTCCGGGGGGGAGTCCCCCCTTCCTTCGGCCCTCCCCCGCGGTTGTCCTCCCCTCGCGGGGCCGGCTTTCCCTTGGGGGTTCTAAAGGCGGGCGGGGCGGGCACACCCCGGGCGGCATCCGCGGATTCCCTCGATCTTTCCCGGCCCAAGCCGGTAATCCCCTCGCTGGGGTCCGCCACCTCGTGAGGCCAGATGGCCCCCTGCGCTTCCCGCCTTGGGGGCTGAAAGCCCCAGGTGAAGTATAGGGGACCCTTAGAGGCTTGACAAGAGCGGGATGAGGCCTTTATGATATCCGCGGACGCAAGGTCAAAGCCGGGGCGAACAGCGCCCGCTGACCTTGCTCCTGGGGCTAAGGGCGGAGAGGAAACGCGGAAACTCGCCCGCCAAGGTCCCAGACCTCCAAAGGAGGTGTTGGGAGATATGAAGAAAAGGCTTGTCGCGCTACTGGCCGGGCTTCTGACCGTCCTCTCCATGGGGTTCGGTCTAGCCCAGTTCTCCGACGTGCCCGCCGGGCACTGGGCCAAGGAGGCCGTGGAGGCCCTGGCGGCCAAGGGGATCGTCGTTGGCTTCCCGGACGGCACCTTCCGGGGCAACGAGCCCATCACCCGCTACCAGGCCGCCCTCATCATCTACCGCCTCCTGCAGCAGATTGAGGAGGAGCTGAAGGCCAAGGGCACCTCCCCCACCATGGAGGCCATGTCCCCCGAGGACCTCGAGGCCCTGAAGAACGCCATCCAGGAGCTGGCCGCCGAGCTGGCCGCCCTAGGGGTTAGGGTCTCCGCCCTGGAGGACAGCGCCGCCACCAAGGACGACATCGCCCGCCTCGAGGCCTTGATCGAGGAGCTCAGGGCCCAGCCCATGCCCGAGGTGGAGCCCGGCATGGACCAGGCCGCCCTCCAGGACCTCCTGGACCGGGTGGAGGCCGCCTCCATCGCCGCCGACACCGCCCTGGCCCAGGCCCAGCAGCTGGCCGAGCAGCTGGAGGCCTTGGCCCAGGACGTGGAGGGCGTGAAGGGCGACCTGGCCGCCCTCGCCACCCAGGTGGAGGCCAACGCCCAGGCCATCCAGGCCCTCAACGAGCTGGCCGTCCTCCTCAACCAGGACGTCCTCTCCCTCCAGGACCGGGTGACCGCTCTGGAGAAGGCTCTGGCCGAGCGGGGTGAGGGCCCCGCCATCAACCTGGACGAACTGGCTTCCAAGGAGGACGTGGCCGCCGTCCAGGAGTTCGCCGCCGCCCTGCGCTCCGACCTGGTCTCCCTCTCCGAGAAGGTCTCCAAGCTGGAGAGCCAGGTGGCCGACCTCTCCAAAGTGCAGTACTCCATCAAGGGCTCCCTTACCGCCACCTATGGCTTTGTGACCCTTGCTGGCACCGACTTTGACATTGACCGCCTCTTCGCCACGCCCTTCTCCACGGGGGTGTTTGGGCCTACCGGGCAGGTGGCTTCCAACGTCCGCTTGGAAGACGTGGCCTCCCGCCAACTCACCGGGGGTAGCCTTACCCTGGACTTCGGCGTCAAGAACAACGCCCCCGCCGCCACTGGAGTGGCCGTGAGCGAGGCCACGGTCCAGATCCTTGCCAGCGCCATCGCCTCGGGGGCGCCGACCCCGAACCTCCGCCTGAACACCGCCACCCTCAAGGGCACCGTGGACGGCCAGCCCTTCAGCGTGGTCTACCACTGGCGGGCCAGCTCCTTCCGGTTCAACGACTACCTCTTCGTGAACCGCTCCGACCCCGCCGGGCGGGAGCACCGCCAAGGGGTGGTGGCCACCTTCCAGGGGACCAAGCTTCCCCTGAGCCCGGAGGTCACCGTGGTCCTGGGGACTTCTTCGGATGGCGACTCAGGCGACATCTTTGGGGACAGGGGCTACTTCGGCATCCGCGCCGCCTTCAAGCCCCTGGAGGGCCTCACCCTGGCCCTGAACTACGCCTTGGCCGACACCGAGCCCCTTACTGCCACTCCTCCAGCCAACCCCGACCGCTCCGCCCTGGGCGTGGACGGCACCCTGAAGCTGGGGGACTTCAGCGTCAAGGGCCTCTTCGTCACCAGCCGTCCCGCCACCGGCATCTACTTCCGGGACTACTTTGACCCCACCATCTCCAACTGGGTCTACTACGTCCAGCTGGACGGGAAGCTCGGGCCCTTGAGCCTCAAGGCCAACTACCACGCCGTGGACCCCCAGTACGAGTACGGCGTGGCCGGCATGTCCGCCGATCACCTGCAGTACTACGGCGGCGTGACGGGCCGGCAGAACCCCGCCCCCTACCCTCCCAATGAGGAAGGCCTGGGCGTGGAGCTGGGCCTCCCCCTGGGCCCCGTGGAGCTTGGCGGCTACCTGAATAGCTACGGCGCCTATCCCTACAACCCTGGCACCATCACCACGGAAGCTGGCGCCTCCGCCAAGGTGGCCCTCTTCTCCGGCTTCAGCCTGAGGGCTGCCTACGACGCCGCCTGGACCGGGGCCTCCTACGTGGACCTTGACACCCAGACGAGCGCCCGCATCACCGGCACCCTCAGCCACGACGGGGCTGCCAAGGACGCCCTGGTCAAGGACCTCAACCTCACCCTGCAGGGCACGTACAATCTCCCGAGCGCCTCTACCCCCACCCCCTACTTCGGCCTCGCTGTCTACGGGGACTACAAGCTCGCCCTGGGCCCCTTGAGCCTGGACAAGATCCTCTTCCGCTACCACGAGCCCAACTTCAACACCCAAGGCGACGAGACCCTGAAGGGCGGCCTCCAGGCCAGCCTCAAGCTGGATGGCCTCCCCTTCAAGCCCAGCCTCACCGGGGAGGTGGCCGCGCGGCAGACGCGGCAGACGGTCGGCCCGAGCCCCGTCGAGGAGCTCAAGTGGAGCGTGGGCCTCTCCTTGGGCGAGTTCCTCTTCCCCGGCTCCAAGCTGGAGGCCCGCTACGGGGAGTACCGGGCGTCCAACGTGGCCAGCATCCGGGTGGGGGCTGTCAACAGGGCCTTTGACCCGTCGGACGACCGCCTCTACTCGAACAACGGTACCAACAGCGGCTCCGTCAGCGGCTCCGTGGCCGGCTTCAACGTGACCTGGTCCTACTACGACTTCCGCGCCGACTACGGGGAGTACATCACCTCTCTCGGCGACCACGCCCGCACCTTCCGGGTCACCTACACCACTAGGTTCTAGGCCCTAGGCCCCTTCCCCCGCCCCTTAGGGGCGGGGGTTTTCTCACCCCAGCCCGGCCTTGCCGGGCTGGGGACCCCAGTCCCTATACTCAAAGGGATGACCTTCCGCTACCGGGGGCCAGGGCCCAAGGGGGACCAGCCCAAGGCCATAGGGGAGCTTTTAGAGGCCCTGAGGGACGGGGAGCGCTACGTCACCCTCCTCGGGGCCACGGGCACGGGGAAGACCGTCACCATGGCCAAGGTCATTGAGGCCCTGGGGCGGCCCGCCTTGGTCCTCGCCCCCAACAAGATCTTGGCGGCCCAGCTCGCGGCGGAGTTCCGGGAGCTCTTCCCGGAGAACGCCGTGGAGTACTTCATCAGCTACTACGACTACTACCAGCCCGAGGCCTACGTGCCGGGGAAGGACCTCTACATAGAGAAGGACGCCAGCATCAACCCGGAGATTGAGCGCCTAAGGCACTCCACCACCCGAAGCCTCCTCACCCGGCGGGACGTGATCGTGGTGGCCTCGGTCTCCGCCATCTACGGCCTGGGGGACCCGAGGGAGTATCGGGCGCGGAACCTGGTGGTGGAACGGGGCCAGCGCTACCCCCGGGAGGCCCTCTTGGAGAGGCTTTTGGACCTGGGCTACGAGCGGAACGAGATAGACCTCTCCCCGGGCCGCTTCCGGGCCAGGGGGGAGGTCCTGGAGGTCTTCCCCGCCTACGAGACCGAGCCCATCCGGGTGGAGCTCTTTGGCAACGAGGTGGAGCGCATCCTCCAGGTCCACCCCATCACCGGGGAACGCTTGCGGGAGCTTCCGGGCTTCGTCCTCTTCCCCGCCACCCACTACCTCTCCCCGGAGGGGCTGGAGGAGATCCTGAAGGAGATAGAGAAGGAGCTCTGGGAACGGGTCCGCTACTTTGAGGAACGGGGCGAGGTCCTCTACGCCCAGCGCCTCAAGGAGCGCACCCTCTACGACCTGGAGATGCTGAGGGTCATGGGCACCTGCCCGGGGGTGGAGAACTACGCCCGCTACTTCACGGGCAAGGCCCCCGGGGAGCCCCCCTTCACCCTCCTGGACTACTTCCCCGAGGACTTCCTGGTCTTCCTGGATGAGTCCCACGTGACCGTGCCCCAGCTCCAGGGCATGTACCGGGGGGACTACGCGCGCAAGAAGACCCTGGTGGACTACGGCTTCCGCCTGCCCTCGGCCCTGGACAACCGCCCCCTGCGCTTTGAGGAGTTTTTGGAGAAGGTCTCCCAGGTGGTCTTCGTCTCCGCCACCCCGGGGCCCTTTGAGCTTGCGCACTCGGGCCGGGTGGTGGAGCAGATCATCCGGCCCACGGGGCTATTGGACCCCCTGGTGCGGGTCAAGCCCACGGAGAACCAGATCCTGGACCTCATGGAGGGCATCCGGGAGCGGGCCCAGCGGGGGGAGAGGACCCTGGTCACGGTCCTCACCGTGCGCATGGCCGAGGAGCTCACCGACTTTCTGGTGGAGCACGGCATCCGGGCCCGCTACCTCCACCACGAGCTGGACGCCTTTGAGCGCCAGGCCTTGATCCGGGATCTGCGCCTGGGCCACTTTGATGCCCTAGTGGGGATCAACCTCCTCCGCGAGGGCCTGGACCTCCCCGAGGTCAGCCTGGTGGCCATCCTGGACGCCGACAAGACCGGTTTCCTCAGGAGCGAAAGGAGCCTCATCCAGACCATCGGCCGGGCGGCCAGGAACGCCAGGGGCGAGGTCTGGCTCTACGCCGACCAGGTCTCCGAGGCCATGGAGAAGGCCATCCGGGAGACCAACCGGAGGCGGGCCATCCAGGAGGCCTACAACCTCGAGCACGGCATCGTCCCCAAGACGGTGGAGAAGGGGGTGCGGGCGGTGATCCGCCCCGAGGGGTACGGGGAGGCCCCCTTTGAGCTCCCTTCGGAAGAGGAGGACCTCAAGGCCCGGTTGGCGGAGCTGGAGCTTCTCATGTGGCAGGCGGCGGAGGCCCTGGACTTTGAGCGGGCGGCGGCGCTTAGGGACGAGATCCGAGCCCTGGAGGCCAGGCTCCAGGGCGTGAAGGCCCCGGAAGCCCTTCCGGGGAAGAGGCGGCGGAGAAGGCGCTAGGCCAACAGGAGGACGGGGTCTTCCAGGTAGAGGGCCACCCGCTCCAGAAGCTTCCTGGCCAGGGGGGCATCCAGCCCTGAGACGGCGAGGATCCCGTCGGGGGCCAGGAAGAGGCTGGGCCGGCCCGTGTGGACCTCCTCCTCGCCGAAGAAGCAGAGGAGGCCTTCCCCCTCTTCCCCGCCCTCCTGGTGGAAAAGGGCCAGGAAGGCCGGGCTTGGCCTGAGGCCCCTGACCCTTTCCCCCTCCACCCGGCCGAGGAGGGGCCTATGGGGGAGCTCCAGCTCGGCGAGGGCCCTTTCCGCCGCCTTGAGGAGGAAGGGCAGAGGGGTTTCCGGTACCCCGTGGACCCGGTGGAAGGCAGCCAGGGCCTCCCCTAGACGCGTCTGGTCCACCTTCCGGCGGAAGACCCGAAGGGGGGCGCTTTGGGCGGGCGCGGGCACGGGGGCCACCCCCAGGAGAGGGCCTGGGGGGATCTCCTGGGTGGGGAGGGCTTCCTCGAGGGCGGGAGGCGCCTCGGGTTCAGGGGCCTCCTGGGCGGCCTCCTGAAGCTCCTCTTGCCGGGGCTCGGGGAGGGGCCTTTCCAAAAGGTCCTCCTCCCAGGCCTCGAGGGCCTCTTCCTCCTCGGGGAGGAAGAGGGGCTCCTCGTCCAGGAGGTCTATCTCGGGGAAGTCCAGGGCGAGCTCCTCCTCGGGGACCTCCTCCACCTGCAGGGTGGGGGTCTTGGGGGCCTCGGGGATGAGCTCGGCAAGGTCCACCCCTTCCCTTTCCAGAGCGGCCTGGGCCCGCTTCAGCTCCTCCTCGGGGGGCAGGGGCGGGGGCGATTCCGGCATGGGGGGGAGGTCCACCTCCCCGGCCATGACCTTGGCCAGGAAGGCCAGGATGTCCCGCTCCACGATGGTGCCATCCGGACCCGTGCCCTTCAGCCTGCGCCAGTCTATGCCGTTCTCCTCGGCGAGCCGACGGGCCAGGGGCGTGATTTTGGGTTCTTCCATCTTGGTCCTATGATAGCAGAGTGGAAGCGCGCTTTGCCGAGCTCCTTGCGGCCTACTGCCTCGAGGCCGCCCCCGGGGAGACCGTCTTGGTGGAGGCGGAAACCCCAGCGCTGCCCCTTCTTCCCCACCTGAAGCGGGCCCTCCTCCAGCGGGGGGCCTACCCCCTCTTCCGCCTGGGCTACCCGGGGGAGGCCCGGGACTTCCTCCTTCATGGGGGAAGGTGGCTGGAGGCCATCCCCGAGGTGGAGCGGGCCCTCTACGAGAAGGCAGATAAGTTCCTGAGGGTCCTTTCCGCCGAGAACCCCTTGGAAGGGGCCTCCGTGGACCCTGCCCTCGCCCTCAGGCACCAGCGGGCCTGGCGGCCCCTAAGCGAGCTCCGCCTGCAGAAGCGCTGGGCCCTCACCCTCTACCCCACGGTGGGCTACGCCGTGGGGGCGGGCATGGGCACCGAGGCCTTTCGGGCCTACCTGGAAAGGGCCCTCTTCCTGGACCGGGAGGACCCGGTGGCCGCCTGGCGGGAGCTTGCCGCCTTCCAGGAGGGGCTCATCCGGCGGCTTTCCCAGGGGAAGATCCTCCGCATCCTGGCCCCCGGCACCGACCTCACCCTCTCCGTGGCGGGGCGCACCTGGGTGAACTCCGACGGGCGGCGCAACATGCCCTCGGGGGAGGTCTTCACCGGGCCCCTCGAGGACTCCGCCGAGGGCGAGGTCCGCTTCAACCTGCCCGCCTTCGTGGGGGGCAGGCGGGTGGAGGGGGTTTACCTCCGCTTCCATAGGGGAGAGGTGGTGGAGGCCCGGGCCCAGGTGGGGGAGGACTACCTGAAGGAGGCCCTGGCCACCGACCCGGGGGCGAGACGGCTCGGCGAGGTGGGCATCGGCACCAACTTCGCCCTGGACCGGTCCACGGGCCTCATCCTCCTGGACGAGAAGATGGGGGGCACGGTCCACCTGGCCCTGGGCCGGAGCTACCCGGAGACCGGGGGGAGGAACGAGAGCGCCCTCCACTGGGACCTGGTCCTTTCCTTGAAGGAGGGGAGGCTCCTTCTGGACGGGGAGCCCCTTATGGTGGAGGGACGGTTCGTCTAGAGGTCCTTCCGCTCAAAGATGAGGGCGGCCAGGAGGGCAAAGCCCGCGGTGTAGATGAAAAGGAGGGAAAGCCCGAGCCCCGCCGCCTGGGGTCTCAGGTGGAGGTCCAGGTAGGTGGTGAGGAGGAAGGGGGTGAGGGCAGGGAAGGCCACCAGGAGGCGCATGAGGAGGAGGGTGGCCACCGCCGCCAGGGCCCCCGCTGCGGTGGAGAGGAAGAGGGTGGCGTAGAGGAGGGCCAGGGAGGCCAGGGGCGTGAGGACCGCCCCGGCCAGGAGGTGGGCCCGGAGGAGCTCCAGGAGGGCCTCCTTCGGGGTGAGGAGGCCCGCGCCGGCGAACCCCCCCTCCCCCAGGCCCGTGCCCCCGTAGAAGGGGCCAAGGCCGTGGAATAGGCCCGCCAGGAGGCCGCCCAGGAAGCTCACGGACAGGAGGACGAAGGGGTAGAGGAGGACGGCCAGGAGCTTGGCGAGAAGGAGGAGGGTGCGGGGAAGGGGCCTCAGGAGAAGGCTTTTTAAGGTGCCCTGGGCCACCTCGCTCCCCAGGGCCTCGCCCGCCGCCATGACCACCAGGAAGGGGAAGAGGAACTCCATCCCCGCCAGGAGGCTCAAGGAGACCACCTGCCACCCCGAGGCCAGGACCAGGCCGTAGACCTCCTTGAGGCCCGGGGCCAGCGCCCAGAGAAAGGGGAGGAGGAAGGCGAAAAGAAGCCCAAGCCGCGCGGAGCGGAGCCTAAAGAGCTTGAAGAGCTCAAAGAGGAAGAGCCTAAGCATGCTTCACCCTTTCCTGGTAGTAGGCCATGAGGTCAAAGCCCTGGGGGTAGAGGGCCTCCACGCGGTAGCCCTCATTGAGGAGGGCCTTCAGGACCGCTTCCCGCTCCCCCTCAAAGAGGATGGCCCCGTTTTGGATCCGGGCCGAGGCCACCTGGGGCAGGGCCTTGAGGAGGGCCAGGGCCCCCTCCAGGGGGTGGGCCTCGAGGCGGTAGACCTCCCGGCTCCCGAGCGCCACCTCGTCCAGAAGCCTTCCCCCGCCCAGGATGCCCACCTTGTGGGCGTAGCGGGAGACCTCCTGCAGGTGGTGGGTGGAGAGGAGGACGGCCACCCCTTCCCGGGCCAGTTCCCGGAGGAGGCCATGGACCAGATCCACCCCCTCGGGGTCCAGGCCGCTGGTGGGCTCGTCCAGGACGAGGACCTTGGGCCGGTGGAGGATGGCCGCCGCCAGGCCCAGGCGCTGCCGCTGGCCCAGGGAGTAGCTTTCCACCTTCTGGTCGGCCACGGCTAGGAGCCTGAGCCGGGCCAGGACCTCGGCGATGCGGGCCTCTTCCTTGACCCCGGTAAGGTAGGCGGAAAGGCGCAGGTTCTCCCGTCCCGTCAGATAGGGGTAAAAGGCGGCGGGGGCCTCCACCACCGCCCCCAGGTGGCGCCTGGCGGTGGGGGTCTTGTGGACGTCCTCGCCCAGGATGAGGGCCCGGCCCTGGCTGGGAAAGGCCAGGCCGGTGACCAGGCGGATCAGGGTGGTCTTGCCGGAGCCGTTGGGGCCCGCTAGGGCGTAGACCTCCCCTGAGCGCACGGTGAGGCTCACCCCTTCCAGGATGGGCTTCCTGCCGTAGCGCTTGCCGATGCCCTCTAGCCTCAGGGCTTCCATGGGTGCTATACTACCTAAGCCCCCGGTCCAGCGCGGCGGTCCGGGCGTGAACCGGGTCAGGTCCGGAAGGAAGCAGCCCTAAGCGCCACGGGCTGGGTGCCGCTGGGCAGCCGGGGGCCACTTATCCACAGGGTTATCCACAGGCCCTCGAGGCCTTCGGTTAAAGCTTAGGTTGAAAGAACCCGCTCGGGGAGGCGCTTCATGGGCTTTGCCTTTTCTCTGGCGGTGTTCTCGCCACCCCCTTTTCCACAAGGGCCTGGACCTCCTCTGGAAGGAAGCCCGCCTCCCGAAGGACCTCTTCCGTGTGCTCTCCCAGAAGGGGCGGGGGGAGGGTCGGGGAAGCGGGGGTGCGGGAGAGGAAGCGCAAGGGGTTGGCCAGGGTGGGGAGGGGGCCCAGGAGGGGGTGGTCTAGGGTCCAGACCGCTCCCCTGGCCTCGGCCTGGGGGTCGGAGAAGGCCTCCTCGAGGTCGTTCACCGGGGCGGCGGGCACCCCCGCCTCCTTGAGCCGCTCCAGCCAGTGGGCCCGGGGGCGGGTCCTGAGCACCTGGGAAAGGGCGCCTTCCACCTCCTTCCGGCCCTCCACCCGGTCCTGGTTTCGGGGAAAGCGCTTTGGGAGATCGGGAAGCTCCAGGATCTGGCAGAGCCTGGCGAACTGCTCGTCGTTGCCCACCGCCAGGATGAGCCAGCCGTCCTGGGCGGGGAAGGCCCCGTAGGGCACGATCTGGGCGTGGGCGTTTCCGAGCCTCTTGGGGGGGATCCCGGTGAGGAGGTAGCTTTCGCCCAGGTTGGCCATGGCGAAGAGGCCCACGTCAAAGAGGGAGAGGTCTATGTGCTGGCCCTCCCCGCTTCTTTCCCGCTCCAGGAGGGCCGCCAGGACCGCCACCGCCCCCATCATCCCCGTCATCACGTCAATCCAGGCCACGCCCACCTTCATGGGGGGGCCCTCCGGCTCCCCGGTCACCGACATGATGCCGGTGTAGCCCTGGATGGCGGCGTCGTAGCCGGGCTCCTGGGCCCTGGGCCCCGTGTGGCCGAAGCCGGTGATGGAGAGGTAGATGAGCCTGGGGTTTAGGGACTTTAGGCTCTCGTAGTCCAGGCCAAAGCGCCTGAGGTCCCCGGTCTTGAAGTTTTCCACCAGGATGTCGGCCTCCCTGGCGAGCCGCCGGACCACCTCCTGGCCCTCTTGGGTCTTCAGGTCCAGGGCCAGGCTCCGCTTGCCCCGGTTCACCGAGAGAAAGTAGGCGCTTTCGCCCTCCAAAAAGGGCGGCCCCCAGCCCCGGGTCTCGTCCCCCCAGGGGGGCTCCACCTTGACCACCTCGGCCCCCAGGTCGGCGAGGATCAGGGTGCAGAGGGGGCCGGCCAGAACGCGGGAGAGGTCCAGGACCTTGATGCCGGAAAGGGGCTTCATGGGGGCATGTTATACTTTCGTGGGCCTCCTTGCGGCTACACCTCGGCTATTCTGAGCAAGACCCCGCTCGGAATGATTCACCCTAGCCGCGAGGTTCCAATACTCTTGTTCGGCGCGGGTCGGTTCCCCTCGGAGGTAGGATAGGGGCGTGGAGCGCCATGGGGGCTCGGGTTAGGGAGAAAAGGCAGCCTACCTTGGAGGAGATCCTCCAGGCCCTGAGGTCGCACCGCCACGTTTTGGCCGAACGCTACGGTGTGCGGCGACTCGGGGTCTTCGGGTCCTATGCCCGGGGGGAGGCGACCCCGCGGAGCGACCTAGACCTTTTGGTGGAGTTTTCCACCCCTCCGGGCCTCCTGGGGTTCGTGGAGCTGGAGCGCTACCTGAGCAGGCTTCTGGGCGTGCAGGTGGAGCTGGTGACGCCCAAAGCCCTCAAGCCCCATATCGGCAAGCGGGTCCTCCAGGAGCTCGTGGAGGTATGAAGCGCACCCTCTTGGACTATTTGGAGGACATGCGCGCATCCGCCTTCTATAGTGGGGGCGTGAGCCGGGTACTGGGGCATCTCTTCGTGGGGACCGTTCTCCTCTTCGTGGCCCTCCCCTTCCTCTGGATGGCCTACGCCGCCTTCATGCCCAAGGAGGCGGTGTACTCGGGGGAGCTCTTCTCCAAGGTGGGCTTCAGCCTGGAGAACGTGCGGGGCTTGGCCAAGGAGGGGTTTTGGGGCCGCCTTTTTTTCTCCCTGGCCCTCTCCTCCGCGGTGGTGTTTCTCCAGCTTTTCACCGCCCTTCTCGCCGCCTACGCCCTAAGGGCGGGGCTTGGCCTTCTGCCCTTTTATCTGGTGCTGATGGCCGTCCCGGCCGAGCTTCTTCTGGTACCCCTTTACGGCATCCTCAGAGGCCTCTCCCTTCTGGACACGGTCTTCGCCCTCCTGCTTCCCTTCGCCGCCAGCCCCTTCGTCATCTACCTGGTCTACCAGGCCATGCGGGCGGTGCCGGAGGAGCTTCTGGAGGCGGCCCGGCTGGACGGGGCGGGGCATGGGGTCCTCCTCCTTGGCATCCTCTTCCCCCTGGTGCGGCCCACCCTGGTGGCCGCGGGGGTGCTGGCCTTCGCCGCCCACTGGAACCTGGTTCTCTACCCCCGGGTGGTGGTCACCGACCCCCGGTTTTGGACGGTGCAGACCTGGCTCACCGACCTCCAGCGTAAATACCCCACGGACTGGGGTCTCCTCTCGGCGGCGGCCCTCCTTAGCGTCCTTCCCATCGCTCTCCTCTACCTGGCCTTTGAGAGGCGGGTGGTGGCCACCTTTGAGGAGGGGTTGAAGGGGTAGCCTTGACCGGGCCTTGGGCCCGGGCCTACCCTGGTTCCGTAAGGGGGTAAAAGCCATGCGCGCTCTGGTGTGGGGCCTTGTTTTGCTCCTGACCGCCTGCGTTCCCGTGGCCATGCTCCGGCCTCCGGAGCCCGCGAGGGGCCTCGAGGCCAGCCTGGGGGTGACCCTCTTAGCCAACCCCTTCGCCAGCGGGAACCGGGACCCGGTCCTCCCCCTGCCCTACCTGGCCGTGGCCAAGGGGGATGGCCAGGTGGAGTTCAACTTCTCCATCCAGTGGGGCTTGCGGGGCGGGGTGAAGCTGGGCCTGGGCCCCGGATTGGCCCTGGATGCAGGCCTCACCGTGCCTCCTCTCTTTGGGCCGGACTGGAGCCAGGGGGTGCCCGTGGTCCTGGACGGTGGGGCCATCCTAGGCGGGGACGGGTTTTATTTCTCCCCCAGGGTTCACCTCATTGGGGTTCCCACTTCTGGCGGCGGTTCCTGGGGGTGGGCCTGGCAGGCCTCCCTGGGGACCTACCGCCGGGACTGGGTGGCCGAGGTGGGGGCCCTGGGAGGGTTTAGGGGGAACGGAAGCCTCCTTATCCACCTTTCGGCGGCCTGGCGCTTTGGAACCGCCCCCTGAGGGCCTTCAGCCTCTCCCGCACCCGCTCCTCAAAGCCCTCCCCCGTGGCCTCGTAGAGGGTGAGGCCCTCGAGGCCCTCCGGCAGGTACCTTTGGGCGAAGCTCCCCTCCTTGTCCTCGTGGTAGTAGGCGTAGCCCTCCCCGTGCCCCAGGGCCCTGGCCAAGGCGGTGGGGGCGTTCCTCAGGTTCAGGGGCACGGGGGCCTCGGGGTGGGCCCTGGCGGCCTCCTCCGCCCGCTTCCAGGCCTGGTAGAGGCTGTTGGACTTGGGGGCCAGGGCCAGATAGACCGCCGCCTCCACCAGGGCCAGCTCCCCTTCCGGGCTTCCCAGGGCCTCGTAGGCCTCCTTGGCGGCCACGGAAAGCCTAAGGGCCAAGGGGTCTGCCAGGCCCACGTCCTCGAGGGCCACCCGGATGAGCCTCCGGGCCAGGTACCGGGGGTCGGCCCCGCCCTCTAGGAGCCTCGCCAGGTAGTAGAGGGCGGCGTCCACGTGGCTTCCCCGGAGGCTTTTGTGCAGGGCGGAGACCAGGTCGTAAAACCGGTCCCCCTCCCGGTCCATGCCGAGCCGTTCCGCCCCCAAAGCCTCCCGCACGCTCTTTAAGTCCACCTTCCCGAAGGCGGCGGCCAGCTCCAGGGTGTTCAGGGCGAAGCGGGCGTCCCCTTCCGCCGCCTGGGCCAGGAGGCGGAGGGCCTCCTCCTCGTAGGCCACGCCGGGAAGGCCCCTGGGGTCCTCGAGGGCCCGCCTGAGGAGGGCGAGGAGGTCCTCCTGGGAGAGGGGTTTCAGGGGAAAGAGGCGGAGGCGGGAGCGCAGGGCGGGGGTGAGGAGGAAGGCGGGGTTTTCCGCCGTGGCCCCGATCAGGGTGAGGAGGCCCGACTCCAGGTGGGGGAGGAGGGCGTCCTGCTGGGCCTTGTTGAAGCGGTGGATCTCGTCCAGGAAGAGGACGAGGCCCCCTTCCTGCCTGGCCCTTTCCACCGCCTGGCGCACCTCCTTGAGTCCGGCCTCCACAGCGGAGAGCCTCAGGAAGGGCTTTCCCGCCCCCTCGGCCAGGAGGTGGGCCAGGGTGGTCTTGCCCGTGCCCGGGGGGCCAAAGAGGACCATGGAGGCGAGCCTCTTCGCCTCCAGCATCCGCCGGAGAAGCCCCCGTTCCCCGGTGAGGTGGGGCTGGCCCAGGACCTCGTCCAGGGTCCTGGGGCGCAGGCGCTCCGCCAGGGGCTCCATCCCCTTGATGGTAAAGGCGGGGCCGGGGGGTGTGGTAGGCTTGGGAGGAATGCGCTGGCTTTTCCTCATCCCCTGGGTGCTTTTCCTCCTGGGCCTCCTGCCTTTAGGCCTCCAGGAGCCCGTGGGGGATCTGGGCCAGGGGTCTGGCCTCCTCCTAGCCGCCTTCCTCCTTTCCGGGGTGGCGAGCCTCTACTCCCGCTTCCCCGTGGCCTTTTCCGTGCAGACGGCCCTGGTCCTGGGCCTGGGGCTTCTCGCCTTCCAGCTGGCCCTGGAGAGCGCCCTCCGCCTTACCGGGCTCACCCCTCCCCCCTACGCCTACCTGGGCGGGGTCCTGGGGGCCCTGGCCCTGGGGCTGGGCTTCTTCCTGGGCACGGGGCGGGAGGCCCCCCTCCTTCCCCCCCTCTCCCGGGTGGGGACCCGGGAGGACCTCCTCAGGATGGCGGGGGCCCTCGAGGGCCTGGCCCTCAGGCGGCCTTTGGTCCTGGTGTACCTGGGCACCTCGGCTTCCCCGGAGGCCATTTTGCGGGAGCTCAGGCGAGGGGACCTGGCCTTCCAGGTGAAGGGGGGCTACCTCTTGGTCCTGCAGGTGGGGCGCCCCGAGGACGCCATGGGCCTCCTCCGCCGCCTTAGAGAGCGCTTCCCCCTTTCCGCCTACGCCGTGGAGCGCTGGCAGGGGGGTAGCCTGGAGCGGGTCCTGGGCCGTCTGGAGGCCGAGGTCCTCCTGCAGGGCTAAGGGCCCCCAGGCGGTGTAAGGTCAACGGGTCTACACCGATGCCGGGTGTAGGAAACACGGGTCTACCTTGGCCCAAAGCCTACTCCAGGGCCCTACCCTTAGGCTCAAGGAGGCAGGCCATGGAGAAGGGCAAGGAGATCAGCCAGGCGTGGCAGGAAGCCCTGGAGACCTACGGGGAGCGGGAAGAAGAATAGGGCTTTAGGAAAACTGGGGGCTTTGGCCCCCCAGCCTTTATTTGCCCACCAGCCGCTTCCTCTCCGAGGGGTTCAGGACCTTCTTCCTCAGGCGCAGGCTCTTTGGGGTCACCTCCAGAAGCTCGTCCTCGGCCAGAAACTCCAAAGCCTCCTCCAGGGAGAGCTTCCTTGGGGGGATGAGGCGGATGTTCTCGTCGGAGCCCGCCGCCCGCACGTTGGTGAGCTTTTTGCCGATGGTGACGTTCACGTCCAGGTCGTTTTCCCGCACGTGTTCCCCCACGATCATGCCCACGTAGACCTCGGTCCCGGGCTCAATGAAGAACTGGACCCGCTCCTGCAGGCGGTTCAGGCTGTAGGCGGTGGCCACGCCCGCCTCCATGGCCACGGCGCTCCCCGTGGTCCGGGTGGGGATGGGCCCGGCCTCGGGGCCGTAGCCGTGGAAGGTGTGGCTCATGATCCCCTCGCCGCCCGTGAGGGAGAGGAAGAGGCTCCGGAAGCCGAAGAGGGCCCGGGCGGGGACCACGAACTCCGCCCGCACCCTCTGGCCCACCTCCATGTGGACCATCTCGGCCCGCCGGGACCCCAGGGCTTCCATGACGCTCCCAAAGCGGTCCTGGGGGGCTTCCACCACCAAGAGCTCGTAGGGCTCGAGGCCCTCTTTGAAGAGGACCCGGGGCTGGCTCACGCTGAACTCGTAGCCTTCCCGGCGCATGGTTTCCAGGAGGATGGCCAGGTGAAGCTCTCCCCGGCCCCTTAGCTCAAAGACCTCGGGGGCCACCTCCTCCACCTGCAGGGCCACGTTGGTGCGGAGCTCCTTTTCCAGGCGCTCCTTCAGCTTTTGTCCAGTCACGTACCGGCCTTCCCGCCCGGCGAAGGGGGAGGTGTTGGCGGTGAGGGTGAGGGCCACGGTGGGCTCGTCCACCCGCAGGCGGGGCAGGGCCTCGGGGGCCTCCTTGGCGGCGATGGTGTCCCCGATCTCCGCCCCCTCCAGGCCCGCCAGGGCCACGATGTCCCCGGGGAGGCTCTCCTCCACCTCCACCCGCTCCAGGCCCTGGTGGGTGTAGAGGGCGGCCACCTTGGCCTCCAGGACCTGGCCTTCCTTGAGGATGGCCACCCCCTCCCCCTTGCGCACCCGACCCCGGGAGACCTTGCCGATGGCTACCCGGCCCAGGTAGGGGGAGTGGTCCAGGTTGGCTACCAGAAGCTGGAAGGGGCCTTCCTCCCACCTGGGCGGGGGCACGTGCTCCAAAATGGCCTGGAAGAGTTCGGAGAGGTCCTCCTTGGGCTCCTCCCGCCAGGCCCGGCCCTCCCGGCCGATGGCGTAGAGGTAGGGGAAGTCCAGCTGTTCTTCCGTGGCCCCTAGCTCCACCATGAGGTCAAAGACCAGGTTCAGGACCTCGTCGGGCCGGGCCTCCTTCTTGTCCACCTTGTTGAGGACCACGATGGGCTTGAGGCCGGCCTCGAGGGCCTTCCTCAGGACGAAGCGGGTCTGGGGCATGGGGCCTTCGGCGGCGTCCACCAGGAGGAGGACCCCGTCCACCAGGGAGAGGGCCCGTTCCACCTCCCCGCCGAAGTCGGCGTGGCCGGGGGTGTCCACGATGTTGACCTTGACCCCCTGCCAGAGGACGGCGGTGTTCTTGGCCAGGATGGTGATCCCCCGCTCCCGCTCCAGGTCGTGGGAGTCCAGGATCCGCTCCCCCTCGTCCTTGACCAAGGCTTTGGACTGCCGCAGCATGGCGTCCACCAGGGTGGTCTTCCCGTGGTCCACGTGGGCTATGATGGCAATGTTTCTAATCTCCATGGGCGCACCCAATCCCCCCACTCTACCACGGAAAGGCCCTTAGGATAAGGGCATGAGGATCGCCACCTTCTCCCTGGTGGCCCGGGACCCGGATACGGGGGACCTGGGCGTGGCGGTGGCCAGCAAGTTCCTGGCGGTGGGGGCGGTGGTGCCCTTCGCCGAGGCGGGGGTGGGGGCCATCGCCACCCAGTCCTACGCCAACCCCCGCTACGGTCCCCAGGGCCTGGCCCTTCTGCGCCAGGGGGCAAGCCCCGAAGGGGTCCTGGAGGCCTTCCGCCGCACGGACCCCGATCTGGAAAAGCGCCAGTTCGGGCTGGTGGCGGCCACCGGGGAGAGCCTCACCTTCACCGGGGCCGAGTGCCACCCCTGGGCCGGGGGGCTTTCGGGGGAGGGCTTCGCCGCCCAGGGGAACCTCCTCTCGGGCCCGGAGGTGGTGGAGGCCATGGTGGAGGCCTTCCTTTCCGCCCAGGCTCCCTTCCCCGAAAGGCTCCTCCTGGCCCTGAAGGCGGGGGAGGAGGCCGGAGGGGACCGAAGGGGCAAGCAGTCGGCGGCCCTTTTGGTGGTGGGGGAGAAGAAGGGGTACGGGGGGCTTTGGGACCGCTACATAGACCTGCGGGCCGACGACCACCCCGAGCCGGTGGAGGAGCTCTTCCGCCTCCTTTCCCTCCACCGCCTCCTCTTTGAGAGGCCCAAAGAGCGGCGCCCCCTCACCGAGGAAGAGGTGCGCTTTTTCCAGGGGGTCCTAAAGCGCCTGGGGCTTTACCGGGGCGAGGTGGACGGGGTCTTCGGGGAGGAGACGGAGCGGGCCTTTCTGGCCCTCGTCGGCATGGAGAACCTGGAGGAGCGCTACCAGGGGGGGCCGGAGGTGGACGAGGCCACCCTGGCCTACCTCAAGGGGAGGTACGGATGGAGCTAGGGGCGGGGGGCGTGGTCTTCAACTCTAGGGGGGAGGTCCTCCTCCTCCGGGACCGCATGGGCTTCTGGGTCTTTCCCAAGGGGCACCCCGAGGAAGGGGAGGCCCTCGAGGCCGCCGCCCTTCGCGAGGTGCGGGAGGAGACGGGGGTGGAGGCCCAGGTCCTTCTCCCCCTCTTCCCCACCCGCTACGTGAACCCCAAGGGGGTGGCGCGGGAGGTGCACTGGTTCCTCATGCGGGGGGAGGGGGAGCCCCGGCTGGAGGAGGGGATGACCGGGGCGGGCTGGTTTACCCCCGAGGAGGCCCGGGCCCGCCTGGCCTTCCCCGAGGACCTGAGGCTTCTGGAGGTGGCCCTTGAGCGCCTACCGCTTTGAGGACAAGACCCCCAGGATCCACCCCCAGGCCTTCATCGCCCCCGGGGCCTACGTGGTGGGGGAGGTGGAGGTGGGGGAAGGGGCCTCCATATGGTTCGCCGCCGTGGTGCGGGGGGATCTGGAGAGGGTGGTCATCGGCCCGGGGAGCAATGTCCAGGACGGGGCCGTCCTCCACGCCGACCCGGGCTTCCCCTGCCTCATCGGGCCCTCCGTCACTGTGGGCCACCGGGCTATCGTCCACGGGGCGGTGGTGGAGGAGGGGGCCTTGATCGGCATGGGGGCCATCGTCCTGAACGGGGCTCGCATCGGCAAGAACGCCGTGGTGGGGGCGGGGGCGGTGGTCACGGCGGGCACGGAGGTCCCCGAGGGGATGCTGGCCCTGGGGGTCCCGGCCCGGGTGGTTAGGCCCGCGCCGCCTCCCGGGAACGCGCCCCGCTACCGGGCCCTGGCCGAGCGGTACGCCAAGGGGCTTTCCCCCATGGCCCTTCCCCGGCGGTACCGCCTCACCTTAAGGGGCCAGGACGCCCTCAACCCCTTTAGCGAGCTCCACCTGAGGCTTAAGCGGGAAAAGGGGCTTTTGCAGGCCCTGAGGCGGGCGGCCCAGGGCTTTCCCCTGGAGGAAGAAGAGGCCAGGCCCCTCCTCCTGGAGGGCCTCATCGCCCCCGAGTGAGCCCGGGGCTACATTGGGGAAAGGCCAAAGAGGTCAGTATGGAGCGCAAGATGGTGGAGATAGAGGAGACGGGGCTCACCTTTGAAACCGAGCTGGACCTGGGCCGCCTCGAGGGCCTGGCGGCAGAGTGGCTCCAGGTGATCGGGGAGGACCCCAACCGGGAGGGCCTCCTGAAGACCCCGGAAAGGGTGGCCAAGGCCTGGGCCTTCCTCACCCGCGGGTACCGGCAGAGCCTGGAAGAGATCGTCAACGGGGCCGTCTTCCGGGCCGAGGGCAGCGAGATGGTGGTGGTGAAGGGCATTGAGTTCTACTCCCTGTGCGAGCACCACATGCTCCCCTTCTTCGGCCAGGTCCACATCGGCTACATCCCCGGGGAGAAGATCCTGGGCCTTTCCAAGTTCGCCCGCATCGTGGACCTGTTCGCCCGCCGCCTTCAGGTGCAGGAGAGGCTTTCCGTGCAGATCGCCGAGGCCATCCAGCAGGTCCTGGAGCCCAGGGGCGTGGGGGTGGTGGTGGAGGGAGTCCACCTGTGCATGATGATGCGGGGGGTGGAGAAGCAGCACTCCCGCACCGTCACCAGCGCCATGCTGGGGGTCTTCCGGGAGGACGCCAGGACCCGGGAGGAGTTCCTGAGCCACCTCAAGGGGGCCTGAGCCTTAGCGGCGTAGGAGGTTGAGGAGCAGGGTCAGGATCAGGGAGAGGAGAAGGGCCGAGGTGAGGGGTATGTAGACCCTAAGCCCTTCCCGCTCTATGCGGATGTCCCCGGGCAGGTGGCCGAACCAGGCGAAGAGCTTGGGGAAGTAGAGGAGGATAAGCCCGAGGAGGAGCAGGAAGAGCCCGGCGTAGATTAGGACCTTACCCGCTTCCATCCCGCGCCTCCAGATAGGCGGTGAGGGCCGCCCCCAATAGCCCCGCCTCCGGCCCCAGGAGGGCCTTCCTGACGGGCGGGGCCTCCCAGCCCTGCAAATAGCGGCGGTAGGCCTCTTGGAGGGCCTCAAAGTACCCCTCGGGGGCGTTCAGGGCGATGCCGCCCCCCAGGATGACCACCCCGGGGTCAAAGGCCTTGACCAGGCTGGCCAGGCCGATCCCCACGTACCTGGCCGCCTGGAGGAGGATGCGCTCCGCCTTGGGGTCTTTTTCCTCGTAGAGGCGGAAGAGCTCCCGGGTGTCCACCGGGCGGCCGTAGGCGTAGCCCGCCTCCCGCTCCAGGGCCCGGCCCGCCGCCAGGGCCTCCAGGCACCCCTCGAGGCCGCACCCGCAGACCGGCCCCCCGGGGAGCAAGGTGGTGTGGCCCAGCTCCCCTCCCTGCCCCCTCTCTCCCCTCAGGACCCGCCCCTCCAGGACCACGCCCCCGCCAATCCCGGTGGACACGGTGAGGAAGAGGGAGCTTTTTTCCCCCTTGCCCGCCCCCAAGTGGTGCTCGGCCAAAGCGGCGGCGTTGGCGTCGTTTTCCAGGTAGACGGGCCTGCCCGTGGCCTCCTCTAGGAGGCGGCGGATGGGGAAGTCCTGGAGGCCTGGGATGTTGGGGGTGAAGCGGATCACCCCCTCCCGGAAGTCCAAGGGCCCCGGGGTGCCGAGGCCCAGGGCCAAGGCCCTCCCCCCCGCCTCCTCCTCCGCCCGCCTCGCCGCCTCCGCCAACGCCGCCACCACCGCCTTCCCCCCCTCCTTGGGGGTGGGAAGGAGGACGCGGGAGAGGAGCCTTTCGCCGTCAAAGGCCCCGGCGGCGATCTTGGTGCCTCCCAGGTCCAATCCCACCACCATCATGGGATCTCCTCCTCCAAAAGGGCCTCGGCCTCCCCCAAAAGGGCCTCGGGCACCCAGAGGGCCACGTCCCCCATGTAGGTGCCCAAAGCGGCCTCGGGGAGGCCGGCAAAGGGGGTTTCCAGAAGGGCGGGGATGCCCCTGGCCTCCAGCCGGGCCTTCACCCCCTCGGCTACGGGCCTGGGGGCGGTGAGGAGCTTCCGGTAAGGGGTTCCGGCCACTAGGCGGCGTTCCATAAGGCCTCCACCAGGCGCACGTAGTCCTGGGCCGCGGCCTCCACCTCGGCGAGGGGGATGGCCTCCTTCAGGGTGTGGGCTAGAGCAGGGTCCCCGGGGCCAAAGCCCAGGACCGGGGCTTTGGCCCCCAGGTAGGGGGCGTCGGTGGTGAAGGGCCAAAGCCCGGCCTCCTCCTGCCCCAGGGCCTTAAGGGCTGCCCTTAGGAGGGGGTGGTCAGGGGGGAGGCGGTAGGGGGGCCAGAGGGCGGGGATGGTCATCCGCACCTCCCCCGAGGCGCGTTCCTCCTCGGGGATGTAGACCGAGGCATCCCCCAGGGTCCTCAGGGCCTCTAAAAGCCTTTCCAGGTCCGCCTCGGGCTCGTAGCGCACGTCCAGGTAAAGGCGCACCACCCCCGGGGTCTGGTTCCTGGCCCCGGGGAAGGTGTCCACCCGGGTGGGGGTGATCTTGAGGCCCGGGAAAGGCGGAAGGGCCTTTAGGGCCAGAAGGTACTCGGCCAGGTCGTAGAGGGCGTTTTCCGGCCCCGAAAGGGCGGCGTGCTCCGCCACGCCCTCCAGGTCCACGAAGACCTCCGCCCGGCCCCGGTGCCCCCGCATGAGCCTGCGCCCGGAGGGCTCCCCCAGGACGAAGGCCAGGGGGGAAAGCCTCCCTTGGGCGTGGCGGCTCCCCAGGCCCCCCACCTCCTCCTGCACCGTGGCCAGGAAGCGGACCCGCCCCTTTGGGGGCCTCCCCTTAAGCTCCTCCAGGGCCAGGAGCATGGCCACCAGGGGGCCCTTCATGTCCACCGCCCCCCGGCCGTAGACCACGCCCTCCACCACGGCCCCCTGGGGGTGGGGCCAGAGGGCCTCGTCCCCCACGGGGACCACGTCCATGTGCCCGGTGAGGACCACCTCGGGCTCCTTCTCCCCCAGGAGGGCCTCCACGTTGCCGGCCTCGTCCAGCCCCGCCTCGAGGCCCATCCCCTTCAGGGCCTCCAGGAGGAGGCCCGCCACCTCCCCCTCCCCGCCGGGAAGGCCTTGGGCCTGGAGGAGGCGGGAGAGGAGCCTGACCCAGTCCACGCCCCTATGCTACACCCCGGGCCAGGGCCGCCTGGTAGAGGGCGATGCCCAGGGCCACGGAGGCGTTTAGGGACTCGGCCTCGGGCCGGATGGGGATGCGGAAGAGCTCGTCGCAGCTTTCCCGCACCAGCCTCCGCATCCCCTCCCCCTCGGAGCCCACCACCAGGGCCAGGGGCCTTTTGAAGTCCAGCTCCCTTGGGGCCTTCTCCCCCTTAAGGTCCAGGCCGTAGACCCAGACCCCCCGCTCCTTGAGGGCCGTGAGGGTCCTGGGCAGGTTCTTGACCCGGATTACGGGAAGCTTCAACGCGGCGCCGGCGCTGGCCTTCAGGGCGAGAGGGGAAAGGGGGGCGGCCCGGCGCTCCTCGGAGAGGACCCCGTGGGCCCCCAGGGCCAGGGCGCTTCGGATCATGGCCCCGTAGTTCCTGGGGTCGGTGATGCCGTCCAGGGCCACGAGGAGGGGGGGCTCCCCCCGCCTCTCTGCCAGGAGGAAGGCCTCCTCCAAGGAGGCGTACCTGGGCTCCTCCACCAAAGCGGCGATCCCCTGGTGGTGGGTGGTCTTGAGGAGGGTGTCCAGCTCAATCCGGGGGACCAGGGTGTAGGAAGCCCCTAGGCGGTCCAGCTCCTTTAGAAGCCAGCCCTCCACGCCCCTGGCCACCAGGATCTCCCTGGCCCGCCCTTCCCGGAGGGCCTCGAGGACCGGGTTCCGCCCGTAGATCCACATGGCCCGAGTCTACGACGGTATGATGAAAAGAGGAGGTGCCATGTACAAGACCATCCTCATGCCCACCGACGGAAGCCCCTGCAGCCTCCAGGCCCTGGAGCACGGCCTGGGCCTGGCCAAGGCCCTGGGCGCCAAGGTCCACTTCCTCTACGTCCTGGAAAACCCCGCCCAGGCCATCTGGATCGCCCCGGAGAGCGTGCCCTATGGCCTTGAGCTCCTGGAGGACCTGAGGAAGGCGGGGGAGGAGGCCGTCGCCAAAGCCCTTGCTATGGCCCAGGAGAAGGGGGTGGAGGCCACGGGGGAGGTCAAGGAGGGGGTGCCCATCCCCACCATCGTGGAGGCGGCCAAGGGCTACGACCTCCTGGTCATGGGCACCCACGGGCGCACGGGGCTGGACAAGCTCCTTTTGGGCTCGGTGACGGAGGGGGTCCTGCACCGGGTCTCCGTCCCAGTCCTGGTGGTGCGCTGCCGCTAGGCCATCTTGATGCGCCTCGTCGCGGCCTTCGTCTCCTCGAGGCTCTCGCCGGATAGCCCCCTTTACCCTAAGCTGGTCCGCTACGGGGAGGTCCTGGCCGAGGAGAGGTTCGGCCTGGCCTGCGGCGGGTACCAGGGGGGAATGGCCGCCTTGGCCAAGGGCGTCAAGGCCAGAGGGGGCCTGGTGGTGGGGGTCACGGCCCCCGCCCTTTTTCCGGAAAGGCCGGGGCCAAGCCCCTACGTGGACCTGGAGCTTCCCGCCCACAGCCTCCCCGAGCGCATCGGCCGCCTTCTGGACCTGGGGGCCGGGTACCTGGCCCTGCCGGGCGGGGTGGGTACCCTGGCGGAGCTCACCCTGGCCTGGAACCTCCTCTACCTGAGGCGGGGCCTGGGGCGGCCCCTGGCCGTGGACCCCTACTGGCTCGCCTTCCTCCGACCCCACGGGGAGATCGCCCGGGAGGACCTGGACCTGGTCCAGGTGGTGGCCGACGAGGAGGACCTGAGGGCCTTTTTGAGGTCGCTGTGAGCGAGACCGTTTTGGTGCAGGTGCCGGATTTGGGCCAGGGGGTGAGCTTCTACCAGGCCCTGGGCCTGGCCCTGGAGGAGCTCATCCCCGAGAGGGAGGCTTTGCTTTCCCCCCGGGAAGGCCCCCTGCTCCTCTTAAGGCCGGGCCCGGGAGGGGTGGAGCGCGGGCCCCAGAGGCCCAGGCCCGAGGGGCAGGGCTTCGCCCGGGTGCGGCTGGAGGAGGGGCGGCTCGTCTTTTTGGTGGCGAGCTTGGAGCACGAGCGCCTGCGCCTGGCCAAGTACGGCCTGGCCTTTTTGGAGGCCGGGGGGCACCTCCTCCTCTTTGACCCGGGGGAGAACCCCGTGCTGGTGCGGGAGGGCCCGTGAAGCGGCTTTGGCTTTTGGACCTGGACGACACCCTTTTAGAGGACCACCGGGTGAGCCGGGAGGTCCTGGAGGCCCTGGGAAGGGCCCTGGGGGTGGAGGGGCTTTTCCCGGCGGTGAAGGCCAAAGCCGAGGCCCTCTTCAAGGAGGCCCCCTTTTATCCCTGGGCAGAGGCCATCGGCCACTCGGCCCTGGAAGCCCTCTGGGCCAGGTATTCCACGCCGGGCCTCGAGGGCCTGGCCGCCTGGGCCAAGGGCTTCCGCCAGAGGGTCTTCCGGGAGGCCTTGGCGGCCTTGGGGGGGCCGGTGGAAAGGGCCGGGGAGCTGGCCGAGGCCTTCTTCCGGGAGAGGCGCCGCTTTCCCCTCTTCCCCGAGGTGCCGGAGTTCCTGGCCGCCCTAAGGGCGAAGGGAGCCATCCCCGTCCTCCTCACCAACGGGGTGCCGGACCTCCAGCGGGAAAAGCTCGTGGGGGCGGGGCTTATAGAGGCCTTCCCCCTCACCTTGGTCTCCGGGGAGGTGGGCCTGGGCAAGCCGGACCCCAGGCTCTTCCGCATGGCCCTCTGCGCCTTCGGGGCGGGTCCAGAGGAGGCGGTCATGGTGGGGGACAACCCACAGCGGGACATCCAGGGGGCCCTCCTTGCCGGCATCCAGGCGGTCTGGGTGGACCGGGGCTACCGCCCCCCTGACCCCCGCTTTCCCCCTCACCTCAGCGTGAGGGACCTCCGGGAGGCCCTGGCCCTTTTGGGGTAGACTCCGGGCCATGTACGAGGCCCTTCTCGTCCTTCACAACCTGGTGCGCTGGCTGGTCCTCCTCTTTGGCCTCTGGACCCTCCTTGACCCCAGGCCCCGCCCGGGCGCCCTCTTCGCCCACACCCTCACCCTGCAGGTGGTCTTGGGGGTGGTCCTGGCCTTCCTTAGCCCCCTTTTCCAGGGGGCCCTGGCGGCCCTGGACCAGGTCATGCGCACCCCCGGCGAGGCCCGCTACTTTGTGGCCGAGCACTGGGTGGGGGGGCTTTTGGCCCTGGGGCTGGCCCACGGGGGGCTCGCCCAGGCCAGGAAGGGGAAGCCCTTGGCCCGGCTCCTCTTCGGCCTGGCCCTTCTGGTCCTCCTCCTCTCCATCCCCTGGTTCCGGCCCCTTTTCCGGCTCTAGAGGAGGCTTTCCACCTCCAGGCTCACCTCGGGGAAGGCCAGGGGGCTCACCCGGTCCCCGGGCTTGAGAAGGGAGGCTTCCCGGTAGCCCTGGGGCGAGGGATGGCGGAAGAGGTGGAGGGCCCTCTCCCCCAGGTCCAAAACCCACACCTCCGGGATTCCGTGCCGAGCGTATAGGGGCACTTTGCGCTCCAGGTCGTGGGCCTTAGAGGACTCGGCCACCTCCACCAGGAGAAGCACGTCCTCGGGGCCAGGGTGGGCCTCCCGGTACAGGTCCTCCCGGGGCTTGAGGAGGGCCAGGTCCGGTTGCGGCTCGGAGAAGGCGTCCAGGCGCACGGGGTCCTGGATGGCCATGAGGCAGCGCCCCTGGGCCTCGAGGGGGGAAAGGAGGAGGCGCAGGCGGCGCAGGGCGGCGGCGTGGCGGCTTCCGATGGGGCTCATCTGCCAGATCTCCCCTTCCAAAAGCTCCATCCGGTCGTCCTCCCCTAGGAGGCCCGCCTCCACCATCCGGTGGTATTCCTCCGCGGTGAAGCGCTTGCGGACCGGGGTCATGGTCTCAGTCTAGCCCGTAGGCCACCGCCGCGTACCCCACCACCCGCCTGCGGTCGCCGAAGACCTCGGCGCTGGTGGCGTAGGCCAGAAGCCTGGGCCTCCAGCCCTGGGCCCGGGCCAGGGCGGTGAGGCTGGCCCAGGGGAGGCGGCCGCAGGCCTCGGCCCGGGAAAGGGCCTCGGCGTCCAGGCTTAGGGCGATCTCCAGGGTCCTCCTGTCCCGCTCCCGGGCCACGGGGTCCGGGTGGTAGTGGGAGAGGTCGCTGCTGGCCACCACCAGGTCCTGGGGGCTAAGCTCCGGCAAGAGGGCCTCGGCCACCCTCAAAGGGTCCACCTCGCCGAAGAGGAGGGGCAGGATGGGCACCCCGGGGAGGGCCACCTGGAGGAAGGGGAGGAGGACCTCGAGGCTATGCTCCTCCCAGAAGGGCTCTTCCAGCTTTAGAAAGGGAAAGCCCAGCTCCAAAAGCCTTCTTCCCCCCTCCAGGTCCACGGCCACCTCCCCAAGAGGCGTGCGCCAGGCCCGGTAGGGGTAGAAGGCCACCCCTAGGAAAGGGACGAAGTGGCTGGGCCCCAGGAGGATGGCCCTTTGCGCCTGGCCCCTAAAGCCGGAGAGGGCCTGGAAGCTTTCCGCCGCCACCTTCCCCGAGTACCCGTAGCCGGCGTGGGGGGCGAGGACCCCCCGGACCCCGGGGAGGGGCGGGGTCTTGGCGGCCTTCAGAAGGGAAGCGACCTCCTCCCGAAGGGCCTCCCGTTCCCCGGGGTAGAACTGCCCCGCCACGTAGGCCGGCCTCACCAGGTCCATACGCCGGGAATCCTCCTCCCGCACCCCGGGCAGACCCCGGGCTCCTGCCAGAGGGTTTCCGCCCTGAACCCCCGCCGGCAGACGAGGAGCCGGCCGCAGTCCGGGCAGCGGGTGGAGCTCCTTGCTTCGTCCAGGACGTTGCCCACGTAGACGAACCTGAGCCCCTCTTCCCTGGCGATCTCGTAGGCCCGCACCAAGGTGGCGTGCCGGGTGGGCTTAAGGTCGGGCATCCGGTAGTCGGGGTGGGCGGCGGTGAGGTGCCAGGGGACTTCGGGGGAGAGGCCTTTGAGGAAGCGGGCCATGGCCCGGACCTCCTCCTCGGAGTCGTTGTAGCCCTCCAGGAGGAGGGTGGTGACCTCCACCCAAACCCCGGAGGCCACCAGGTGCTCCAGGCTCTCCAGGACGGGTTTAAGGCGGGCTCCGCAGATCTCCCGGTAGAACTTCTCGGTGAAGCCCTTGAGGTCCACGTTGGCGGCGTCCAGGTAGGGGCGGATGTAGTCCCAGGCCTCCTTCGTCTCAAAGCCGCTGGTCACGAAGACGTTCTTCATGCCCCGGGCCTTGGCCAGCCTGGCGGTGTCGTGGGCGTACTCCATGAAGACGGCGGGCTCGTTGTAGGTGTAGGCGATGAGCCGCACCCCTAGGGCCTCGGCCGTGGCCACGATCCTCTCCGGGGGCCAGTCCTCGCCGATGGGCCGGTCCAAACGGCCTTCTGGGCTCACGGAAAACTCCCGGAACTGGGAGATCTGCCAGTTCTGGCAAAAGGCGCAGAAGAGGTTGCACCCCACGGTGCCCAGGGAGAGGATCCCCTCCCCGGGGTGGAAGTGGTAGAGGGGCTTCTTCTCCACCGGGTCCAGGCGCACGGCGGCCGCCTTGCCGTAGGTGACCAAGTAAAGCTTGCCGCCCAGGTTGCGGCGCACGCCGCACTTGCCCGCCTGGCCCTCGGGGATGGCGCAGTAGTGGGCGCAGGCCCGGCACTGGACGTAGCCCTTGGGCAAGGAACGCTTCAGGTCCGCTTCCCTCAAGGTGGTGGTCAGGGTCATTGGATAGCGCTAAGCCCAGTATAGCAAACTGTGGGCGTGGCTCCCTTTCCCCCCGAGAAGGAAGAGGACTTCGCCCCCTTCTTCCCCAGGGAGGTCCTGCGCCGGGGCCTGGCCTACGCCAAGGAGGGGCGGGTGCGCCGGGTCTTTCGGGTGGGGGACTGGCTTCTGGGCGAGGTGCAGGGCTCGGAGCCCGAGCCCTACCGCGTGGAGGTGGGCCCGGGCCTTCTCGGGCGGTGCACCTGCCCCTACCCCGGCTTCCCCTGCAAGCACGCGGCGGCCCTTCTCTACGCCTACCTCGAGGCCCAGCCCAGGGAGGACCTCCTCATGAGCCTGGAGCGCCTCCCCCCCGAGGAGGCCAAGGCCCTCCTTAAGGCTTTAGCCCAGGTGCCGGAGGTGGCCCTATGGCTGGGAGAGGTCCTCCTGCCGGAGAAAAGCTTCCTGGAGGGGGTGCGGGCCCTGCGCCAGGCCTTCCTCCTGGGAGGAGGGGAGGAGGAGGCCAAGGCCCTGCTCCTGAGGCTTCCCAGGGTGGGGGAGAAGGAGGTCCTGGCCTTTTTGGAGGCCCTTCTGGAGGCCCCCTTTGACCCCGAGCCCTACCTCCGGGCCGGGGTGGGGCGGTATCTGGAGTTGGCCCAGGATCCCTTACCCCTTCTCCGCCTTTACCTGAAGGCCCCTTCCCCGGCTTTGGAGGAGGCCCTCTTGGAGCTGGGGAAGAGGGACCCGGAAGGGCTTCTTCCCCACCTCTCGGGGAAGGACCCCTGGGGCCTCAAGCGGGGCCTGAAGGAAAGGCTGCTTCTGGCCCTGGGCCGGGAGGAGGAGGCTTTGGGCCTCATGCGGGAGCATCTGGAGGGCCCCGAGGACTACCTGGCCCTGGTGGAGCGCCTCCTCGCCCTGGGGCGGGAGGAGGAGGCCCTCCGCTACGCCGAGGAGGCCCTGGAGTGGTTCGGCAAGGACCCCAGGCTCTTCCCTTTGGTGGACCTGCTGGCGCGGCGAAGGGGCAGGCCCGAGGACCTCTTCCTCCGCTTCGCCCTGCGGCCTAGCCTCGAGGACTACGCCGCCCTCAAGGCCCTTTTGGGCAGGGCCTTTCCGGAAAAGCGGCGGGAGCTTCTAAAGGGGGTGCGGGACCCCGCCCTCCTGGCCCGGATTCACCTCCTGGAGGAGGACTGGCGGGCTTTGGACCGCCTCCTCAAAGGGGCTCCCCGGGTGGCCTACCCCGCCCTGGCCGAGGTCCTGGAGGGGCGGCTTCCCGAGGAGGCCCTGCGCCTTTATCTGGAGGCGGCCAGGGACCTGGTGGAGGCCGGAGGCCGGGAACGGTACCGGGAAGCGGCCAGGCTCCTGGCTAAGGCCCGGGCCCTGGACCCGGGGCGGGTAGCGGCTTTTTTGAGGGACCTGAGGACCCTCTACCCCAGGAGGCGGGCCCTTTGGGAGGAGCTTGGCTCTTAGAGGCTGTCGTAAAAGTCCTCCAGGGGCAGTTACGCGGCCCTGGCTAGCCGCCTCACCAACAATCGTAGCATGCCCAGATAGACCCAGGCCTCGCTTACCCGAGGGTTCTCCTC
>NZ_LHCI01000106.1:291387-416359 GCF_001280255.1 Thermus aquaticus | reverse complement strand
GAGAGGAGTCGGCTCTCCCGAAAGGGGCCTCCTCTTTTGCGAAGGAAGCTTTTCATGGGGGCTTTGGTGGCGGTGCGGCACGACCCGGAGATGGGGGCCTTCTACCGTCGCCTGCTGTCGCGGGGAAAGCGCAAAAAGCAGGCCCTGGTGGCCGTGGCCCACAAGCTTCTTAGGCGGATGATGGGGAGGCTAAGGGAGTACTACGCAGGCCAGTCCCTCCAAGGGGTGGCTTGACAGGCAAGACAGTATCAAAACCAACGTGCGGGCACTTAATGCCACCCCAAAAGCAGGGTGGCCACTTAACGGCTTTCTCAGCCTCCTTGGGGAGAATAGAGGGGTGGAGCGGTTTCCCTGGGTAGAGGTTTTTCGCGGCCTGGCCATCTTGGAGGTGGTCCTGCACCACCTCCTGGGCCGCTTTCTGCGGGAGGTGCCCCCGGAAACACCTCTCTGGTTCCTCCTGGCAGCCTTAAACCGCACCCTCCACTTCGCCGTGCCCGCCTTCCTCTTCCTCACCGCCTTGGTGATCGGGGCCAGCTTCTGGCGCTCCTTCTCCCTGGGGCGCTACCTGCGAAACCGGGCCCTAAGGCTCCTCTGGCCCTACCTCCTTTGGAGCGGGGTCTACCTGGCCTTCCGCTACTGGGATTACGGGGTCTTCCAGCCGGAGCGCATCCCCCACCAGCTCCTCTGGGGCAAGGCCTACTTCCACCTTTACTTTCTGGCGGTGGCCCTCCAGCTCACCCTTATTCTGCCCCTCTTCCTCCCCATGGTGCGGGGGCGGGTCCACGGGGGCTGGTTTCTCCTCCTGGGCCTAGGGGGCACCCTTCTCATCTACCTCCTCAACCGCCACTACCGCTTCCTGCCCTATCCCGGGAGCTTCGTCCTATGGTACCTTCCCGCCATCGCCTTGGGCCTTTACCTAGCGAGCCGCCTGGAGCTTCTTCCCCGCTTCCTCCGCCTCTGGCCCCTGGCCCTGGGCCTGGCCTTGCTGGGGCTTGGCCTTTACCTGCCCCTGGCCCTCGAGGCCCTGCAGAAGCGGCCCGTCAACACCATGCACTACCAGCTGGCCCACTGGCTCTACACCACGGCCATGGCTTTCCTCCTCCTGGCCCTGGCCCACCGCTTGGCCCAGACTCGCTGGCGGCCCCTTCTGGCCTTTCTGGGCCGCTACTCCCTGCAGATCTACCTCCTCCACCCCATGGTGGTGCGCCTCTTGGAGAAAAACCCCACCTTCCCCGAACCCCTGGGCCTCAAGCCCGCCTTTTTGATCTACCTCGTTCTGGTCCTAGGCCTCCCTCTGCTCCTGGCCCACCTTCTAGACCGGGTCCGGGCCTCTCTCCTCCTTTTTGGCCGATGAGGCGCCTCTGGCTTCTCCTTCCCCCCCTTGTCCTGGTCCTCTTGGGGCTTCTTACGCCCCCGCCTCTGGTCTGGGAGGGGGAGGGGGTCCGGTACCGGCGGGCGGGGGTAGGCCTCTTCGCCCAGGTCTGCCGCCCAAAGGGACCGCCCCAGGGAGCGGTTCTCCTGGTCCCCGGGGGGTTTGGCCCCCCCACGGCCAGCATGCTGGCCCGGTGCCGGGCCTGGGCGGAGCGGGGCTTTTTGGGCGTGGTGCCCCACCTGCGGGGCCGTGGCAAGAGCGGGGGGAGGATCACGGGCTGCCTGGAGGAGGCGGAGGACCTGGCCCACCTGGCCCGCCTTCTCCCGCGGCTTGGGGCGGACCGGCACGCCTATGCGGGTTACTCCTTGGGGGCCTGCGTGGCCCTCAAGGCGGCGGCCCTCGAGGGGAAGGCCAGGGGGGTGGTCTTCGCCATCGGCCCCATGGACTTCGCCGAGCAGGTGGCCATCCTGAGGCGAAGCCGCCCCAAGGCCCTTTCCCGCTGGCGGGAGATCTTCGGCGACACCCCGGAGGCCCTGGCCCGCCAAAGCCCCCTACCCTACGCTTCCCGCCTTCGGGCCCCCCTCCTCGTCCTCCAGGCGGGCAACGACCCCCTGATTCCCCCCACCCAGTCCTGCCGCCTCCGGGACGTGCGGGAGGCCATGGGGCGGCGGGTCCACCAGGTGGCCCTGACCCGGGAGGGGGAGGTTTGGACGGGGCCCCTCACCAAGGGCCGGGCCTGCCTCCGGCCCACGGGCTTTGGCCCCGAGGAGGACGACCACCTGATCCTCTTCCCGGACCTGCACCACACGGTGATCCCCGCCATGGAAGCCCTGTCGGAGCGGTTCCTCCTGGCCTGGATGCGCCCTTGACAAGCGGGAGGGTTTCCGCCATAGTTAAGTTTGCGGCCAGTCCTGGAGGGTTGGCCGAGCGGTTGAAGGCGGCGGTCTTGAAAACCGCTGTGGGCCTTGCGCCCACCGGGGGTTCGAATCCCTCACCCTCCGCCAAAGCCATGGAGAGGTGGCCGAGTGGTCTAAGGCGGCACCCTGCTAAGGTGTTGCACCGGGAAAACCGGTGCCGCGGGTTCGAATCCCGCCCTCTCCGCCAAAAAGGCCCGGGGCAACCCGGGCCCTTTATCTTTAGGGCGTGGTCCTGCCCCTGCCGCCCCTTCTGCCCTGCCGCTTCCTGAGGCGCAAGGGCCGCTTCCTGGTTGAGGCGGACGTGGGGCCTTTGCACCTGCCCAACTCCGGCCGCATGGCCGAGCTCCTCATCCCCGGCGCTCCTTGCCACTACCACCCCAAGCCCAGCCCCAAAACCCTGGGCCGGATGGTCCTGGTGGAGAGCCGGGGCGTGCTGGTGGGGGTGGACGCCTCCTTGGCCGAGGACCTTTTGGAGCAAATTCTTTTTTCGGGGCGCTTTGGGGCTTTGGAGGCCCTGAGGCGGGAGGTGCGCCTCGAGGGCAAGCGGCTTGACTTCTGGGCCCGGCTTTCTGGGGAGGAGGTCTTCTTGGAGGCCAAGAACTGCAATCGGGTGGAGGGCGGTCTGGCCCTTTTCCCCGACGCCCCCACAAAGAGGGGGGCCTGGCACCTCAGGCTCCTCGCCCGCCTGGCCCGCCAGGGGAAGGGGGCCTACGCCGTCTGGATGGTGCAGCACCCCCTGGCCCAAGCCTTCGCCCTGGACCCGGAGGACCGGGGGCTCCTGCAGGCGGCCCAGGAGGCTAAGGAGGCGGGGGTGGAGCTTTTGGCCTTCCGGGTCCGGCCCAGCCTAACGGCCCTCCACTTGGAAAATCCCCTTCCCTGGGCCACCTAAGCGCCCGCGCATGGGTTTCGCAACGTGAGGTGCCCAAGTCGGGGCTAAGGGCTTTTCTGGGGCCCCCGCCGCGGCTTTTGCCGCGATGGGGTACTTATCCTGTTTCCTTCGGCATGCCTGGTAACTTCCCCAGGAACCTTTTGCCGGGGCCCCCATGCTGGCTTGGGCCAGCATGGGGTGGTATTAGCCCCCCAGGAGGATCTGGAAGGCCACCATGAGGGCTGCTGCCAGGGTGAGGACCGTGGCCACGCCCTCGGCCTCCGCCTCCTTGAGGGCGTCGGGGAGGATCTCCGCCACCGCCATCCAGATCATGGCCCCGGCGGCGAAGCCCAGGCCCACAGGTAAGGCGGGCTTGAAGACCTCCACGAAGAGAAAGGCGGGCACGGCCATAAGGGGTTGGGGCAGGCTGGAGAAGACGCTCCACAAGGCGGCCCCCAGGACGCTCACCCCCCTAGGGATGAGGACCAGGCTGATGGCCAGGCCCTCGGGAATGTTGTGGATGGCGATGGCCAGGGTGATGAAGACCCCCAAGGCCTCCCCGCCCCCGAAGGCCACCCCCACCCCCACCCCCTCGGCGAAGGAGTGAAGGGTCATGATGCCCACGATCATGAGGGCTTTGCGGGCGTCCAGGCCATTCATGGAGCCGAAGCTCACCTCCCTGCCCTGGAGGTAGCGGTGGGAGAGCTGGATGAAGAGGAGGCCCAGAAGGATGCCGAGAAGCGTCCTGGCGAGGCTGTAGTGAACCCCCTCGTAGATGAGGCCGAAGCTGGCGGAAAGCATGAGCCCGGCGGCGGCGGCGTGGGCCAGTCCCAGGTGCCGCCTGAGGACGTTTTGGGTGAAGAGGAAGGGGAGGGCTCCAAGCCCCGTGGCCACCGCCGTCAGCAGGGCGTAGAGAAAGACGGTCCAGGGGGATATAGGCAAGGGTTCCATGGCCGTTAGTTTAACGCAAGTGAGTACTGTTAGCAATAAGCCAGTCCTGCGCCAAAAATAGCCCACAACCTAGCACACCATCTCTCTTCTGCACCGACCTTAAACAACGGCGCAGGAATGCGCCTGCGGCAAGGGTGCCGAAAGGCGGTAAAATGCGGTCCGGAATGCCCAAGGCTGAGCCTTCCAAGGTCTTCCAGGGTGTCCACGCCCGCCTGGTCTTCCTCAAGGAAGAAGACGAACAGGCCGTCCTGGACCTCATGCGTCGCTTCTCCAGCGCGGTGAGGTTCGCTTACCAGCGCCTTCTGGAAGGGCGGGATCGGAAAGAGCTCAAGCGGCGAGGATAGTCCCCTCTGCAGGCTCTTCGGCCTCAACACCCGCTACGCCGATGGGGCCATAGAAAAGGCCCAGGCCGCCCTGGACTCTGCCCGGGAACTGGGCCAAGACCCCCGCAAGGTGGTCTTCGGGGGCAGAAAGCTCTTTGAGCAACTCACACGGGGACACCTATCAGGTAAAGCGCTTCTAGCCCTCAAGCGGGCGTGGAAGGAAAGGAGGCAAGGCTTCCTCTACTCCCGGGGTGACGCCGCCAAGAAGGGCAACGCCAACCTGCGTTTGGAACCCGGGGACGGTGCCCTCTGGCTCCGGGTCAACCTGGGAAACGGCGCTTATGTCCGTGCCCTCAAGTACGCCCCAGGGCTCTCCCTCTCCAAGGACGTGGCCGCGGCCTACGTCATTGGCCGTAGAGCCCTGGGGTTTGAGGAGAAGCTTCCCAAGGGGTACGAGGCGCTCCTCAAGGACAATGCGTTTCTCGCCCACGTCCAGGGGTTCTACGGGAACCACCTCCAGGAACTCCAAAAGCTCAAAGAGGCGGAGAAGAACCCCTACCACAGGCGGAGGCTTTCCCGGGACCTGGGGAAGGCCAAGGCCGCCCTGACCCTCGTCTCAAGCCTTCAGGGCTCGCCGGGGAGCCGGAAGGGGGTAACCAAGGGAAGGAACCCCTCCGGCGCCTATCCCTGGCGGGTCCTGAGGGTAGGCCTTTTCCTTCCCCTTCTCGGGCTTGAGGTGCCCAGGGACCTTTCTCCCCTCAAGCCCATCCTGCACGGATCGTGGAAGGGGTGGAAGATAGGCTCAGGTCCTCATCCTGGTGGAGGGCCGGAGTGCGCTAATGTGCACTTCAAGTGACTAGGTGAAGCCGTGGAGCAGAAGGAGGTTCACACCTCAGGATACCCCGCCTGGACGGCTAGGGAGGGGTGTGGTAAAACAGGGGGGAATGCTTTCGGGCAACCTGGCAGAGTTCCCCTTTCCTTCCCTGGTGGGCGCCCTCATGCAAGCGGGGCGCACAGGGCGGCTTTTCCTCCGAGCCCCCTTTCTGGAGGCCGAGGTCTATCTGAGGGGCGGCCAGGTGCTCCACGCCCGGGTCCAGGCCGGGGGGCGGGCCCTCGAGGGGGAGGAGGCCTTGGACCTCCTGGCCGGGCTCAGGCGGGCCTCCTTCACCTTTGAGCCCGAGGTTCTTCCGCCCCACACCACCCTCTTAGGGGGGCTCGCCGTCCCCGCCCGCCTGGCGGAGGCCCAGGCCGCTTGGGAAAAGCTCAACCTCCCCCCGGACTGGGGGTATGTCTTGCGGCTTGGGCCGGGGGGTGGGGAGGTGGAACTTCCCCCGGAGGCCTTGGGGGTCCTGGCCCAGGTGGAGGGGAAGCGCATCGCCGAGGTGCTTCTGGCCCCGGGGCCCTTGCGGCTCGCCCGCGTCCTGAACACCCTTCTTGGCCTGGGGGTCCTCGAGGCCGTCCCAAAGCTGGCCCTTCCTCCCGTCTCCCTTCTGGTCCTTCCCATCTACGGCCCGGGAACGGGGGTCGCCTACGTGGACGAGCCCCTTTACGCCCAGTGGGCCCGGGCCATCCGCCACGGGTTCCGCCTGAGGCTAAACCCCTCGGGGGCACTCATGGAGGTGCGCCCCAGGCCCAACATCCCCGGGCGGCTTGGGCTTCTGGAGGAGGACCTTAGGCGCCTCCGCCTGCGCCGGGGGGATAAGGTGGAAGTGGTGCCGGAGGTGTAGGCTATGGACATCCTGACCCTGAACGAAGGTCTAAACCGCATCGTTTACGGCTTCCCTATGAAGCTGGTCTTCCTCCTGGTGGGGGCTTATCTGGTCATCTTCCAGATCCGTTGGTTTAGCGCCCCCCTGCGGATGGTCCGGGTTTCCTTCAGCGAGACCCTGGGGGCCATCCGGGAGCGGGCCTACGGCTTTGGCGGCCAGATCACCCCCTTCCAGGCCACCATGGTGGCCCTCTCGGCCACCATCGGCACCGGCCACCTCCTCGGCATGCTGGCGGCGATCCTTCTGGGAGGCCCCGGGGCCGTCTTCTGGATGTGGCTGGGCTACTTCTTCGGCACCGGCACCAAGTTCGCCGAGGCCACCCTGGCCGTGCACTACCGCCGCCGCTTCGCCGACGGCTCCGTCTCCGGTGGGCCCATGTACTACCTCTCCCGCGGGCTTCCCCGCCTCCGCTTCCTGGGCCACCTCTTCGCCTTCTTCGCCGCGCTGAGCGCCTTCGGCATCGGCAACCTCTCCCAGGCCGGAGCGGTGGGCGGGGCCCTCGCCCCCCTGGGGGCTCCCCCGGCCCTGGTGGGCCTCTTCCTGGCCCTGCTGGTGGGCGTGGTCCTGGGCGGGGGGATCGTGCGGGTCGCCCGCTTCGCCCAGGTGGTGGTGCCCCTCAAGCTCCTGCTCTTCCTGGTGGCGGTGGGGCCCCTTCTCGCCCTCTACGGCGGGCGCCTTCTGGAGGCCCTGGCCCTGGTCTTCCGGGCCGCCTTCAGCCCCGAGGCCGCCTTAGGCGGGGCGGCGGGGTACAGCCTCTTCGCCGCCATCAACGCCGGCCTGGGCCGGGGCATCTTTGCCAACGAGGCCGGGCTGGGCTCGGCGGCCATCGCCCACGCCCAGGCCCAGGTGGACCACCCCGTGCGCCAGGGCTTCTGGGGGGTCACGGAGATGTTCATAAGCTTCCTGGTGACCTCCCTCACCGCCCTCACCTTCATCGCCTCGGGGCTTTGGCAAAAGGGGGGAAGCGCCGCCGAGGCCGCCCAGGCCCTCTTCGGGGCCCACCCTCTGGGCGGGGTGGCCCTGGCCCTCACCGTGGCGGTCTTCGCCCTGGGGACCATGGTGGCCTGGGGCTTTTACGGCGAGGAGGCCGCCGCCTTCCTCTTCGGGGAGGGGATCCGCTGGCCCTACCGCCTCACCTTCGCCACCCTGGCCTTCGTGGGGCCTTTGGGGGGCCTCGAGGCCTTCCTGGCCATCTCCGACACCTTAAACGGCCTCATGGCCATCCCCAACCTCCTGGGCCTGGTCCTCTTGGGCGGGGTGGTGGGGCGCCTGGTCTACGGCTTCTTCCGCGGGGAGCCCTGGGTGCCGCCCCGTTGAGGGCCCCCTAGCGAAAGAGAGCCCTAATGGCCTTTTCCAGCTCCTCCCCAGCCCTTTTGTCCAGGGTGAGCTTGACCTTGAGGGCCACCCGCAGGGCCTCCTCCTCGAGGGTCTCCCGACTCTCGCAGGCCTGAAGCCGCTTAACAAAGGGCTCAGCCCAGGGGCCCAAGCGGGTTTTAAGGAGGTCCACCAGCTTCCCGCAAAGCTCCTTGGGGCCCTCCACGGGGAGGATGAGGCCCCGCTTCAGGAGGTTTGCCAGAATCAGGTAGGCGCCTTCTCCCAAACCGCTTTCCCGCACCACCTCTTCCTCGGTGCGCCGCCCATCGCAGAGGGTGTAGACCCGCCACTCCTCGGGGGTGGGCTTCCAGTTGCCCTCGGGGGGGGTGGGGTTGCGGCGGAAGACCATGGCTAAAGGGAGGCCACGATGGCGTCCACAAGCCTCAGGACCAGGTAGACGAAAACCGCTCCCAAGAGGAGGATGAGGGAGAGGAGGAGAAGGAGGAGGCTAGAGGGCTCCTGCCAGGTGAGAAGGAGGACCCCCAGGTAGGCCAGGGCGAAGACCCTAACTCTACGCCCACTCCCGGATGGGCACAAGCTCCCCGCCCTGGACCTCCTTGCGCACGGGGCGGTAGCGGCGGTCAAACCAGATCAAAAGCACCGCCCGGTCCAGGCTCCTGGGGGCCACGATCTCCTTGCGCACAAAATAGCCCGTTTCCGTGGGGGAGATCTCCATGCTCTTGGAAAGCCTGATCTCCACCACCTCCCCGCTCCTGGTGCGCACCCGTACCCGGAAGGCCAGGGGTCCTTCAGGCTTCACATGGGGGTCCCTGCGGAAAAACCACACGGCTACGCCTCCTTTAAGTCCGCCACCTGGGCCCCGGTGAGGGCGAGGAGCTCCTCCGGGGTAGCCCGGCGCAAGGGGCTTCCCACCAGGGCCTGGGCCTTACCCAGGTCCAGGCGGTTTTTTCCGCTCACCAGGAAGAGATAAGCCCCTCCTTCCCCCATGAAGACCAGGCTCTTCACGATCTGGCCCACCCCGGCCCCCACCGCCCTCGCCGCCTCCTCCGCGGTGCGGGTGGAGGCGGGGAGCTCCACCACCCGGAGGTGGGGGAAGCCCAGGGCCTTCAGGGCCTCCTGGACCTTTTGGGCGGAAGGGGAGAGGGTCATAGGGCGTAGAGGAGCTCGGCCAGGAGGGCGACCCGCCTAGGGATCTCCGGCACCACCACGTACTCCGTCTTCTGGTGGGCGTCCCCGCCCAAAAGCCCCAGGCCGTCCAGGGTGGGCACGCCCAGATGGGCGGTGAAGTTGCCGTCGGAGCCGCCCCCCACCCGGCCCGGCCTTAAGGCGAGGCCCAGGCTTTCCCCGATGGCCCGGGCCTTTTGGAAGAGGGCCAGGCTTTCCGGGGTGGGCTCCATGGGGGGGCGGTTGAGCCCGCCCGAAAGTTCCAGCCTCGCCCCCGGGAGGACGGGGGTGAGGGCTTTAAGGCCTTCCTCCACCCGCCTGGCCTCCTCCAGGGTCCAGACCCGGAGGTCAATCTCCACCTCGGCCGCCTCGGCCACCACGTTGGAGACCGTGCCGCCCCGGACCACGTTGGGGCCCAGGGTGGTGCCCTTTTCCCGGTCCTCGAGGGCCGCCACCCTGAGGATCTGGTGGGCGAGCTCTAAGACGGCGTTCACCCCCTTCTCCGGCTCCACCCCCTGGTGGGCGGCCTTCCCCAGGGCCTTCAGGCGGTAAAGGCCCACCCCCTTGCGGGCCACCTTCAGGTCCCCTTCCGCCGTGGGGGGCTCCAGGACCAAGGCCGCCCGGGCCTTTTTGGCGGCGGCCTCAATGAGAGGGCGGCTTTCCGGGGAGCCCACCTCCTCGTCGGGGGTGAAGAGGATCTCCAGGGCGGGGAGCCTCCTTCCCGTGGCCTCGGCGTGGCGCAGGGCGTAGAGGAGGGCGATGATGCTCCCCTTCATGTCGTAGACCCCCGGGCCGATGGCCTTCTCCCGCTCTAGGCGGAAGGCCTCTGGGAAGCTCCTCTTGGGGTGGACGGTGTCGTAGTGGGTGAGGATGAGGACAGGCTTCCCTTCTCCTTCCCGTTTTAGGAGGAGGACGGGGCCTCTTGGGGTGTCCTTGCGGGAAAGCCGGCCCGTAAGGGGCCCAAAGGCCTCCTCCAAAAAGCCCGCCGCCTCCTTCAGGCCCAGAAGGTCCCCGGAGGGGGACTCCCGGCGTACGAGGGCCTCGAGGTCCTTGAGAAAGGCGGGCAGGTTGGCCTTCATCCATTCCCAGGTTTCCATGGCCTCATTATGCCTTGGGGGCGGGAGGCCTATGCCCCTTGGCAAAGAGCACCCCCCGTGGTATAAAGGAGGGGTATGCCCTTCGGGGCCGGCTCACACGGGAGGGGGAAGTAGGGTTCTCCCCCGCCTTTTCGTGTGAGCGCGCCTAGAGCGCCCGCCTTCTTCAAGAAGGCGCGTAAGGAGGAAAGAGGCGGCATGGAAGAAAAGGCGACCCAGACCCCAGAAAAGACCTTCAGCATGGAAGAGGCCCTTCAGGAGACCGAGGCCCGCCTGGAAAAGCGGGTGCGCCCCGGCCAGGTCCTGACGGGCAAAGTGGTCTTTGTGGGTTCCGAAGGTGTGGCGGTAGACATCGGCGCGAAGACGGAAGGCATCATCCCCTTCAACCAGCTCACGGAGAAGCCCCTCTCCGACGAGGAGCTAAAGGGGCTCCTCAAGCCGGGGGATGAGGTGCGGGTCCAGGTCCTCAAGGTGGACCCCGAGACCGGGCAGATCCTCCTTTCCCGCAAGAAGGTGGAGGCCACGGAGCACTGGGACCGCATCCAGGAGCTCTATGAAAAGGGCGAGCCGGTCACCGTCACCGTCAAGGAGAAGGTCAAGGGGGGCGTGGTCGCTGAGCTGGACGGCGTACGGGCCTTTATTCCCGCTTCCCAGCTGGACCTGAGGCGCATTCCCAACCTGGACGCCTACGTGGGCCAGCAGCTCCTGGTCAAGATCATTGAGTTCCACCGCAAGAAGGGGCGGGTCCTCCTCTCCCGCCGAGCGGTTTTGGAAGAGGAACAAAAGAAGGCCAAGGAGGCCTTCTTCCAGAGCCTGGAGCCCTGCCAGGTGGTGGAGGGGACCGTCGTGGATGTGACCGACTTCGGGGCCTTCGTCAACCTGGGCCCGGTGGACGGCCTAGTCCACCGCTCCGAGATCACCTGGGGCCGCTTCAACCATCCCCGGGAGGTCCTGCACAAGGGGCAGAAGGTGCGGGCCCAGGTGGTGTCCGTGGACCCCGAGAAGGAGCGGGTCAACCTCTCCATCAAGGCCCTCATCCCCGACCCCTGGTCCACGGTGGCGGAGAAGTACCCCGTGGGCACCCGGGTCCGGGGTAAGGTGGTGGGCCTCACCCACTTCGGGGCCTTCGTGGAGGTGGAGCCGGGCCTCGAGGGCCTGATCCACATCTCCGAGCTCTCCTGGACCAAGCGCCCCAAGCACCCCTCCGAGGTGGTGAAGGAGGGGGACGAGGTGGAGGCCGTGGTCCTTCGGCTGGACCCCGCCGAGCGCCGTCTCTCCCTGGGCCTCAAGCAGACCCAGCCCGACCCTTGGCAGCAGTTGGTGGAGAAGTATCCTCCCGGCACCGTGGTCAAGGGGAAGATCACCGGGGTCACCGACTTCGGGGTCTTCGTGGAGCTGGAGCCTGGCATGGAGGGGCTGGTCCACGTATCCGAGCTGGACCACATCCGGGTGGAAAACCCCGCCGCCCTCTTCAAGAAGGGGGACGAGATGGAGGTGGTGGTCCTCAACATTGACCCGGTGGAGCAGCGCATCTCCCTCTCCCGCAAGCGCCTCTTGCCCCCGCCTCCCCCCAAGGCGGAGGAGCGCCCCCGCCGGGCCAAGGGCAAGGAGGCTCGGGGCAAGCGCAAGCCCAAAGGCCGCCCGGAGGAGCGCCGGGAGTACGAGTACGGGGCCGTGGCCGAGTACACCCTCTACGACGCCACCGCCGTACCCACCGCCAGCGCCAGCGTGAAGCTGGGCGACCTCTACGGGGACCTCCTGGCCAGCCTGAGCCTGGAAGAGGAGAAGTAGGAAGCGGTAAAGAAAGCCCCCGCCCTTAGGCGGGGGCTTCCGCTTTCCGAGCTTAGAGGGCTTTTTCTTCCTCCTTCTTCCCGTAGAAGATCCGCATCAGGGTGTAGGCGAGGAAGAAGGTGAGGAGGGGGCCGCCCAGAACCAGGGTCCACAAGACGGCGTTGTTACCGAGAAGGGAACCCTGCTGCTGGAAGTCAATCTTGTAGCCCGCCAGGGTGCTCATAAGGAAGAAGACGAGGAGGGCCAGGATGGCGCTGGTGCGCACCGGATGCTCCGAGGGGAGTTCCATGTAGCGCATCTTGTCCTTGCGGGTGTCCACGAAGGGGAGGAGGAGGGCCACGATGCCCAGAATCCCGGGAATCAGGACCCCGCCGATGAACTCAGGGCCAACGGTGGCCCCGAAGAGCTGGAACTGCCAGCTTGCGGGGATGATCTGGAGAAGCCCGTAGAGCCAGAGGAAGTACCAGTCGGGCTTCACCGCCGGGGTGTTGGGGGTTGGGGGGCCGAAGGCCTCCACGGGGTGGGCCAGGAAGGCCCCGGCGATCATGGTCATGATGCCCACGTAGAGGGCGAAGAGAATGCCCATCATGACCATCTGCTGGGGGTACATGGGCACGCCCAGAATCTTGCCCGGGGCCACGCGCTCGGCGTAGCGGGGCTGGGTGTGCTTCTGCTTGATCATGATGGCCAGGTGGAGGCCGATCAGGGCCATAAGGAGGAGGGGAAGCCAGAGGACGTGGAGGCTAAAAAGCCGGGGGATGGACCTCTCGGAGCCCGGGAACTCTCCTCCGAACATGACCTCGGCGATGGTCCCTCCCACCCAGGGGATGGAGGCGGCGATGCCGTAGCCGATGCGGGTGGCGGTCACGGCGTAGTTGTCGTAGGGGAGGGCGTAGCCGGTGAAGGCGGTGACCACCGCCAGGCCCAAAAGGGCGAGGCCCACCAGGTAGTTAAGCTCCCTCGGCTTCTTGTAGGCCCCCGTGAGGAGGATCCGGAGCATGTGCAAGAAGGCGGCGGCGATCATCACGTGGGCCGACCAGTGGTGGAGGCTCCGGATGACAGCTCCGAAGGGGAGGCTGTCTATGTAGAGGATGCTGGCGTAGGCGGCGGGCACCGTGCGTCCGTCGGGGAGCCGGACCTCGCGGATGGAAGGCTCGTAGTTCAGGGTGAGGAAGACCCCGGTGAGCACCAGGACCACGAAGGCGAAGAGGGTGATCTCCCCCAGGAAGAAGGAGTGGTGCACGGGGAAGGCCTTGCGCAGGACCTTCTGGTAAAGGGAGGTCAGGTCTAAGCGTTCGTCCAGCCACTTGTACATGCTTCCCTCCTAGACGCGGCACTGGCCGCCGGCCTCGGCCTTGACCCCCACCTCGCCCAAGAACTCCCCGGCGGCCACCAGAACCTCGTTCTCCACCTTGAGGGGGAGCTGGGGCACGGGCCGGGGCGGGGGCCCGGCGATGACCCTGGCCCCCTGGGCCAGGTCAAAGGTGCCGCCGTGGCAGGGGCAGAGCCCCGCCTTCTTGTCGGCCACCCACTGGCTGATGATGCACCCCAGGTGGGTGCAGACGGCGGAGTAGGCCACCACGCCTTCCACGGCGTGCTGGGCCACCTCGGGGGAGAGCTCCTCGGGGCTGTAGCGGGCCACCAGAACGGTGTTCTTGGCCTCGCCGCTCTTCACCACCTTGGTCTTGGGGTCCATGGGGTAGGCCAGGACGAAGGGATCCCCGGGCTTCAGCTCCTCGAGGCGGATGGGCTTGGGCTCACCGCCCCCCTGGGCGTAGACCAAGATGTCCCCGGCCTTCAGGGGCTCCTTCTCGGGGGTGACCTCCTTCTTGGGCCTGAGGCTCGCCCCCACGTAAAAGGCGGACACTAGGGAAAGGCCGATGCCGGTGCCGATGGCGGTCTTGATGAAAAGCCGCCTTCTTGAAGTTCTTAAGCGGATCTCGCGCTCGTCCATGGCTTCTCCTTACCAGGGAAACTCGCTCTTTTCCTCTTCGGTGATGACCTCGTCGCGGCCGAAGAACTTCTTGTAGATGCCAAAAAGGGCGGCCACCACCAGGCTGATGCTCCCGAAGACCAGGCCCTGGAGCCAGGTGGGGTTGTGCCCCGTCTGGCCCGAGTAGATGATGAGGCGCGCGAAGAAGCCGGAAAGGGCGGTGAGGAGAAGGACCAGGACCACCCCCGCCGCCACGGGGGCGGTGGAGGGGGTGGGGAAGTGGCGGCCCGGGCGGAGCTCAACCCCCTCCAGCCAGTAGGAGACGAGGCCCATGAGGCCGTAGAGGAGGAGGACCGCCCCAAAGGCCATAAGGCCGATTTGGCCCACGGAAAGCTCCTCTGGGGTGTGGCCCAGAAGGCGGGCGATGTGGAGCCCGTCCAGGTAGGCCATGTAAAAGAGCCCCAGGGCCAGGATCAGGCTGAAGGTGGGGAGGATGGGGTCGTTCCGGTACATGCTACCCCCTTACTGCATCGGGCCGAAGCTGTTGCCGAAGCTGTTGCGGATGTAGGTGGCCACCGCCTTGAGCTCCTCTTCCGTGAAGCCGGCGCCCACGGCGGGCATAGCCCCGCGGCCGTTCTTGACCACGTTGAGGATCATGGCGGCGTCCTTCAGGTTGGCGTTCCCCGCCAAGGCCGGCATAACGGGGGGCATCCCCTGGCCGTTCGCCCCGTGACAGGCGGCGCAGTTGGCCTCGTAAATGGCCTTCCCCTTTTCCATGAGGGCGGAGTCCACGCCGGCGGGCTGGGCGGAGGCTTCCCCGTGGGGGGCTTCTTTAGCGGGGGGAGCCACCTCGGCCACGATCTTCTCCGCCGCCGGGGAGAGGGCGAAGTAGGCCCAGATGCCTCCCAGGACCACCACCAGGGCCACGGCGTACCAAATGGGGTTGAAGCGGACGGGCTCCACGGGGAGGTCGGGCTCGCCCACGGCCAGGCGGAGCTCCACCTCCCCCGCCACCTCCCCTCCCTCGTCCAGGCCCACCACCAGCACGTCGGGGTAGTTGTTGACGGTGAAGGGGATCTCCCTTATCTCCTGGCCTCCGCCCCGGAAGTGGGTGACCACCTTGAGGGTGTGCTCCCCGTCCGGGATCTTGCGGGTGTCCAGCTTGAGGCGGTAAGGGGGTTCCTTTAAGACCGCCAGGGGTTCCTCGGTCCCGTCCAGGTAGACTTCGATCCGGTCTACGACCATGCTGCCTCCCTTTTGTGAAGAGGGGTACAAAACCCCACCCCACCACTATAAGCCCCTAGGGGCAAGGACATATGTCCTAGGTTAGGCCATCCCCTTTAGGCGGGCTACGCTCTTCTGCACGCCCAAGGCCCCGCCCCCCACCTCGAGGGCCGCCGTCCCCCCAAAGCCCTTCAGGAAGGGAGCGAGCCTAGCCCAGGGGACGCTTCCCGCACCCACGGGGAGGTGGTCATCCTTCTGACCGTGGTTGTCGTGGAGGTGGAGGTGAAGGAGCCGGTCGCCCAGCGCCTCCAGGTAGAGGAAAGGCCCCCTGGGCCCAAGCTCCACCAGGGCGTGGCCCACGTCCAGGCAGAAGCCGTACTGGGGGAAGCGGTCCAGGAGCTCCTTTAGCCCCTCCGGGCCTTGGATGAGGTCCTCCTCCGAGAGGGCCAGGTTCTCCAAGGCCACGGGGAAGGGGAGGGGAAGGAGGGCGGTGAGGGTCCGCTCCAGGGCCTCCCGGGCCAGGGCCAGGGCCATGGGGTGGCAGATGGGGACCTGGCCGGTGTGCAAAACCCCTACCCTGGCCCCCAGGGCCTCCCCGAACTCCAGGGCCTTGAGAAGGCGCTCCTCGGCGAGCTTGCGGACGCTCGGGATGAGGCTGGCCGGGTTCAGCTCCACGAAGGGCAGGTGGAGGGTGAACCCCACGCCCAAAGCCTCTCCTGTGGCCCGGAGGCTTCTGGCCTCGGGCAGGGGCAGGGCCTCGTGGAGGTCGTAGGCCACCTCCAGGTCCAGCCCGAGCTCGGCCGCCAGGCGGAAGGCCTTCTCGTAGTCCAGCTCGGCGTTGAAGGGGCTAAAGCCGAGGCGCATGGTTCACCGGATGACCTCGGCCTTCCTCTGGGCCTCTTCCAGGGCCTTCCTGGGGGGGACGCCCCCCTTCAGGCTCCTCTCCAAAGCCTCGGCCAGAAGGCTGGCCCAGGCGGTGAACTGGGGCTCCTTGGGCCGTTCCTGGGCGTGGGCGATCTGCTCAAAGGCCACCTTGCGGAAGGGGTTCTCCCGGTAGAAGCCCTCGAGGAGAGGGATGGCCGATTTGCGCACGGGGACGTAGTAGCTGGCCTCCACCCAGCGGGCCACGTTCCTGGGCTCCATGAGGTACTTCCAGAACTCCAGGGCCCCCCGGACCTGGGCCTCGGAGGCCCCCTTTAGGACCACCAGCTGGGCCCCGCCCATGGGCACCTTCCCCCCGGGCTCCCGGGGCACGGGGGCCACGCCCAGGGTGAAGGCGAAGGAGAAGTTCTCGGCGGCGGGCCAGTTGGCGATGGAGGCCATGACCATCATCCCCTTGGTGCGCACGAAGTCCAGCTGGGCGAAGGTGGCCTCGGCCATGCTGCGGGCGGAGAGGGCTCCGGCCCGGTTGAGCCGGTCCAGCATCTCCAGGGCCTCGAGGGCCTCCTTGGAGGTGAGGTTGGGCTTTCCGTCCTTGACCAGGTTCCCCCCGCGGCTCGTCACCATGGCCTCAAAGAGCCAGGCCTGGGGGTCGGTGACGAAGATGAAGCCCTTGGCCTGGCGGGAGGAGAGGGCTTTGGCGGCCTCCTCAAACTCCTTCCAGTTCCTGGGGGCCTTGAGCCCCTTGGCCCGGAAGGCGTCCAGGTTGTAGAAGAGGACGGGGGTGGAGGTGTTGAGGGGCAGGCCGTACCGCTTGCCCTCCAGAAGGCCGTAGTTCCAGGCGGGCTCAAAGAGGTCCTCCAACAGGGCTCGGTCCAGGTTCAGGTAGGGGTCCAGGGCCAGGGCCCGCCCTTCGGCCACCAGGCGGGGGAAGAAGGAGATCTCCGCCTGGAAGAGGACGGGGGCGGTCCCGGAGCGCAGGGCGGCCACCAGCTTGGTCTCCCCGTCCCGGTACCCCCCCACGTACTGGGGCAGAACGCGGTAGCGGCCGTCCTTGGCGGCGAACTCCTGGGCGAAGTCGGCGAGGAGGCGACCCGCCGGGCCGTCCATGGAGTGCCAGAAGGGGACCTCCACCTGGGCGAGGGCGGGAAGGAGGAGGAAAAGGAGGGCCCAAAGCTTTTTCATGTGGGGGATTCTACCACCCCTCGGTCAAAGGCAGGTCATACCCTCGTTTTCTGTTTCCTTCGGCCCACCATGCCTGGTGACTTCCCCGGTAACCTTTTGCCGGGGCCCCCATGCTGGCGCAAGCCAGCATGGGGTGGCATCAGCGCCGCTCCACGGCCAGGGCCTTCCTCTGGGCCTCTTCCAAGGCCACTTGCGGCTTTACGCCCTGCTTCAGGCTTCGCTCCAGGGCCTCCTCCAGGTAGCTGTACCAGACCACCAGCTCCGGGTCCTGGCTCCAGGGGCGGGCCACCTCCGCCTGGGCGAAAAGGGCGGCCCTTTCCGGGTCCTTCAGGAAGTCGGAAAGCTCCTTCTCCGCCTCCTTGCGCAGGGGGAGGTACCAGGTGGTCCGCACCCAGGCCGCCTGGCGCCTGGGGTCCAGGAAGTGGCGGAAGAAGGCCACCGCTCCCTGAGCCTGCTCGGGGCTCGCCCCCTTCAGGACCACCAGCACCGCCCCGGAAAGGGGCACCCCTCCCCCCGGCTCCCGGGGCAGGGGGGCCATGCCCACCCCGAAGGGGAGGGCGGTCTGGGCCAGGACCACGGGCAGGGCGGTGGTGGGGCCGATGCCCATGAAGGCCTTGGTGCGCAGGAAGTCGGCCACGGCGAACTGGGCCTCGGCCAGGTTCCTGGCCTGGGCGTGGCCCTTCTGCACCATGCGGTAGAGCATCTCCAAAGCCGCCACCACCTCCTTGGAGGTGAAGGCGGGAAGCCCGTCCTTGACCAGGCTCCCCCCCAGGCTCATGACGATGGCGTTGAAGCTCCAGATGTCGGTGGAGATAACCATGCCCTTGGCGGTGCGGCTTGCCAGCCTGGAGGCCGCCTCCTCCACCTCGGCCCAGGTCCTGGGAGGCCTCAGGCCTTTGGCCCGGAAGGCGTCTTTGTTGTAGTAAAGGGCGGGCACGGAAAACCCCAGGGGGAGGCCAAAGGTTTTGCCCTTCACCTGGACCGCCCGCATCATCTCCGGGTAGAGGTCCCTGGGCAGGTCCTTCAGGTAGGCGTCCAGGGGGATGGCCGCCCCCTCCTGGGCCAGGCGGGGCAGGAAGGAGAGCTCCCCGTGGAAGAGGACCGGGGCCCCCCCGGCCCTGAGGGCGGAAAGGAGCTTCACCCCCGCCTCCCGGTAATCGCCCACGTAGCGGGCCTCGAGGCGGTAGGCCTTCTGGCTTTCGTTGAAGCTTCGGATGGCCTCCTCTAAGACCTTGTCCCCCGGTGGGCCGGCGGTGTGCCAGAAGGGGATGCTGACCTGGGCCAGGGCCAGGGAGGCCAGGAAAAGGGGAAAGGCGAGCCCTCTCATCCCCCAAAGCTTACCCGGGCCTGGGTGAGAGGGCTGAAAGGGGAAGGCCGAGCTCCTTTAGGAAGGGTTGAGCCCGCTCCTTAAGGGCCTCCCTCAGCTCCAGGAAGCGCCGCCTGGCCCGGGGGCCGGGGAAGCCCTCGGGGAGGAGGGCCTCCGGCAGAAGGGGGTCCAGGAAGAGGACCTTGCGCACCTCGTGGGCCAGCCGGGTGAGGGCCCGGAAGGCCTCCACGGGGTCTTCGGGGAGGTGGGCTTCCAGGGGGAGGCTCTGGTAGTGGGCCCGGGCGGCCTCGAGGGGAAAGGCCCGGAGAAGCTCCTCCCCCTTGCCCAGAGGCCGCCCCTTAAAGAGGGTGGCAAAAAGGCCGTAGAAGCCGAGAAGCTCCTCCGTGGCCCTGGGGTCGGCGCTGGCCCCCAGGTAGACCCCGCTTTGCAGGCTCCCGTAGCCCAGAAGGGCCATCTCCCGCCGGAAGCGCTCCCTCTCCCCCCGCTCCCTGGGGCCTTCCGGCAGGACCAGGAGGAAGCTCCCGTCCCAGGGGGGAAGGGGCTCGTAGAGGCGGCGGCGTACCTGGCGCACCTGCCAGAAGACCCGGTCGGAGAGGGCGTAGTGGACCACCCGGCCCCGCCTTTCCGGCGCCACCCAGCCCCGCCTGGCGCTCCGGGAAAGGGCCGCCCGCACCGCCGCCTCCGAGAAGCCCAAGGCCTCCATCATGGCGATGAGGGCCTTAAGGGGCGCCCGCCTTTCCGGGTAGACGTGCTCCACGAAGAGGGTGAAGATGGTGGAGCGGGCCCTCATCCGAAGACGGGTTCCAGCCGCCTTTCCCGGTACTCCCTGAGGGCGCCCTCCACGAAGGTGAAAAGGGGCATGACCCCCAGGTTGCCCCGGTGGCGGCGGCGCACGCTCACGGCGCCCTCGGCCTTCTCCTTCTCCCCCACCACCAGCACGTAGGGGACCTTCTTCAGCTCGGCGTCCCGGATCCGGGCCTGCATCCTCTCGGGCCTGGTGTCGGCCTCGGCCCTGAGGCCCGCCTCCTTGAGCCTATGGGTTACCTCCAGGGCGTAGTCCTCCTGCTTTTCCGATACCGGCACCACCACCACCTGCACCGGGGAAAGCCAGAGGGGAAAGTCTCCGGCGAAGTGTTCTATGAGGATGCCGATGAAGCGCTCCAGGGAGCCGAAGGGGGCCCGGTGGATCATGACCGGGCGGTGCTCCTCCCCGTCCTTCCCCACGTAGGTGAGGCCGAAGCGTTCGGGGAGGTTGTAGTCCACCTGGATGGTGCCCAGCTGCCACTCCCGTCCCAGGGCGTCCTTGACCACGAAGTCCAGCTTGGGGCCGTAGAAGGCGGCGTCCCCCTCCTCCACGGTGTAGTGGAGGCCGGCCTCGAGGGCCGCCTCCTCAATCTGCCGCTCGGCCAGGGACCACCGGGCCTCGTCCCCCACGTACTTGTCGCTCTTCGGGTCCCGGGTGCCGATGCGGGCCCGGAAGTCCTTTAGGCCCAGGGTGGCGAAGACCTTGAGGACCAGGTCCAAGACCCCAAGAAACTCCCCCTTCACGTCCTCGGGGGCGCAGAAGATGTGGGCGTCGTCCTGGGTGAAGCCCCGGACCCGGGTGAGGCCTAAAAGCTCCCCCGCCTTCTCGTAGCGGTAGACGGTGCCGAACTCGGCCAGGCGCAGGGGAAGCTCCCGGTAGGAGCGCTTCTTGTGGGCGTAGATGCGGATGTGGTGGGGGCAGTTCATGGGCTTGAGGAGGTACTCCTCCTCCTCGCCCCGCTCCTTGAAGCTGATGGGGGGGAACTGGCTTTCGGCGTAGTAGGGGTAGTGGCCCGAGGTCTTGTAAAGCTCCAGGCTGCCGATGTGGGGGGTGGTGACCAGCTGGTAGCCCCGCTTGATCTGCTCCTCCCGCATGAAGGCGATGAGCTCCTCCCGGATCACGTTGCCCTTGGGAAGCCACAGGACCAGACCCTTGCCCACCATGGGGTCAATGAGGAAAAGCTCCAGCTCCCGCCCCAGCCGGCGGTGGTCCCGCTTCTTGGCCTCCTCCAGCTGCCAGAGGTACTCCTTGAGCTCCTCGGCGGTGCGGAAAGCCACCCCGTAGACCCTCTGGAGCATGGGCCTCCGCTCGTCCCCTCGCCAGTAGGCTCCGGCCACGTGGGTCAGCTTGAAGTGGGGGGGGATCCTGCCCGTGGAGGGCACATGGGGGCCCCGGCAGAGGTCGGTGAAACCAAACGCCTCGTCCCCCTGCTGGTAAAAGCTGATTTCCTCGCCCTCGGGGAGGTCCAGGATGAGCTCGGTCTTGTAGGGGTCCTTGCCCTGGTAGCGGGCCAGGGCTGCCTCCCGGGGGAGGACGTAGCGCTTTAAGGGGAGGTCCCGCCTAAGGATCTCCCGCATCTTCTCCTCAATCTGGGGCAGGTCCTCGTCGGAGAGGGGCTCAGGGGCGTCTATATCGTAGTAAAAGCCCTTTTCAATGACCGGGCCCACCCCAAGCCTCACGCTCTCCGGGTCGTAGCCCTTCTCCCGGAAGAACTCCTTGACCGCCTGGGCCAGGACGTGGGCCAGGGTGTGGCGGAAGAGGAGCTGGTACTCGGGGTCCTTCTCCGTCAGGATGCGCACCGTGGCCCCCGGCGGGAGGGGTTTGAGGAGGTCGTAGACCTCCCCGTTCACGATGGCCCCCACCGCCCTTTTAGCCAGCCCGGGGCCGATGCGCTCGGCCACCTCCTTGGCGGTGGCCCCCTCGGGGACCTCGAGGGCCTTCCCATCCGGCAGGTAAACCGTCATGGGCCTTACTATACCCCCTTTTCCCGCTCCGCAGCTGGGTTTGCCTTGCAAAGGTCGGGATAATGGGTGTATATTCATTCCTACCCTGATGGGCAAGCGAGGCTTCCTTCGCAGGGAGGCAAGCCCCAAGGAGGTGCTGGAACACTGCCTGCGCCTGGCCCGGGAGGTGGCTCCACCCACCCCCAAGGGCCAGCGGGGCCGCCCCTGGCGCTACGACCACGGCCTTTACCTGGCCCTTCTTCTCAAGGTGTTCTCCTGACGGAGAAGCAACTTCCGCGCCTTCTTCCACCTCACCTACCGCAAGACGGAGGCTCTGCTTCAGGACCTCATGGAAGCCCCCTTCCCCTCCCATCAGTCCTTGGTCTGCTACGCGGTACAGCGCCTGGACCTCAAGCTCCTGGAGGCCCTACTGGAGAGGCTTTCCCGGGAGCTGGTCCGGGGGCACGCGCGGCTTCTGGCCCTGGTGCGGTGGGAGAGGGAGAGGAGGTTGCTCCTGCCCTGGGGTGGGGTGGCGGGGAGAGGTTACGCCCCGGACCCCCGGCTTGGGGGGAAGGCCAGGGAGGGGGCGCGGGTACGGGCGCGGGAGGGGTGGGACTCCGAGGTGTACCGGTTTCGCGGGGTGGTGGAGGGGTTGTTTGGGGGGATGAAGACCTGGCTGGGGGGGCCTACCTTTGGGGAAGCCTTGGACGGCCATGGTGCGGGCGTTTTTGGAGCTCATCGCCTGCGGCCTTAGGGTCCTTCTCTCCCTTCTGCCGCCGCCCCCTGGGTACGAGGCGGTTTGCTAGGCAAGCCCACCTGGGAACGGAGGCCTGCTTGACTTGATAACGCATTCTCAGTATTATCACCCCTGGAGGTGGAGGCATGTTCCGCAGCGCCCTCTCAGCCCTTTTCTTGACCCTCGTTTCCCTAGGCCTAACCCACGGCGCGGTCCCCGAGGCCCCAGAGGCCTACAGTTCCGAAGCCCGGCTCTTTGCTCTGGACAACCGCCCGCAGCACGCCCGCCTCCTGGCCTTGGACCTCCCTAGAGGCCAGGTGGTGGCCGAGCTCAGCCTTCCCCCAAGGGGGATGAGCCTGGTGGCCACCCCTTCGGGCCGGTACCTCCTGGTCTCTCGGGGCCGGGACACAGACCGGCAGTGGCTCACCGTGGTCTGGACCGGCAAGGAGGAGGGACGCTGGAGCCGGCCGGTCATCGCTAAGAGCCTCCTTCTGGGGCGGGGGTGGAACATCGGCCACGGGAGCGAGGCCTACACCCACGGGGGGCGGCTCCTGGCCTTTGCCGAACGGGACGCCGTGGCCTTCCTGTTCTCCGAGGAGGGCCTGGCCCCCGAGGCCGCCTTCCAGGCGGAAAGGGTCCGGCTTCCCAACCCCGACCACTACCACGTGGTGGAGGCCCCTGAGGGCACCTACCTCACCCTCTTGGCCCGGGGGCAGGTGGTCCTCTACCCCAAGGGCCTCGGGGGGGAGGAGGCCGGGCGCTTCCCCTGCCCCCTGGAGCACGGGGAGGCCTTCCACCCGGAGACGGGCCGGAGCTTCTTCGCCTGCGCCCGGGACGTTCTGGTCCTGGAGGGGGGCAAGGAGCGGGCCCGCCTGGCCTACCCCGTGGCCGGGGAGCGGATCGGAGCCTTCCTGAAGGGTGAAGGGGCCTTCTTCGGCTACTCCGACGGGGTGAAGCACCTCCAGCGCCTGGACCCCACGACCCTTAGCCTTACCCCCATCCCCCTGGGCGGGGTCTTCATCCGGGGAAAGTCCGATGGGAAACGGCTCTACATCCTCCTCACCGACGGCAGGCTCCAGGTACGGGAAGCCAGGAACGGGAACCTTCTCAAGGAGGTGCGGGTAGCGGCCAAGCCCTATCCTGAAATGGACGAGGACACGGGCGGGGCTATCTATCCCGACATAGCCCTCTGGCCCGAGAGGGGCCTCGCCTACGTGAGCCTGCCCCACCTGGGCCTGGTAGCCGAGGTGGACGTAGAGCGCGGCCGTGTGGCCCGCTACCTGCGGACCGGGGGTAACCCCACCCGCCTGGTCCTGGTCCGGCCATGAACCCCATGCCCGTGGTCATGTACCTCATGGGCCTCGAGGCCGAGCACGGCCTCCTCACGGAGCTGGGCTTCGCCAAGAGGCCCCACCCCGAGGGGATAGGCTCCAGCCTCTACCTAAGGGAAGAGGCCCTCCTCCACTCCACCGGCCTCTGGTACCGGGGGGTTCTCTACCACCGCCCCAGGGAGCGCTTCTACCGGGCTCCCATCCCCCCCTATCCTCCGGCGGTCCACCCCGAGGCCGAACCCCTGGACTTCGCGGAGGGCCTAGCCCACTTCCTCCCCTTCTTAAAGGCCTACGAGGACGCCGTGGCCCAGCTTCGGGGAGAGGGGCGGGAGCGCTTCCTCAGGCGGCTTCCCCCGGGAGCCAGGCGGCACCTCAAGGACTGGAAGGCCTTGTTCGCGGGAGGCACATATGCGCAGGCCTCTTAGCCTTTTGGCCTTGGCCCTGGGCTTAGCCCTGGCCCAGGCCCCGGTTGTGGCCACTACCCCGATCCTGGCCAGCATCGCAGGGGAGGTGGCGGGGAACCGGCTCCAGGTGGAGAGCGTGATCCCCATGGGGGCGGACCCCCACGCCTTTGACCTCCGGCCCTCCGTGGCCCTTCAGATCTCCCGGGCGAGGCTCCTTATCGCTAATGGACTGGGGCTGGAGCCCTACTTACCCAAGCTTAGGAACCTCCTTCCCCGTGGGGCTCGGGTGGTGGAGCTGGCCCCCCGGATGCCGGACCCTATCTGCGGCCTCCTGGGCCTCCGGGAGAAGGGAGTCCATCTCCACGGGGATTGCGACCCCCACATGTGGCTGGACCCTGCCTACGGTGTGCGGTACGCCGAGGAGCTGGCCAAGGAGCTCTCAGCCCTAGACCCCCGGGGAAGGGAGATCTTCCATAGAAACTTGGAGGCCTTCCGCAAGCGGGCCATGGAGGAGGATGCGCGCCTCCAAGCCTGCCTTGGGGAAAGGCGGCTTAGGGTGGTGGTGGCCCACCTTGCCCTTTCGTATCTGGCCCGCCGCTACGGAATGGAAATCGTAGGGGCCCTCCGCGACACCCACGGGCGGGACGAGGGGGTGCGGTCCCGCATCGCCCTCATCCGGGAGGCGGAGCTTAGGGGCGTGGACCTGGTGGTGGCCGAGCCCCAGTACGACCCTGGCCCCCTGCGCCTCCTGGCCCAGGAACTGGGGGCCAGGCTGGTGGTCCTCTACACGGATGTCCTGGACCGGAGGGTGCCCAGCTACATGGAGCTCCTCCGTTGGAACCGGGAAAGGATCTGCGAGGCGGTGAAAGGAGGTTAGGCATGTGGAAGAAGGTGGTCAGACAGGTTTTGGATATAGCGGTCCTGCAGGTTTTAGGCGTAGCGCTCCTGGGCCTTGCCCTAGCCCACGGTGAGGAAGAGCTCTTCACCCGCATCGCCGTGGCCGACGCCAAGGCGCCTGTGGTGGTGGTGCTGAACGAAGACGGCAAGGAGCTGGGCCGGTTTACGGTGCCCTCTCCCGCTACGCTCTACCCCGTACCCGGAGGGCAGTACGTTCTCACGGTCCACACCGAGGGCAACGCCGTGGGTTTCCTCTGGGGCGGCCTGCGCCTGGAGGACCACGGCGACCACAGTGACGTGAAGGAGGAAAACCCTTACGTGGCCGCCACCTTGCGCACCGGGCCCAAGCCCGCCCACGCCTTCGTAAGCCGGGAGTGGGTGGCCGTCCATCACGACGGGGACGGAACCGTGGCCCTCTTTGACCTCCGGCGGCTGGGCGTGGAGTTTACACCGCGCCTTATCCCCACGGGCGGCGCGGACCACGGGTCGCTGGCTGTTTTGGGGGAGGCCCTTCTGGTGGGAGGCATGGAAAGGGGCCGCCTCGAGGCCTACACCCTGGGGGGCCAGCGGGTCCTCGCCTTCCCCCAGGCCTGCCCCGGCCTTCATGGCCAGGCTGTCTTAGGGGAGTGGGCGGCTTTCGGCTGCGCTGACGGCGTCCTCCTGGTGCGGAGCCAAGGTCGGGGCCTAGTGGCGCAGAAGATCCCTAACCCGGCCAACGCTCCCCAAGGGGCCCGGGTAGGACGCCTGGTGGCCCACCCCAACCAGCCCTTCTTTGTGGGCAACTTCGGCCGCGGCTTGGCCTTCATCCACCCCCGGGAGGGCCGCATGGAGCCCTTCCCCCTCCCCGCCCCGCCCTGGCGCTCCCCCTACTCCATCCGCTTTGACCTCGAGGGCGAAGCCCTTTATGTGCTCACCGAGGACGGGAAGCTCCACAAGATAGACCCCGGGGCCAAGCGCCTCGTCTGGAGCCTGGAGGCCGTTACCCCCGCCAAGGAAGGGGCCCCTCGGGTAGGGATGGCCGTGGCCCACGGGGTGGCCTACCTCACCGACCCCCAGAAGGGGGAGGTGGTCAAGGTGGACCTGGAGGAGGGGAAGGTGAAAGCCCGCTTCCAAGTCGGAGGGGCGCCCTCGGGCATCGCCCTTTTCCAGGTGGAGGGAGTGAAGCACTGAGGAGGTGGGGGATGCGAGTGGCCTACATCCTGGCAAGCCCGCGGGCCGCCAGCCACAAGCTGGGCCAGATGATCCTACCCCAGCTGGAGGCGGGGATCCACGGCGTGGAGGTGGCAGGCATCTTCTTCTTTGACGACAACACCATGGTCTTGCAGAAGGGGAACCCCATTGGGGAGAGGCTCGCTCGGGTGGCCCGGGAGAAGGGTATCCTCCTCATGATGTGCGACTCGTGCGCCCTGGAAAGGGGTCTGGCCACCGGGGAACCCCGGTGGTGCACCCCAGGAGGGGAAGGGCGGAAGGAACCTGGGGACTGCCGGGTGGCCCCCCACGTGGTGGAGGGAGTGGAGGTGGGGTGCTTCCCCGACCTCTACGCTGCCTTGGCGGGCAAGGTGGACCAGGTGATCACCCTCTAGGGGGAAGGGAAACCCCGGGGGCGGCGGCCCCCGGGGCGGTTTTTGGGGCTAGGCGGCCCCCTTTTCACCCAACCTCCCTCCTCTTCTCCAAACCCTCCCATCCTGCTGTCAAAAGCCTATAGCTGTGGCGGGCCAGGCGGAGAAGATTTAGGTCGCAAAGCCCGAACTTCTGCCGGAGCCCCCTGAGGTGAAAACGGACCTGGTGCCCCTGCATCCCCGTGGCCTGGGCGAGATGAGTGGTCCTTAAGGAGCCCAGTCTGCCCATAGCCTCCCAGAGAACCCGCTCCCCAGGCCTCAGGGCAAGACCTGTCTGGCCCCGAAGGAGAGCCCGGGCCAAGCTCGTCGGATCGTCCTTGCGGGTAAGGAAAACCCAGTACCGGGCATCCCAGGCCCGGATGCCCTGAGGGGTCCGCCAAAGGACCACCTGGCCCTTCTCCATGTGCTCCAGATCCGCCAGAGCTTGGCCGCCTTCTTCTCGCCAAAGGACCTCAATCCCGTGCGCCATCAAAGCCCCCGCTACCAGGGCGTAAAGCTCCAGCTCACTCGCAAAGAGGGTAACCCGCAACGCCACCACCTCCCTTCGTCCAAAAGCCGAACCTTCCCAAAACCACCGCTTGGACGTGGGAGGGGGGCGGGGGGCCAAGACTTCCGGGAGGGGCTGGGAGTGGCCCAACCTGGCGAGGGGCTTAGCCCTAAGCCCCCTCGAGGGCCCAGAGGGGACCGGCTCCTCCACGAAAGGGAGGCCCGGGGCCACCTGAAGGCCGCAAAAGAGGGAGTGCTCCAGCGGCTTTTCCTCCCCCGGTGCCTGGCACAGGTCGGAACGAAGGGAAGGGTTTTGCACCTGCATGAGGTACATCTGCAGGGCCACCCCGGTGGAAGACGCCAGGGTGAGGGCTATGTAAAGCCCAACCAGGAAAAGCCTTTTGGAGCTTTTGGATAGCACCTCACACCCCAGGGTAGGGGGTCAAGGTGGGACGTTTGTCCTTTTTCCCCGTAAGGTTAGGTGCCCCTGGCACCTGCCCTACCCTAGGCGTAGGGTCCAACAGTGGGGACCTTCAAATGGAGGTGAAGAATGTACCCGGTCTGGGAAGGCTACCTAATCCACTCGGCCATAGTGGTGGCCATCATCGCTGTGGCTCACGTGCTCTTCTCCCACGTGACCGTGGCCGCCACTTGGTTCAACTGGTGGGTGGAGCGGAAGGCGCTTTTGGAAAACAAGCCCTACCTCCAGGACTACCTGAAAGCCTCCGCCCTGAGGCTCCTCATGCTGGCCTACACCCTTGGGGCCATGTTTGGGGTAGGCATCTGGTTTTCGGTCACCGCCAGCAACCCGAGGGGCATCTCTACCCTTATCCACAACTTCGTCTTCTACTGGGCAGCGGAGTGGTTTTGGTTCATCATTGACGTCTTCGGCATCGCCGTCTACTACTACACCTTCGGCCGGGTTACTCCCAAAACCCACGCCCGCATTGGCCTCATCCTGGCCCTAGCGGCGAGCGGCACCCTGGCCATCATCGTGGGTATCCTGGGCTTCAAGCTCACCCCAGGGGCGTGGCTCCAGACTGGCCTGAGCCTGGACGGCTTCTACAACCCCAGCTTCTGGCCCATGCTCTTCGCCCGCTTTGCCCTTATGTTTGCCCTCACCGCCCTGTACGCCCTCTTGGTGGCGGGCAGCCTCCCCAAGGACCATCCAGCGCGACAGGAAGTCATCCCCTTGGCAGGGAAGGTGGGGCTTGTAGGGCTACTGTTGGGCTCGGCCCTGGTGGTGTTCTGGTACGTGCCTAGCCTCCACGAGCACGCCAAGACTCTGCTCCGCATTCCTCAGGCCATCCAGCCCGTCTTCTACATCAAGATGGCGGCGGGGGTCATCGCCTCTGGTTTAGTGCTCATCACGGCCATCCTGTCCCCGAAGAGGGTCAGCGCTCCCTTGGGCTACCTGGCCTTGGCTCTGGCCTTCTTGGGGCTTTTTGGTGCGGAAAGGACCCGGGAAGTCCTCAGAAAGCCAGACGTGATCTATGGTTACATGGGCTCCAACCAGATCATCTTCGCCGAAAAGGCCCCTCGAGGGATCAAGGCCGAAGCTCCCCGGCTCAACGAAGAAGGGGTTTTGCAGCGCCTGCCTTTTGCTGTGGCCCCAGGAGCCAAGGGAGCCGGGCCCACAAGCGGTCAGGACCCTGTGGAGGCTGGGCGGGTCTTGGTAACCCTGCAGTGCTCCAGCTGCCACACGGTCAGCAAGAATACCGCCTTCCTAGGGGGTTTGCGCCCCTTGCCGGCCCTCCTGAAAAGGCGGGGGATGACCGATGCCCCGGCTATCCGCGCCTATCTGGAGGCGATTGGGGGGTTCCCCTACATGCACCCTACGGTTGGAACATCTGAGGAAAAGGAGTACATGGCCATGTACTTGGAGAGGCTGGTCAAGGAGTTTTTCCCCGAACTCAGGACGGAAGGAGGTGCCAAGTGAACCCGGAAGCCCTTCTATCCATGCGGGACCCGTTGGGAGCTCCCATCCACCCCCTGCCCATTCAGATTCTTTTGGTCGTCACCTACGTCCTGCACATCTTCTTTGTGACGGCTGCCATCGGTAGCCTGGCCGTGGGGCTGTATGGCCTCAGCCGGTCGGAGGAAAACTGGAAGCGCCTCGCCCAAGTGGCTGTGAGGCTGGCCACCCAGGCCACAGGGCTCGGCATCACCATGGGGATTGCCCCCCTCCTTTTCGTGCAGGTGATCTACGACCCCGCCTGGTACACGGCCACCACGGTCATGGGACTTTGGACCACCCTCTTCATCCCCGCCGTGGCCCTAGGCTACCTGTTCCTCTACATCCTGTACCTGAGGGGGAACATTGTCGGTGTGGGATACGTCTCCCTCCTTCTCCTCCTCCTGGCAGGCTGGATCATGCACAACCTATCCAGCTTCGGCCTTTACCCCTCCCGGTGGGTGGAGTGGTACGCCCCAGGCGGGGTGCCGGACACCCGCGGCGTGGCCTTCCACGGATACAACCTCCCTCGCTTCGGGGCCCTGCTCTTCGGCCAGGCCGCCCTTTCCTTGGGAGTGATGCTCTTCCTTTTCGCCTGGTACTTCCGCCGCCGCGAAGACGTGCCCCAAGCCTTTTTGGCCTTTGTGGAAAGCCAAGCCCGGGGAGCCCTGCGCCTGGGGTCTATCCTCTTCGGTCTCTTAGGAGCCGTTTGGGCCTTTAGCCAAGGGGCCGAGTTGGGAATGGCCCTCCCCGTTCTCATCGTCACCCTAGCCGTGGCCGCCACGTTCTTCCTCCACAGCCAGAAGGCCAGTTCCGAGAGGGCTTTGTCCACGTTGGGCCTTTACGGGCTGGCCCTCCTGGTAGTGGGAATCCTGCGGGAGGGGATGAGGACCGCAGCTTTGGGAAGGATGGGTTACGGCGTCTTGCAATACCCCTTTGTTTGGGACTGGGGTTCCATCCTCTTCTTTGTGGCCACGGCGCTGGCGGCTGTGCCGGTCATCGTCTACCTGGCCCAGGTGATTTACGCCTCCGGACTCAAAAAGGAAGGCGCTGACCCGGCGCCTAGCGTGGAACGGTTTGGGGATCTGGGAGTGCGCCTCCTGGTGGGGTGGTTCATCTTCTACTTCGCCCTTGGGCTTTACGTGCTGGCCCGCACCTTTTGAGAAAACCCGGGTCTGGGCCCTGGCCAAAGGCCAGGGCCCCTTCTATTCGGAGGGCTCCGATGAGACGGAAAAGGGCAGGCAAGGCCGGGAGTACGGCCCCCAAGCAGGTGGGGATAGCCTTGGGGTTGCCAGGCAGGTTGAGAATGGGGCTTTGTCCCCGCACCCCCGCTACCCCCCGGTAGAGGATGGCGGTGGGGGTGTCCAGGAGGCTCGCAGCCCGGATAGCCTCGGGCAGGCCGGGCATGGGCTTTTCCAGGAGGGGGAGGGTGGCCTCCGGGGTCACGTCCCGGGGCGCAGGCCCCGTGCCCCCCGTAGTCACCACGAAGCCCGAGGAGGCGACCAGGTCCAGAATGGCCCCCTGGATGGCCTCCACCTCGTCGGGGACCAGCAGGTAGCGGAACTCCAGGCGGTAGGGCAGGGCGCCTTCCAGGTAGGCCCGCACCGCGGGTCCGGAAAAGTCCTCGTAGACCCCCTGGCTGGCCCGGTCGGAAACCGTCAGGATGCCCACCCTAAGCAAGGGTTTTCCCTTCACGTCGCACCTCCGAAGACCCGCCTGGCCCCTTCGTCTAGGCTCCTGCGGTCCAGCCCCTCTCCGATGAAGACCAGGTGGTTCAGGCCGTCCCTGGCCTCGGCAAAACCCAGCTCCAGGTGGAAGACCAAGGGCTTGGGGGCCTCCCGGAGCCGGACCACCCCCTTGCCCCGGAGGAGACGGGAGCCGTGCAGGAGGAGGAGGACCCCTTTGAGCCAGGCTTCGAGGTCCCCCAGGGAGGCCTCCCCTGGGAGGACCACCACCCGGGCGTGGGCGTGGAGGTGGACCCCAGGGTGGAGGATGCGCAGGCTCCGGGGCGGGAAAAGGACCTCCTCCACCCCCACCCCCTCCCCCCGGACGATGGGCCGAACCTGGGCCGTGGGGTTCAACGCCTTGAGCCGGTCCAAGGCCTCCTCCCCTCTAGGGGCCAGGTCCACCTTGGAAAGGAGATCAGGTCGGCCAGGGCCAGCTGAGCCACGGCCTCTGGGTAGGCGAGGTGGGCCTCGAGGTGGAGGGCATCCGCCAGGGTCACCACCCCCGCCAGCCGGTAGGCCTCCTTGACCCCGGGAGAGGCCAGGGTGGCCAGCACGGGGCCGGGGTGGGCTAGGCCGCTGGTCTCCAGCAGGAGGTGGCCGGGGGGCTCCCCTCGGGCGAAACGGGCCAGGGCCCAGACCAGGTCCTCCGAGCGCCCACAGCACACACCCATCCGCTAGAGGGAGCACCTTTTCCCCGGCAATCAGGTCTCCGTCCAGAGGCACCTCTCCGAAATCGTTGACCAAGACCGCCATCCCAGGCCGCTCCCGGAGGAGGCGGTTCACCAGAGTGGTCTTGCCGCTTCCCAAAAAGCCTGTGATCAGGGTTGCGGGAATCCGCCCGCCTCCTCCCCCTTTGTCCGCGGCCATGGCCGAGCCTTCCCCCATTTGAGAAGAGATTATCATAATCATCCCGGGAAGACCAGGAGGGATAATGGGGCCATGCGGGTGGCGAGCCTGGTCCCCTCGGGAACCCTGATGCTCCGGGCCCTGGGCGTGGAACCCGTGGGGGTGAGCCACAGCTGCCCCAACCCCACCGGCCTTCCCGTGCTCACGGAAAGCCTCATCCCCGAGGGGCTCTCCCAGGAGGAGATAGACCAAAGGGTGCGGGAGGCCTACCGGAAGGGGCTTTCCCTCTACCGGGTGCGGGGGGAGGTGCTCTCCGCCCTGGCCCCCGACCTCCTCTTGACCCAGGGCGTCTGCGAGGTCTGCGCCCCCACCCCCAAGGAGGTGGGCCTGGCCCTGGGTTTCCTGACCCAGGCCCCCAAGGTGCTGGAGCTTCGGGGAACGCGCTTGGAGGACCTTTTCCGAGACCTGGAGGCCCTGGGCCGGGCCCTGGGCCGGGAGGACGAGGCCTTGGCCCTGGCGAGGGCCTTAAAGGAGAGGCTTGCGGCCCTCCCCCCACCCCCTTCCCCCAGGCCCCGGGTGGTCTTCCTGGAGTGGCTGGACCCCCCCTATTTGGGAGGCCACTGGGTGCCCGAGATGGTGGCCCTGGCGGGCGGGGCCTACCTGGGCCCGGGCCCGGGGGAGGCGAGCCGGAGGGCGAGCCCAGAGGACCTTCCCCAGGCCCAGGTGGTCTTCCTGGCCTTCTGCGGCTACGGCCTGGAGGCGGCCCGGGAAGCAGTGGAGGCCCATCTGGCCCGGGGCGGCTGGCTGGGGGAGTACCTAAAGGGGAAGAGGGGCTACCTCCTGGACGCCGCCCCCTTCCAGGCCCTCACCCCCTTGGTGGTGGAAGGGGTGGGCCTTCTGGCCCGGCTCCTGCGGGGGGAGAGGGTCCTCGGGGCCCTGGAGCTTAGCCTGCCCTGAGGGGTTTTGGAGGTGGTGAAGTGTTCGTGACCATGAACCGCATCCCCGTGAGGCCGGAGTACCGCGAGGCCTTTGAGGAGGCCTTCCGCCAGCGGGCCCGCCTGGCGGACCGGGCGCCGGGGTTCCTGCGCAACCTGGTCCTGAGGCCCAAGAACCCCGAGGACCCCTACATCGTCCTCACCCTCTGGGAGAGCGAGGCCGCCTTTTGGGCCTGGATGGAAAGCCCCGCCTTCCGCCAGGGTCGTGTAAGCATTTTGTGCGGCGGGGAGGCCGGAGCAGGTGGCTACCGATCAAAATCGCGGGCGTGGAGGCCCGAGTGTAAGGGCGGTAGGACCTCCCTCAGGGGGCAAGATACATCCAGTAAGGCTTCCTCAGCGGCTTGGCTCACGAGGACGTAGGTGTTCCCCCAGGGGGGCAGGTGGGGTAGACTGACCCCATGCTGCGGCTGGACACCCGCTTTCTGCCCGATTTTCCCGAGGCCTTGAAGGCCCACGCCCCCCTCCTGGAGGAGGCCCGAAGAAGCCTTCTGGCCAAGCGCAAGACCCCGGGGAGCATGCTGGGCTTTTTGGACCTCCCTGAGGACACGGAAACCCTTCGGGAGATCCGCCGCTACCGGGAGGCGAACCCCTGGGTGGAGGACTTCGTCCTAATCGGTATCGGGGGAAGCGCCCTAGGGCCCAAGGCCCTCGAGGCCGCCTTCAACGAGAGCGGGGTGCGCTTCCACTACGTGGACCACGTGGAGCCCGAGCCCGTCATCAAGCTCCTCCGCGCCCTGGACCCCAGGAAGACCCTGGTCAACGTGGTCTCCAAATCCGGCACCACCGCCGAGACCCTGGCCGGCTTCCTCGTCTTCCTGGACTGGCTCAAGGGCGCTCTGGGGGAGGCCTGGCGCCGCCACCTGGTGGTGACCACCGACCCCGAGGCGGGCCCCTTGCGGGCCCTGGCCGCGCGGGAGGGCTTGAGGGCCTTCGCCATCCCCAAGGAGGTGGGGGGGCGGTTTTCCGTCCTCTCCCCCGTGGGCCTTCTCCCCCTGGCCTTCGCCGGGGCGGACCTGGAGGCCCTCCTCATGGGGGCAAGAAAGGCCAACGAGACCGCCTTAGCCCCCGTGGAGGAAAGCCTCCCCTTGAAGACCGCCCTCCTCCTCCACCTCCACCGCCACCTGCCCGTCCACGTCTTCATGGTCTACTCGGAGAGGCTAAAGCACCTCCCCGAGTGGTTCGTCCAGCTCCACGACGAGTCCTTGGGGAAGCGGGACAAGGAGGGCAACCGGGTGGGCACCACCGCCCTCCCCGCCCTAGGGCCCCAGGACCAGCACGCCCAGGTCCAGCTCTTCCGGGAAGGCCCCCTGGACAAACTCCTGGCCCTGGTCGTCCCCGAGTCTCCCCTGGAGGACCTAAGGATTCCCCCCGCTGAGGGCCTCGAGGCTGCCTCCTACCTCTTCGGCAAGACCCTCTTTGGGCTTCTGAGGGCCGAGGCCGAGGCCACCTACCAGGCCCTGGCCGAGGCGGGGCAGAGGGTCTACGCCCTTTACCTCTCCCAGGTCTCCCCCTACGCCGTGGGCTGGCTCCTCCAGCACCTCATGTGGCAGACGGCTTTCCTGGGGGAGCTTTGGGGCGTCAACGCCTTTGACCAGCCCGGGGTGGAGCTGGGTAAGCGCCTCACCCGGGCCTTCTTGGAAGCGTGGAAATAAGCTCGTGATAAGCTAAACATAAGGAGGCGGCCATGCAGCGCCTGGAAAGCATTGGTATCAAGCCCCAAAAGCAGGTCTTCTGGAACACGGTCTCCCCGGTTCTGGTGGAGCACACCCTGGCCCGGGGGGAGGGGTTTTTGGCCCACAAAGGCCCCTTAGTGGTGGACACCACCCCCTACACCGGGAGAAGCCCCAGGGACAAGTTCGTGGTGCGGGAGCCGGAGGTGGAAGGGGAGATCTGGTGGGAGGAGGTGAACCAGCCCTTCCCGCCCGAGGCCTTCCAGGCCCTCTACGAGCGGGTGGCCGCCTACCTCTCCGGCCGGGACCTCTACGTCCAGGACCTCTACGCCGGGGCCGACCCCCGCTACCGCCTGCCGGTGAGGGTGGTCACGGAAAGCCCCTGGCACGCCCTCTTCGCCCGCAACATGTTCATCCTGCCCCGCCGCTTCGCCGAGGACGATGAGGTGGAGCACTTCGCCCCTGGCTTCACCGTGATCCACGCCCCCCACTTCCAGGCGGAGCCCGAGCGGGATGGCACCCGGAGCGAGGTCTTCGTGGGCATCAGCTTCGCCAGGCGCCTGGTCCTCATCGTGGGCACCAAGTACGCCGGGGAGATCAAGAAGAGCGTCTTCACCGTGATGAACTACCTCATGCCCAAGCGGGGGGTCTTCCCCATGCACGCCTCCGCCAACGTGGGGAAGGAGGGGGACGTGGCCCTCTTCTTCGGCCTCTCCGGCACCGGCAAGACCACCCTCTCCACCGACCCCGACCGCCCCCTGATCGGGGACGACGAGCACGGCTGGAGCCAAGAGGGGGTCTTTAACTTTGAGGGGGGGTGCTACGCCAAGGTCATCCGCCTCTCCCCGGAGTTTGAGCCCCTCATCTACAAGGCCGCCAACCAGTTTGAGGCCATCCTGGAAAACGTGGTGGTGAACCCGGAAAGCCGCCGGGTAGAGTGGGACGACGACACCAAGACCGAGAACACCCGCGCTTCCTACCCCATCACCCACCTGGAGAACGTGGTGGACTCGGGAAGGGCGGGCCACCCCAAAGCCATCTTCTTTCTCTCCGCCGACGCCTACGGGGTCCTGCCCCCCATCGCCCGGCTCTCCCCGGAGCAGGCCATGTACTACTTCCTCTCCGGCTACACCGCCCGGGTGGCGGGAACGGAGCGGGGGGTCACCGAGCCCAAGGCCACCTTCTCCGCCTGCTTTGGGGCGCCTTTCCTCCCCATGCACCCCGGGGTTTACGCCCGGATGCTGGGGGAGAAGATCGCCCAGCACGGGCCCAGGGTTTACCTGATAAACACCGGCTGGACCGGGGGGCCCTACGGGGTGGGGCACCGCTTTCCCCTTCCCGTGACCCGGGCCCTCTTAAAAGCCGCTCTGAATGGTCTTCTGGACGGGGTGGCCTACCGGAAGGACCCCATCTTCGGCTTTGAGGTGCCCCTCGAGGTTCCCGGGGTGCCCGCCGAGCTCCTGGACCCCCGGGGTACCTGGGCCGACAAGGAGGCCTACGACCGCCAGGCCCGGAGGCTTGCCCGGCTCTTCCAGGAGAACTTCCAGAAGTACGCCGACGGGGTACCCGAGGCCGTGCGCCAGGCGGGTCCTAAGGCGGGGTAGGCGCGCCTTTGGGGGTCGGGTCTGTGGGCCCGGCCCTTGTCCAATAGGGACCGGGGGTATTAGGCTTGGGGCCGGTGTGGGGCGAAGGGACAAATGTACCTCACCCTCGAGGACCTCTTTTTGGCAGAATGGAGGGCGCTAGCGCCTTGGGGAAGGGTGCCGCTATGAGCCAAACCTGGTTGAGCCGCTACGCCTGGGGGGTCTTGGTCTGGAACGCCCTGGTGGCCCTTTTTGGGGCCTACGTGCGGGCCACGGGCTCAGGGGCCGGGTGCGGGGCCCACTGGCCCACCTGCAACGGGGAGATCGTCCCCCGCGCCCCCCAGGTGGAGACCCTTATTGAGTTCACCCACCGGGCCACCTCGGGCCTGGCCTTCCTCTCCGTTCTCGCCCTTTTGGCCCTGTCCTTGCGGCTTCTGCCCAAGGGGCATCCCGCCCGCTTTGGGGCGGGCCTCGCCTTCCTCTTCATGATCACGGAAAGCCTGGTGGGGGCCTCCTTGGTCCTCTTCGGTTGGGTGGCCCACAACGTGAGCCCGGAGCGGGCCGTGGTGCAGATGGTCCACCTGGCCAACACCTACTTCCTCCTGGCCGCCCTTACCCTCACCGCCTGGTGGGCCTCTGGGGGTGCCCCCTTGCGCCTTCGGGGCCAGGGGGCGGTGGGCCTCGCCCTCCTTCTGGGCTTTCTCGCCCTCCTCTTTTTGGGCATGAGCGGGGCGGTCACCGCTCTTGGTGACCTCCTCTTCCCCGTGCGGAACACCCTCGAGGCCCTGGAGCGCTCCTTGACCCCGGGGGAGCACTTCCTGGTGCGCCTTAGGGTCCTCCACCCCCTGATCGCCGTGAGCGTGGGGCTTTACGTGGTCTTCGCCGGGTATCTGGTGGCCCACCTGCGCCCCTCGGAAAAGACCCGCCTCTTCGCCCATCTCCTGGCCTACCTCTACGGGGCCCAGCTCCTGGCGGGTCTGGTCAACGTGGCCTTGAAGGCCCCGGTCTGGATGCAGATCCTCCACCTCTTCTTGGCCTACGCCGTCTGGATTCTCTTCGTTCTCCTCTCAGCCGCCGCCTTGGCCCAGGGGGCCAGGCGGGTGGAGCTAGGCGAGGGGGGTGGCGAGGTCCACCGAGGGACCGGCGGGGCTACCTGGAAGGACTACCTGGCCCTCACCAAGCCCCGGGTCATCAGCCTCCTTCTCCTCACCACCCTCCTTTCCATGATCATCGCCGCCCAAGGCTGGCCGGGCACGGGCCTCTTTCTCCTGGTGGCCCTGGGGGGGTACATGATGGCAGGGGCCGCCAACGCCATCAACATGGTGGTGGACCGGGACATTGACGCCCGCATGAAGCGCACCGCCCAAAGGCCCACGGTCACCCAGAAGATCGGAAGCCGGGAGGCCCTCCTCTTCGCCTTCGTCCTGGCCCTCTTGGCCTTCCTCTTCCTCTGGTGGGGGGCCAACCTCCTGGCCGCCACCCTGGCCCTTATGGGCCTCATCTGGTACGTCCTGGTCTACACCTTCTACCTGAAGCGGCGCACCTGGCAGAACATCGTCATCGGGGGGGCGGCGGGGGCCTTCCCGCCCCTGGTGGGCTGGGCGGCGGTGACGGGGGAGCTCAACCTCTTCGCCTGGTACCTCTTCGCCCTCATCTTCTTCTGGACCCCCGTGCACTTCTGGGCTTTGGCCCTCATGATCCAGGACGACTACCGGGCCGTGGGGGTGCCCATGCTCCCCGTGGTCCTGGGGGAGCAGGTCACGGTGATGCAGATCGCCCTCTATGCCCTCCTCACGGCCATGATTTCCCTCATGCCCCTCTTTATGGGGGAGCTTGGCCTCCTCTACCTGGTTCTCAGCCTGGTCCTTAACGGCTTGCTTATCCTAAAGAGCTTGGCCCTCTACCGCCAGCCGGAGCGCAGGACGGCGGTTTCGCTGTATAAATACTCCATGCTCTATCTGGCCCTGCTCTTCTTGGGCATGGCGGTGGATCGGGCGCTATAGGGAGGGAGTGGATGAGAAGAGGTGTAGCGGCGCTGAGCTTTTTAGGTCTGGGTCTGGCCCAGGAAGCGCACCGGGTGGGCATCACCCGCCCCGGGGGCTCCTTCAACCAGGAGGTGGCCTTTCTCTGGCCATGGGTTTACTTCTTCTCCATCGTGATCTTTCTGGTGGTGGCCGGGGCCTTGGCCTACGTCACCTGGAAGTTCCGGGCCAGGCCGGGGCAGGAGGGGGAGCCGCCCCAGGTCCACGGGAACGACCGCCTCGAGGTCATCTGGACCCTCATCCCCTTGGGCATCATCCTGGTCCTCTTCGGCCTCACGGCCAAGGCCCTCATCCAGGTAAACCGCCCCATTCCCGGGGCCATGAAGGTGGAGGTCACCGGCTACCAGTTCTGGTGGGACTTTCACTACCCCGCCCTTGGCCTCAGGAACTCCAACGAGCTCATCCTGCCCGCTGGGGTTCCCGTGGAGCTGGAGGTCACCTCCAAGGACGTGATCCACTCCTTCTGGGTGCCGGGGCTTGCGGGCAAGCGGGACGCCATTCCGGGACAAAAGACTCTGATTCACTTCACCCCTAAAGAAGTCGGGAACTACTACGGCTTCTGCGCCGAGCTCTGCGGCCCCAGCCACGCCCGCATGCTCTTCCGGGTCCTGGTGGTGCCCAAGGAGGAGTTTGACCGCTTTGTGGAGGCGGCCAAGGCCTACACGCCCCCCGTGGCCGACGCCCGAGGCCATGAGGTCTTCCAGCAGAACTGCATGGCCTGCCACGGGGTCCAGGGCAAGATGCCCCCGGCGGTCATCGGGCCCGAGCTGGGCTTCGTGGGCAACCGCGTGAGCCTGGGGGCGGGGATCGTGGACTACACCCCGGAGAACCTGAAGGCCTGGATCAAAGACCCCGCCAGCATGAAGCCGGGGGTGAAGATGCCGGGCTTCCCCCAGCTGTCCGAAGAAGATCTGGATGCCCTGGTCCGTTACCTGGAGGGGCTTAAGGTGGAGGGCCTGGACTTCAAGGCTCTGCCCAAGTTCTAGGAGGTAAGGATGGCCATTACCGCCAAGCCAAAAGCCGGTTTCTGGGCGGTCCTTTGGGACCTCTTAACCACGGTAGACCACAAGAAGATCGGCCTCATGTACACGGCCACCGCCTTCTTCGCCTTCGCCCTGGCGGGGGTCTTCTCCCTCCTCATCCGGGCGCAGCTAGCGGTGCCCAACAACGGGCTCCTGACCGGGGAGCAGTACAACCAGATCCTCACCCTGCACGGGGCCACCATGCTCTTCTTCTTCATCATCCAGGCGGGGCTCACCGGTTTCGGCAACTTCGTGGTGCCCCTGATGCTGGGGGCCAGGGACGTGGCCCTGCCCCGGATAAACGCTTTCAGCTACTGGGCCTTTCTGGGAGCCATCATCCTAGCCCTCATGAGCTACCTCTTCCCCGGCGGGGCTCCCAGCGTGGGCTGGACCTTCTACTACCCCTTCTCCGTGCAGTCGGGGAGCGGGGTGGACTTTTACATGGCGGCCATCCTCCTCCTGGGCTTCTCCAGCCTCCTGGGCAACGCCAACTTCGTCGCCACCATCTATAACCTCAGGGCCCAGGGGATGAGCCTTTGGAAGATGCCCATCTACGTCTGGAGCGTCTTCGCCGCCAGCGTCCTCAACCTCTTCAGCCTGGCGGGGCTCACCGCCGCCACCCTCCTGGTCCTCCTGGACCGGAAGATCGGCCTCACCTGGTTCAACCCGGAGATCGGCGGGGATCCCGTTCTCTTCCAGCAGTTCTTCTGGTTCTACTCCCACCCCACGGTCTACGTGATGCTCCTGCCCTACCTGGGGATCCTGGCTGAGGTGGCCTCCACCTTCGCCCGTAAGCCCCTTTTCGGCTACAAGCAGATGGTCTGGGCCCAGATGGGCATCGTGGTCCTGGGGACCATGGTCTGGGCCCACCACATGTTCACCGTGGGGGAGAGCACCATCTTCCAGATCGCCTTCGCCTTCTTCACCGCCCTCATCGCCGTGCCCACGGGGGTGAAGCTCTTCAACATCATCGGCACCCTCTGGGGCGGGCACCTGCAGATGAAGACCCCCCTCTACTGGGTGCTGGGCTTCATCTTCAACTTCCTCCTCGGGGGGATCACTGGGGTCATGCTCTCCATGACTCCCCTGGACTACCAGTTCCACGACTCCTACTTCGTGGTGGCCCACTTCCACAACGTCCTCATGGCGGGCTCGGGCTTTGGGGCCTTCGCTGGGCTTTACTACTGGTGGCCCAAGATGACGGGCCGCATGTACGACGAACGCCTGGGCCGGCTCCACTTCTGGCTCTTCCTGGTGGGCTACCTCGTCACCTTCCTGCCCCAGTACGTCCTGGGCTACCTGGGCATGCCCCGGCGCTACTACACCTACAACGCCGACATCGCCGGCTGGCCCGAGCTGAACCTGATCTCCACCATCGGGGCCTTCATCCTGGGGCTGGGCGGCCTGGTCTGGATCTACAACATGTGGAAGAGCCTGCGCTCCGGGGAGAAGGCCCCCGCCAACCCATGGGGCGGCTACACCCTGGAGTGGCTCACTGACTCCCCGCCCAAGGCCCACAACTTTGACGTGAAGCTCCCCGCCGACTTCCCCTCCGAGCGGCCCCTTTACGACTGGCAGAAGAAGGGGGTGGAGCTGAAGCCGGAGGACCCAAGCCACATCCACCTGCCCAACAGCTCCTTCTGGCCCTTCTACTCGGCCGCCACCCTCTTCGCCTTCTTCGTCAGCGTGGCGGCCCTGCCGGTGCCCAACGTCTGGATGTGGGTCTTCCTGGCCCTCTTCGCCTACGGCCTCGTCCGTTGGGCCCTCGAGGACGAGTACAGCTACCCGGTGGAGCACCACACCTTAACCGGCAAGTCCAACGCCTGGATGGGGATGGCCTGGTTCATCGTCTCGGAGGTGGGCCTCTTCGCTATCCTCATCGCCGGGTACCTGTACCTGCGCCTCACCGGGGCGGCCACGCCCCCTGAGGAGCGGCCCGCCCTCTGGCTCGCCCTCCTCAACACCTTCTTCCTGGTGAGCTCCTCCTTCACCGTCCACTTCGCCCACCACGACCTGAGGCGGGACCGTTTCAACCCCTTCCGCTTTGGGCTCCTCGTCACCATCATCCTGGGCGTTCTCTTCTTCCTCTTCCAGGCCTGGGAGTTCTACCAGTTCCACCACCACTCCTCCTGGCAGGAGAACCTCTGGACAGCGGCCTTCTTCACCATCGTGGGCCTCCACGGTCTGCACGTGGTCATCGGTGGCTTCGGCCTCATCCTGGCCTACCTCCAGGCCCTCCGGGGCAAGATCACCCTGCACAGCCACGGCACCCTCGAGGCCGCCAGCATGTACTGGCACCTGGTGGACGCGGTCTGGCTCTTCATCGTGGTCCTCTTCTACATCTGGTAGCGGTCCTAACCAGGCCCCCTGCCCTAGGGGCGGGGGGCTTTGCTATTTCTTGAGGCATGCGGCTTCTGGTGGTGGACTTTGACTACTTCTTCCCCCTGCCCCAGGGCCCCGATCCCCTTTTCGCCTGGGCCCACTTTGAGACCCCCTACTATCTCCTCGAGGCCTGGGAGGAGCGGGCCCTGGCCTTTCTTCTGAGGGGGCTTCCCCTGCCGGAGGCCCGGGGGTGGGAGGGGTTTTGGGACCGCTTCGCCTTCGCCCCGGGGGCGGTGCTCTACTATGCCGATTCCAACGCCTTGGCCTTTCACGAGAGGGTGCGCCAGGGGGTGGAGGAGGTGGTTCTCTTTGACCCTCACCACGACGCGGGCTACCGGCCCCTGGGAACAGAGCCCGCCTGCGACGACTGGATGGTCTACTACCACCGCCTGGGAGCCCGCCTAAAGGTCTTTTACCCGCCCTGGCGGGACCCGGCCCAGGAGCCCGAGCCCAGGGTGCCCCTAAGGCGGGAGGTGGACCCAGGGGGCAGGGTGGAGGGGGTCTTCCACCGGGTCTTCCTCTGCCGGAGCGGGGCCTGGGTGCCTCCCTGGGTGGATCCAGCCTTCTTCGCCTTCTTGGAGTCGGCCCCCCTGCCCAAGGAGGCCCTGGAGCCCCTGGCCCCCCGCCCTTTTGACCTGGAGGCCCTGAGGTCCCGGGCCCGGGAGGAGGCCTTGGGCCTCTTCATCATGGAAACCTTGCGCAGGTCCTCTTAGCCCCCTATAATCGGGAAGGCCTTGGGCCGTTAGCTCAGCTGGCAGAGCAACCGACTTTTAATCGGTAGGTCGCAGGTTCGAATCCTGCACGGCCCACCACCTGCCCCCTTCTAGGGGGCCCGCTTTTTGGGAGTTGCGGGTCCGGCCCCAAGGCCCTAAACTGGGTAGGCGCGTGGGCCCTTTGGGTGTGCGTGGCCCCATCGTCTAGCGGTCAGGACGCGGCCCTCTCAAGGCCGAAACGGGGGTTCGATTCCCCCTGGGGTCACCATGGGCGGCTAGCTCAGCTGGTCAGAGCGCTCGCCTTACAAGCGAGAGGCCAGAGGTTCAAGTCCTCTGCCGCCCACCAGGGTCTGGTCTTTCCCCCGCCCCTTGGGCGGGGTTTTTGAGTACCCCACTGCGGTTTTCGCCGCGGTGGGGGCCCCAGAAAAGCCTTTAGGCCCGACTTGGGCGCCCTACGGTGCGCCACCAAAGTGCGGGCACCTAGGACCTCTGTAGGAGGCTTCTGATCCCTTCGGGAAGGGGTTCCTCGGGGAAGAGGGCCTGGAAGCGCCGGGCCAGGTCCTGGAGGAGGGGCCTAAGGGCCTCGTCCCGAAGGGCCTCGGGGTAGAGGTCCTGCATCTCCCTAAGAAGGGCTTCCCGGGCCAGGTGCCGGGCCACCAGGAGGGCCTCGCCTTCTAGGGCGCTCGCCCTTCCCCGCTTGAGGCGCTCCGCCTCCTTGCGCACCCAGGGGGCCTCGAGGAGGCGGCGGCAGGTGGGGCAGGGGTGGGTTTCGCTGGGCGTTTGGCAGATGGGGCAGGGGCTTCCCCTCTGCCTACCAAAGAGGGCCAAGGCGGCCCGGGCCACGGCCTCCCGCATCTCCGGGGGGGCCTTTTGCGCCAGCTCCAGGGCCTTGCGGCCCGCCTCCGGGCCTGGTCCGGAAGAAGGGGCCTCGGCCTCTTTCCTTGGCCTTGGGGCCTCGCTTCCCACCTGAAAGCGGATCTCCTTGACCATCCCGGGAAAGCGCTCCTCGTAGCGCCTGAGGAGGGCCAGGCGGCTGTAGGTGAGCTGGTGGGCCACCACGGGGTCGGGCACCTGGACCAGGAGGACCCCCCCTTCCAGGGCCACGGGCTCGGTGATCTGGGCCAGCTCCCGGCCCACCACCTCCCGCCAGGCGGCCAGGACCAGACCCCGCTTGAGCCTCTCCTTTCCCCCGGCCCGCTTCAGGGCCTCGGGGATGACCTCCTTCACCCGCCAGGGCACAGGACCACCCCCTCCTGCACCCAGCATACCGGCACCCCCTCCGGGGCCAGAAGCCCGGCCAGAATGGCCTGGGGAAGGCTTTTGGCGTAGGCCAGGAGGGCGGCGCGGCGGGCCTCGTCCAGCTCCTCGCTCCACTCGTCCACCAGAAGGAGGGGAGGCTCCCCGTGGTGCTCGCTGAGGAGGCGGTGCTCCGCCAGGCGCAGGGCCAGGGCCAGGGCCTTGGCCTCCCCCCGGCTGGCGAAGCGGTGGGCGGGGCGGCCCCCAAGGAGGAAGACCAGGTCGTCCCGGTGGGGCCCCACCAGGGTCTGGCCCCGGAGGCGCTCCTCCTCCCGCCTGGCCGCCAGGGCCTGCAGGAGGCCCTCAGGGGCGGTCTCCTCCAGCCTAAGGCCCACCTCTCCCGGGGCCAGGGTCTGGTGGACGCTCTGGAAGAGGGGCAGGAAGCGCTTCAGGAAGCGGCGCCGCAGAAGCGTGATCTCCTCGCCGTAGCGGGCGAGCTCCTGGTCCCAGACCGAGAGGCTGTTGCCCCCCGTCTTCAGGAGGGCGTTTCTCTGGCGGAGGGCCTTCTCGTAGGCGGAAAGGAGGGCGGCGTAGCGCCGGGAAAAGCGGGCCAGGAGGTGGTCCAAAAACCCCCGCCTTTCCTCTTTGGGACCCAGGACCACCTCCACGTCCTCGGGGAGGATGAGGACCGACCCCGGAAGCTCGTAAAGGGCCCTGAGGCCGACGGGCCTTTCGTTTAGGCGGATCTCCCGGCCCTCGAGGCCGATTCGCTGCTCCACCCGAAAGACCCCGAGCTCCGTCTCCACCTCCGCCTGAAGCCAGGCCTCCTTCTCCCCAAAGCGGATCAGGTCCTCGAGGGTCCCCCGCACCTCCCCCCCCAGGGCCAGGTGGATGGCCAGGAGGAGTCCCGTCTTCCCCTGGGCGTTTCCCCCCACCAGGGCCAAGGGGCCAGGAGGGGGGCGGAACAGGGAGAAGGCCAGGTTGCGGAAATGCCGCTGCCGAAAGGCCAGAAGCCGCATCAGAGCCGAACCCTGCGGAAAAGGGCGGGGAGGAAGAGGAGGGTGAGGGCAAGGAGGATGGCCCCCAGGAGGTAGGGGGCCTCCGGGGCCAGGCGGTAAAGCCCCGTGCCCAGGATGGGGCCCAGCATCCGCCCCAGGGCCTGGGCCGAGCCGTTGAGGCCCGCCACCAGGCCCTGCTCCCCCTCACCCACGGCCAGGGAGAGGCCCGCCGTGACCCCAGGCCCGGCCAGGGCCGCCCCTGCCCCCTGCAGGGCCAGGCCCAGGGTGAGGGCGAAAAAGCCCTTCGCCTGGACCAGGATCAAAAAGCCCAGGATGCCCACGGGAATCCCCGCCAGGAGGAGCGTCTTGGGCGGCCAGGAAAAGCGGCGCACCAAAAACCCCTGGATGAAGACCGCCACCAGGCCGTAAAGGACCAGGGCCGTTCCCACCGCCTTGGCCGTGGCCACCCCGGAAAGCCCCAGGCGGTCTTGGAAGTAGAAGGCGATGGTCTGCTCCAGGGCCACGCTGGAGACGTTCAGGGCGAAGCCCAGAAGGAGCAGGGGGAAGACCCTGGGGTCCAGGGGGGAAAGCCCGCCCACTCCTTGGTGTCCGCCCGGCCTGGACTCGGGAAGGACCAGGTAGACGAAGAGGGCGTTTAGGAGGGCGATCCCCGCCGAGAAGAAGACCGGGGCCAGGAGGCCCAAGGCCGCGGCGAGGCCCGCGCCTAAGGCCGGCCCCAGGATCACCGCCAGGCCAAAGGCCGCCCCCAGAAGGGCCATGCCCCCGGTGCGGCTTTCCCGGCCCGTGATGTCGGCCACGTAGGCCTGGGCCGTGGGCAGGGTAGCCGAGCTGAAGGCCCCGCCGAGGAGCCGGGTGAGGAGGAGCAGGGGGAAAAGAAGGCCCTGGGGAATAAGCCCTTTCTGCCCCAGGAGGGCGAAGAGGCCAAAGAGGAAAAAGCTTAGGGCAAAGCCCAGGATGCCCAGGAGGAGGATGGGCTTACGCCCCCGCTCGCTCCGGCGGCCCCAGTAGGGGGAGAGGAGGAACTGCATGAGGGCGTAGCCCGTGGAGAAGAGGCCCACCTGGACCTCGCTTAGGCCCAGCTCCCGGGCCAGCGGCCCCAGGATGGGGAAGAGGATGGATAGGCCCAGGATGCTGTTGAAGAGGGTCAGGAAGAGGAGGCCCAAGGGCGACATGCCGGGCGACATGCCCAAGAGTTTACCCGAAGCGCCCGGTGATGTAGGCCTCCGTGTAGGGGTGTTTGGGCTTGGTGAAGATCTCCTCCGTGGGCCCCTCCTCCACCAGCACCCCCAGGTGCATGAAGAGGGTGCGGTCGGAAACTCGGGCGGCCTGCTGCATGTTGTGGGTGACGATGATCACGGTGTAGCGGCTCTTGAGCTCCAGGATCAGGTCCTCAATGGCCTGGGTGGCGATGGGGTCCAGGGCGCTGGTGGGCTCGTCCATGAGGAGGAGGGGGGGCTCCACGGCGATGGCCCGGGCGATGCAAAGGCGCTGTTGCTGGCCTCCGGAGAGCCTCAGGCCGCTTTGTTTCTTGAAGACCTCCCTCACCTCCTCCCAAAGGGCCGCCCGCTTCAGGGCCGCCACCACCCGGTCCTCCAGCTCGCTCCCCTTTACCCCCATGAGGCGCAGGCCGAAGGCCACGTTCTCAAAGATGGTCTTGGGGAAGGGGTTGGGCTTCTGGAAGACCATGCCGATGTGCCGGCGCACCGCCACCGGGTCCACCCGGGGATCGTAGATGTTCACCCCCTCGTAGAGGACCTCCCCCGTGACCCGCACCCCGGGGATGAGGTCGTTCATGCGGTTGAGGGAGCGCAAAAGGGTGCTCTTGCCGCACCCCGAGGGGCCGATGATGGCGGTCACCTGGTTCCTGGGAAAGCGCACGCTGATGTCAAAGAGGGCCTGCTTGTTCCCGTAGAAGAGGCTGAGGTTGCGGACATCCACCAGGGCCTCGGCCTCGGGGACGGGAGCGGTGCGCACCGTCTCGTGGTTTTGCAGAATCTCTAGCTTCACCATTCCCTCCTGAAGCGGTTCCTAACGTACAAGGCGGCCAGGTAGAGCCCCGAGAGCACCAGGAGCATGACCAGGATGCCCGCTGCGGCCACCCGGGCGAACTCGGGCTGGGGCTGGCTGACCCAGAGGTAGATCTGCACCGGGATCACCGTGTACTCGGAGAGGACTCCGGTGGGGTAAAAGGGCACGTAGGCGGCGGCGCCCACCAGGAGAAGGGGGGCGGCCTCGCCGATGAGGCGGGCGGCGGAGAGGATGACCCCGGTCACCACGCCGGGGAGGGCGGCGGGGAGGACCACCTGGAAGACCACCTGCCTGCGGGTAGCCCCCAGGGCGAAGGCCGCCTGCCGCTGGGACTCGGGCACGGCCCTCAGGGCCTCCCGGGCGGTCACCGTGATCACGGGGATGCCCAAGAGGGCCAGGGTGAGGGCGGCGGCCAGGACCGTGGGGCCAAAGCCCATCTCCCGCACGAAGAAGGCCAGGCCCAAAAGCCCGTAGACGATGGAGGGCACCCCGGCCAGGTTGCGGAGGTTGACCTCGAGGATGCGGTTCAACCTACCCTCCCGCAGGTACTCCTCCAGGAGGATGGCCGTGCCCACCCCCACGGGGATGGCGATGAGCAGGGCCAAGGTGAGCACCCAGACCGTGCCCGCCACGGCCACCCCCATCCCGGCGATCAGGGGGTTCCGGGAGGGAAAGCGGGTGAGGAAGGTCTGGTCCAGCCAGGGGTTGAGGACCAGGCGCTCCCCTTCCCCCAGGCCCGCCTTGAGCTCCTCCCACCGCCTTAGGCCCTGGAGGAGGGGGAGGTCCAGAACCCGCTCATCGTAGGAGCCCGTGACCACGTAGCGGAGGGGCCCCTCGTGGGTGTTCCACATGAGCTCCACCCGGTTTTGGTTGAGGAGCGCCCGGAGCTCCTTGGGGTCCTTCAGCATGGCCTCCGCTTCCTCTTCCGTGTACCCCTCCTGGAGGAGGGCCGCTCTTAGGGCCTCCTGCCAGGCAGTGCCCAGGGGAAAGGTTTGGGAAAGGCCCACATCGGAGCGCACCACCTGCACGGAGAAGCTCCGGTAGAGGGTGTCCAGGAGGAGCCAGGAGAGGAGGGCCAAGGCCAGGAAGAGGGGAAGGACCAAGGCGCGGGCGAAGACCCGGTCTATCCGCGCCTTCCAGGGGTCGCCGCCTTGGGTCTTTGACAAGAGGGGCTCACTCATAGCGCTCCCGGTAGCGTTCCACCACGTACTGGGCCAGGATGTTGAGGCCCAGGGTCATGAGGAAAAGCGTGGCCCCCACGGCAAAGAGGGCCAGGGAGGCCGTGGAGCCCGCGGGCTGGTCCCCCGTGGCCGCCTGCACGATGAAGCTGGTCATGGTGGCGATGGTCTCCCGGGGGTCCAGGGTGAGGGTGGGGCGCTGCCCGGCGGCGATGGCCACGATCATGGTCTCCCCGATGGCCCGGCTGGTGGCCAGGATGATGGCGGCGATGATGCCGGAGATGGCCGCGGGGAAGACCACCCTTAGGGCCACCTCGTAGGGCCTAGCCCCCAGGGCGTAGGCGGCCTCCCGGATGGCCCGGGGCACGGACTGCATGGCGTCTGCGGCCACGTTGGAAACGTAGGGGATGATGGCGAAGCCCATCACCAGCCCTGCGGAAAGGGGGTTGAAGATCTGCAGGCCGGGGATGAACTTCTGCAGGAAGGGGGTGACGGTGAGGAGGGCGAAGTACCCCAGGACCACCGTGGGGATGCCCTCAAAGAGCTCCAGGACCCCCATGACCCGGGCCCGCACCCGGTGGGGGGCCACCTCGGAGATGTAGATGGCCAGGGCGAGCCCCAGGGGGATGGCCACCGTGAGGGCGATGGCCGTGACCAAGAGGGTTCCGGCGATGAGGGGGGCGATGCCGTAGCGGGGCTCGGCGAAGAGGGGGGTCCATTCCGGGGCGAAGAGGAACTCCGTGAGGGGCACCCTGCGGAAAAACTCCACCACCTCTCCCAGGAGGCTCAAGACCACCCCCAGCGTGGTGAGGAGGGTCACGGCGCCGAGGAGAACCAGGAGGGCGAAGGTGAGGACCTCCTTGGGGTTGCGGGAAGGGGCTTGGCGTAAGAGCTCCATGCCGTCGTCCATTCTAAGGGGGGTGGGGGCGGGGCTTGCCCCCACCCCCACCCTTGCCCGGCTTACCTCAGTTCCTTCCTAAGCTCCTCCACGAACTTGGAGAGGGGGGTGCCGATGGGCAGGTCCATGAAGAAGGTGCCCGTCTTCCTCCGCTTCACCAGCTCCTGGCCGATGGCGTAGGCCTCGGCGGGGAGCTCAATGTACCCCGTGCTGCGGATGGCCCGCCGGGCCGCAGGGGACAGGTAGAAGTCCACGAAGTCCTGGACCTCCTTGCGCTCCAGGCTCTTCACGTTCACGTAGATGAAGAGGGGTCGGGCGAGGGGCTGGTAGGAGCCGTCCAGCACGGTTTCCCTAGTGGGAAGGACGCACCCCTTGCCGTTATCAATGGCCACGGGCTTCACCTTGCCCTTGTTCTCCTCCACATAGGCTAGACCCAGGAAGCCCATGGCGTAAAGGCCTGCGGCAACCCCCCGGATGGTCACGTTGTCGTCCTCCGTGGGCTGGTAGTCCTTGCGGATAGCCCCCGACTTGCCCATGATGGCCTCGGTGAAGTAGTCAAAGGTGCCGGAGTCCGTGCCCGCTCCGAAGAGGACGATGCGGGCTTTGGGCCACTCCTTGCGCACGTCGGACCAGAATTGCACCTTGGAGTTGGGCTCCCAGATGGCCCTGACCTCGCTCGTCTTCAAGCAGGTGGCCCAGGTGTTCCTGGGGTTCACGATGACGGAGAGGGCATCGTAGGCCACGGGGATTTCAATGAACTTGATCCCGTTCTTCTCGCACTCCTCCAGCTCCGCCTTTTTGATGGGGCGGCTGGCGTTTTGGATGTCGGTTTCCCCGCGGCAGAACTTCTTGAACCCGCCCCCGGTGCCGGAGAAGGCCACGGCGACCCTGACCCCGGGGTTCCGCTGGGTAAACTCCTCCGCCACCGCCTGGGTGACGGGGTAGACGGTGGAGGACCCGTCTGCCCGGATCTGGGCCATCCCCAAGCTAGCCAGCACCGCCATCAACAGTCCCGCTACCAGTTTCTTGCCCATAGCTAACCTCCCGAACTAAAGGATGCCAACCCTTTGTCAGGAGAGTGTCAGGGCTACGTTCGTCAAGGCTTCGTCAAGGCCCGCCAGGTTGTAAAGCCCCCGCCGGATCACCGCCCCGCCCAGAAGCCTCTCCCCGCGGTAGAAGGCGGCGCTCTGCCCCGGGGTCACGGCGAAGACGGGGGTGAGGAAGCGGAGGCGAAGAGGGCTTGAAGACTCCACCACCGCCCTCACCGGGGGCGTGCGGTAGCGGACCTGGACCTCCACCTCCTCCGGGAGTTCCTCGAGGAGGTTTTCCCCTTCGGCCTCCATCCCCTCCCAAAGGGCGGCCTCCTTGGGCCCCACGTAGACCACGTTCCGCTCCACGTCCAGGCCCACCACGTAGCGCTCCAGGTGGGTCTTCCAAAGGCCCAGGCCCTTCCGCTGGCCTAGGGTGTAGAGGCTCGCCCCCTCGTGCTGGCCCACCACCTCCCCGGTAAGGATGTCCACCAGGGGGCCGGGCCGCGCCTTCAGGCGCTCCTTAAGGAAGCCCTTTAGGTCCCCGGCCACGAAGCAGAGGTTCTGGCTTTCCGGCTTCCTGGCCGTGGGGAGGCCCGCCTCTTGGGCGATCTGCCGCACCTCCTTCTTGGTCAGGTGGCCCACGGGGAAGAGGAGGTGGGGAAGGGCCTCCTTGGGGGTACCCCAGAGGAAGTAGCTCTGGTCCTTCTCCTTGTCCAGGCCCCTCAGGAGGGCCTCGCCCTTGCGCCGCACGTAGTGGCCGGTGGCCACGTAGTCCAGGCCCAGGCGCCTGGCCTGCTTCAGGAGGGCGCCGAACTTGACGAAGGTGTTGCACCGGGCGCAGGGGTTGGGGGTGCGCCCCCGGGCGTAGTCCTCCAGGAAGGGGGCGATGATGGCCTCCTCAAAGACCTCCCGGTAGTCCAGGAGGTAGAAGGGGATGCCCAGGAGGTCCGCCACCCTCCTCGCCTCGTAGGCGGCGTCCGGGGTGCAGCAGCTCTCCCAGGCCCGGGCCGCGCCCGTTTCCAGGCTCACGGGGGGCAGGTCGGGCCAAAAGCGCATCATGGCCCCCACCACCTCGTAGCCCGCCTCCTTCAGGAGGTAGGCGGAAACGGAGGAGTCCACCCCTCCGGACATGGCCACCAGGACGCTTCGCCTCATGCCACCACCTTTTCCCCCACCGCCGCCTCCGTGCTCCTGATGGCCACCTCCACCATGTCAGGCGTGGGCTCGGCCACGGTGAGGGCCTGGAAGCGGAAGCCTAGCCCCCGGAGGAGGCGGGAGACGGGGTCGTCGTGCCGGGCGGAGAAGTAGAGGAGCTCAAAGGCCAAGGCCGCCACCAGGGGCAGGAAGAGGACCCGGGCCAAAAGCCGCCACCAGAGGACCTCCGGGGCGGGGATGAGGCTGTAGACCAGGACGGAGACCACGATGACGAAGGCGATGAAGGTGGTGCCGCACCGGGGGTGGAAGCGGGGCTGGGCCATGACGTTTTCCACCGTGAGGGGAAGCCCCTTTTCGTAGGCGTGGATGGCCTTGTGCTCCGCCCCGTGGTACATGAAGAAGCGGCGGATCTCCGGCATGCGGCCGATGAAGAGGAGGTAGCCCACCAGGATCCCCACCTTGATGAGGCCCGCCAGGAGGTTGTAGAGGACGGGGTAGCGGGCCGGGTCCAGAAGAAGGCCGGAGAGAAAGCCGGGAAGCACGATGAAAAGCCCCAGGCCCAGGAGGAGGCTGAAGGACACGGTGGCCCAGAGGGCCCCCTTGGGCATCTCTTCCTCTCCGCCCGCGAGCTCGGCGCTCCGGGCCAGGGCCCGGTAGCTGACGGAGAGGGCGTCAAAGAGGGCCACCACCCCCCGGAGGAGGGGGAGCCTGGCCCAGGGGTAGCGCTCGGATAGCGCCTTTTCCTCGTGGCGCTCCACGTGGATCTGTCCGCCGGGGAGGCGCACCGCCAGGGCCCAGGCCCAGGGGGCCTTCATCATGACCCCCTCGAGGGCCGCCGCCCCGCCGAGAGCCGCCTGCTTGGCCAGAAGAAGAAGCCGCATCCCCCCCATTCTGCCACGCCCGGGCGTGGTATAACCCAGGGCGTGATCACGCTGACGCGCGCCGAGGGTTCTTTGGCAGAAGGCCAGGCGCCCCTCAAGGTGGCCTGGGTGAAGGAGGGCCGGCTCCTTTCCAAGGGGGAGGCCCTGGACGCCCGGCTGGGTGGGCTTTTGCGGCGGGCTCTGGAGGGGGTCTCCCTGAAGGAGGGGGAGAGCCTCCTGGTGGCCGCGCCGGAGGAACAGGTCCTCCTCTTCGGCCTGGGGGAGGACGCCAGGAGTAGCGGGGGAAGGCTGGCCCAGGCCCTCCTGAGGCTCCGCTTCCCCGAGGCCCTGGTGGAGCCCTTGGAGGATGCTTACGCCCTGGCGGAAGGCCTCCTCCTTGGGGCCTACCGCTTCCAGCGCCACAAGTCCGAGAAGGAGGAAAAGGCCCTCACCCTCCGCCTCCCCGGGGTGACGGAGGGGGTCCTGGAAAGGGCCAGGAAGGTGGCGGAAGGGGTCTATCTGGCCCGGGACCTGGTGAACGAGCCCCCGAACCTCCTCACCCCGGAGGCCCTAGCGGAAAGGGCCCTGGAGCTTCGGTCCCTAGGCGTTGAGGTGGAGGTCCTGGACGAGGAGGCCATCGCCAGCCTGGGCATGGGGGCCTTTTTGGCCGTGGCCCAGGGCTCGGCCAACCCGCCCCGCTTCATCCGGCTCCGCTACGCCCCTCCTGGCGCCAGGGCCCGGCTGGACCTGGTGGGGAAGGGCCTCACCTTTGACTCCGGGGGCTACTCCCTGAAGCCCACCGAGAGCATGACCACCATGAAGGGCGACATGGCCGGGGCGGCGGCGGTCCTCGGGGCCATGAAGAGCGCCGCCCTTTTGGGCCTTCCCGTGGAGATCAGGGGCTACATCGCCGCCTGCGAGAACATGATCTCCGGCCGGGCCTACCGGGTGGGGGACGTCCTCAAGACCCTCTCCGGCAAGACGGTGGAGGTGATGAACACCGACGCCGAGGGCCGCCTCACCCTGGCGGACGCCCTCTTCTACGCCGAGCGGGAAGGAGCGGAGCGCATCCTGGAGCTCTCCACCCTCACCGGGGCCGCCGTGGTGGCCCTGGGGGAGGAGGTGGCGGCCCTCTTCGCCACCGAGCCCGCCTGGGGGAGCCTGGTCCAGGAGGCGGCCCATAGGGCAGGGGAGAAGGTCTGGCCCATGCCCCTGGAGAAGGCCTACCGGGAGAAGCTCAAAAGCCCCGTGGCCGACCTGAAGAACGTGGGGGACCGGAACGGCGGGGCCATCACCGCCGCCCTCTTCCTCTCGGAGTTCGTCCGCGTGCCCCTGGCCCACCTGGACATCGCCGGCCCCGCCTTCGCCAAAAAAGGCCACCCCCTGGGCCCCGAGGGGGGAACGGGCTTTGGGGTGCGGACCATCCTGGAGGTGGCCCAGGCCCTGTAGAAAAGGCCCGGGGGCTTCCCCGGGCCCTAGGCCTTTTCCGGCTACTTCTGGCAGTTGGGGCACTTGCCCCTGAACTCCAGCCGGAAGCCCTCCAGCGCCCAGCCCGAGCGCTCCGCCGCCGCCTGCATGGCGGGGCTGAGGTCCAGCTCGGGCAGGTTCTTCAGGAGGAAGTCCTCCACCTTGCCGCAGGAGGTGCAGACCAGGTGGACGTGGGGCTCGGTGTAGCCGTCGTAGCGGGTGTAGCCCTTGGGGTCCTTGAACTCGTAGATGAGGCCGTGCTCCCGGAGGACGTGGAGGTTCAGGTAGACGGTGGAGAGGCCGATGTCGTAGCCCCGCTTCTTCAGGCCCTGGTAGAGCTCCTCGGGGGTGGGGTGGACGTTCTTCTTGTCCAGGAAGCTCAGGATCCGCTCCCTGGGCAGGGTGTGCCGCAGACCCACCGCCTTTAGCCGCGCCCGGTAGTTCTCCTTTTCCTTGGTCCTTGGCATAGCTCCTCCTTCCTTTCGGTTCCAGTATACACCTGGGGTGTGCAAATGCAACATCCCTAAGGTTCTCCAGGAGATAAAATCAAAGATTTTTGCCCATCTGATGGGCTTTCTGCACCTGTTCCTTCCGGACGCCCTATTGCTATTTTGAAGGGAATCCCTGTTCTTTGCAAGGCGCGAAGAGGGTATAATGGGGCCACCTTGGAGCGGCCCATCTACCGCCTCCTCCACCTGGTCTTCGCCCTGGGCCTGGCCCACGCCCTCTTCCTCCTGGCCCAGGAGGGGGTGCGGGCCCAGAAGCTGGCCCAGGAACGGGCCCGCCTCGAGGCCGAGCTTGAGAAGAAGCGGGCCGCTATAGCCCGCCTTGAGGCCCTGGTGGCCGCCGCCAAAGACCCCGAGCACCTGGAGGCTCTGGCCAGGAGGCTTGGCTTTGTGGGCCAAGAGGAGATACTGAAGAGGCGATGAGGGAGGACCCCGCCCACCTTCTCCTGGAAGACGAGGCCCTGACGGAGGGCCTCACCGACGAGGAAGCCCAGGTCCTGCTTTCCTGGCTTCTGGACCTGGCCAAGGACGCCGACCCCGCCCAGATTGCCCACCTGCGCCGCCTGGGCCACGAGATCACCCGGCTTTCCCTGGACTACGGGGTTCCCGTGGAGGAGGTGATCGGACTGGTGGAGCTGGCCTGGGGCGGGGATGAGGTCCAGGGCCTAAAGGCCTAAGGGGCCCAGGCCCGGAGGAGGGCCCGCACCTCGCCTAGCCTCGGGGGCGGGGGGTCTTTGCGGTAGATGAGGGCCACCTGCAGGCTGGCCTCCTCCTCCAAAGGCCGCAGGACGGTGCCCGGGTGGGGGAAGACCCGGTAGGGGGCCAGGGTCAGGTGGACGCCCAACCCCGCCGCCACCAGGCTCACCGCCTGGGAGAAGCGGGAGACCTCCCGCACCACCCGGGGGGCGAAGCCTGCCCGGCGGAAGACCTCCAGGAAGGCCTCGTGGAGGGGAGGGAGGGTCTCCCGGGAAAGGAGGAGAAAGGGCGCTTCCCTTAGCTCTGCCAAAGGGACCCGTTCCTGCCCCGCCAGGGGGTGGTCCTCGGGGAGGAGGACCACGATGGGCACCTTGAAAAGGGGCTCCTCCTCTATGGCGGGGTCCGCCACCTTGAGGCCCGCCAGGCCGTAGTCCAGCCGCGCCTCCTTGAGGGCCTTGACCTGCTCGGGGGTGTGCATCTCCAGGACCTCCACCGCCTCCCCCAGCCCCCGGCGCAGGTGGTCCAGAAGGGGCATGAGGTCGGGGAGGAGGTTCTCCGGCACCCCAAAGCGCAGGCTCTCCCGCCCCGCCCGGCGCACCCTTTCCTTCAGGGCCTCCACCTCCCGCAAAAGGGCTTTCCCCTCCCGGGCCAGGGCCTCCCCCGCCGGGGTCAGGCGGAAGGGGCGGCGCTCCAAGAGCCTCACCCCCAGCTCCCGCTCCAGGGCCTGGATCTGCTGGGAGAGGGCGGGCTGGGAGAGGTAGGCCCGCTCCGCCGCCCGGTGAAAGTTTTTCTCCTCGGCCAGGAGCAGAAAGAGGCGGAGCCGCCGCAGGTCCATGATAGGAAAATCTTATCACCTGCCCAGCCCCTTGGCTATTGGACAAAGGGGCCCCGTCTGCCCCAGACTGAAGGGTGGGTCGGTGTAGTGTACTTTTGGTCAAGGGGGGAGCATGACGGAACGGGAGCTTAAGGAAGCTTGGGCCAGGCTTTCGCCGGAGGAGCGGGCCCGGCTTAAGGAGATAGAGAACCGGGAGTGGCGGGAGTCCTTGGAGTACGTGCTTAAGGTGGAAGGCCCGGAGCGGGTGGAGGAGCTTCTGCGCCACCTGGACGAGTACCTCTACCTCCAGGGCTTCTTCCCGCAGAACCGCCTCAACACCCCCTACCTCAACACCATCCCCAAGGAGCTGGAGCCCCCCTATCCCGGGAACCTGGAGCTAGAGCGCCGCATCGCCAACATCCTCCGCTGGAACGCCGCCATGATGGTCGCCCGGGCCAACAAGAAGGCGGACGGCATCGGCGGCCACATCTCCACCTACGCCTCCATCGCCGAGCTCTATGAGGTGGGCTTCAACCACTTCTTCCGGGGGCCGGAAGCGGGTCTGGACCGGGACCTGGTCTTCTTCCAGGGCCACTCCTCCCCCGGCATCTACGCCCGGGCCTTTCTGGAAGGCCGGCTTTCTCAAGCGGACCTGGAGAACTTCCGCCGGGAAGTCCACCCCCCGGTGCCGGGAGGCCGGGGGCTTTCCAGCTACCCCCATCCCTGGCTCATGCCGGACTTCTGGGAGTTCCCCACGGTCTCCATGGGGCTTGGGCCCATCCAGGCCATCTACCAGGCCCGCTTTATGCGCTACCTGGAGGACCGGGGCCTGAAGCCCAAGAGCTCCGCCAAGGTCTGGGCCTTCCTGGGGGACGGGGAGCACGACGAGCCCGAGACCGTGGGGGCTTTGCACCTGGCCGCCAGGGAGAACCTGGACAACCTCATCTTTGTGGTGAACTGCAACCTCCAGCGCCTGGACGGGCCCGTGAGGGGCAACTCCAAGATCATCCAGGAGCTGGAGAGGCTCTATAGGGGTGCGGGCTGGCGGGTCATCAAGGTGGTCTGGGGCTCGGCCTGGGACCAGCTCCTCGCCAAGGACCGGGAGGGGCACCTCCTCCGCCGCTTTGAGGCCCTGGTGGACGGGGAGAGCCAGCGCTACGCCGCCTTCGGGGGGAAGGAGCTTAGGGAGCGCTTCTTCAACACCCCGGAACTCAAGCGCCTCATAGAGGGCATGACGGACGAGGAGCTCACCGAGCTCACCCGGAGCCGGGGCGGCCACGACCTGGAGAAGATCTACGCCGCCTATAAGGCGGCGGTGGAGCACAAGGGGAGCCCGGTGGTCATCCTGGCCCGCACCATCAAGGGCTACGGCATGGGGCCCACGGCCATGGCCAAGAACGTGGCCCACCAGGTGAAGAAGCTCACCGAGGAGGACCTGAAGGAGGCCCGGGCCTTTTTGGGGATCCCCATCCCCGGGGAGAAGCTGGCCGAGCTCCCCTACTACCACCCCGGGCCGGACTCCGAGGAGGTGCGGTATCTCCTGGAGAGGAGGAGGGCCCTGGGGGGCTTCGTGCCGGAAAGGCGGGTGCGCTTTACGGGGGGCCTCGAGGTCCCGGGGGAGGAGTTCTTCCGGGAGTTCTACGAGGGCTCGGGCGGCCGGGAGATCTCCACCACCATGGCCTTCGTGCGTATCCTGGCCAAGCTGCTCCGCCACCCCGTCATCGGCAAGCTCATCGTCCCCATCGTTCCCGACGAGGCCCGTACCTTCGGCATGGAGGCCCTGATCGCCCAGGTGGGGGTCTACTCTCCCCAGGGCCAGCTCTACATCCCCGTGGACGCCGGCACCCTCACCGCCTACAAGGAGAGCAAGGAGGGGCAGATCCTGGAGGAGGGCATCACCGAGGCCGGAGCCATGGCGGAGTTCATCGCCGCCGGCACGGCCTACGCCCACTATGGCATCCCCACCATCCCCTTCTTCATCACCTACTCCATGTTCGGCCTGCAGAGGATCGGGGACCTGGTCTGGGCCGCCGCCGACCAAAGGACCCGGGGCTTCTTCCTGGGGGCCACGGCGGGGCGGACCACCCTGGAGGGGGAGGGCCTGCAGCACCAGGACGGCCAGAGCCACATCTACGCCCTGGCGGCCCCCAACCTCCTGGCCTACGACCCGGCCTTCGCCTACGAGCTCGCCGTGATCCTGGAAGACGGCCTCCGGCGCATGTACAAGGAGGGGGAGGACGTCCTCTACTACATCACCATTGAGAACGAAAACTACCCCCACCCCCCCATGCCCGAGCCCCGGGAAGGGGTGAAAGAGGGGATCCTCAAGGGGCTTTACCTCTTCCGCCAAGGGGAGGGGAAGGGCAAAAGGGTGCAGCTCTTCGGCACCGGCCCCCTGCTCAGGGAGGCCTTGAAGGCCCAGGAGCTCCTTTTGGACTTCGGGGTGGTGGCCGACGTCTGGAGCGTTACCAGCTACAAGGCCCTGTACCTGGACGCCGTGGAGGCGGAAAGGGAAAGGCGGCTTCTGGGGAAGGCCCGCAAGCCCTACGTGGCCCAGGCCCTCGAGGGCCACGAGGGGCCGGTGGTGGCGGTGACGGACTACCTGAAGGCCCTGCCCAGCCTGGTGCGGGACCATGTGGGCCGCCCCTTCTGCGCTCTGGGCACCGACGGCTTTGGCCGATCGGACACCCGGGAGGCCCTGAGGGACTTTTTTGAGGTGGACGCCCGGCACATCGCCTACGCCGCCTTGGCCCTTTTGGCGGAGGAAGGCCAGTTGCCCGAGAAGACCCTGAAGGCGGCCAAGGAGCGCCTTGGGCTTAGGCTGGAGGAGAGGCCGCCCCACAGGCGGTAAAGGCAGTACAGGAGGCGGTATGGAGCTTAGGATTCCCGAACTGGGCGACAACGTGGCCGTGGCCACCGTGGTGGGGGTTCTGGTCCGGGAGGGGGACCGGGTGGCCCCCGGCCAGCCCCTTTTGGAGCTGGAGACCGACAAGGCGGTCATGGAGGTGCCCGCCGAGGTGGGCGGGGTGGTGAAGCGGGTTCTGGTCCAAGTGGGGGAGGAGGTGCGCCCTGGACAGCCCTTCCTGGAGCTTGCGGAGGAGGAGGCTCTGGAGGTTTCCCAGGTCGCCCAGCGTGCGCCCGAGGCTAAGTACCCCACCGCGGCTTTTGCCGCGGTGGGGGCCCCAGAAAAACCTTTCCTCAGCCCCGACTTGAGCACTCCCTATGGCGAAACCAAAGCGCAGGCACTAAGGCCCGAGCCCGCTCCCGAACTGGCGCTGCCCAGGGCCCCCCAGGCGCCCTCTGAAGGGCGCCTCGTCCCCGCCGCGCCCTCCGTGAGGCGGCTCGCCCGGGAGCTGGGCGTGGACATCCGGGAAGTGCGGGGGACCGGCCTCGCCGGGCGCATCACCGAGGAAGACGTGCGCCGGGCGGCGGGGCTGGCCCCGGCGGCCCTCGAGGCCCCGCCCCCCACGCCCAGGCTTCCCGACTTCAGCCGGTGGGGCCCGGTGCGCCATGAGCCCATGAGCGGGGTGCGCAAGGCCACCATGAGGGCCATGGCCCAGGCCTGGGCCCAGGTGCCCATGGTCACCCACTTTGACGAGGCCGACATCACCGAGCTCGAGGCCCTGCGCAAGGGCTACGCCAGAAAGGCCGAGGAAAAGGGCTTCCGCCTCACCCTCACCGCCTTCTTGCTCAAGGCCCTGGCCCTCACCCTGAAGGCCTTCCCCAAGTTCAACGCCTCCATTGACCCCGAGAAACAGGAGGTCATCTACAAGGACTACGTCCACATCGGCGTGGCCGTGGACACCCCCCACGGCCTCCTGGTGCCGGTGATCCGGGACGTGGACAAGAAGGGCATCCTGGCCCTGGCCCAGGAGCTTCAGGAGGTCTCGGAGAGGGCCAGGGCCAGGAAGCTTTCCCCCGAGGAGATGCAGGGGGGCACCTTCAGCCTCTCCAACCTGGGAGGGATCGGGGGCACGGGCTTCACCCCTATCGTCAACTGGCCGGAGGTGGCCATCCTGGGGGTTTCCCGCTCCCAGATGAAGCCCGTGTGGGACCCGGAAAAGGAGGCCTTCCTGCCCAGGCTCTACATGCCCTATAGCCTCACCTACGACCACCGCCTCATTGACGGGGCCGAGGCCGCCCGCTTCTGCCGCCACCTGGCCGGGCTTCTGGAAGACCCCGTGGGCCTGGCCCTGGCCTAAGTACCTCACCGCGGCTTGGGCCACGGCGGGGGCTCCAAAGCGGCCACGTATACCCTTGTTTCCTGTTTTCTTCGGCCCACCATGCCTGGGCCCCCATGCTGGCGCAAGCCAGCATGGGGTGGTATTAGGCCTATACTGGGAAGGTATGCGCGTCATCGTGGTGGGAACCCGGGGTAGCGCCCTGGCCCTGGCCCAGACCCGATGGGTGGTGGAGCGCCTCAAGGAGAGCTGGCCCGAGGCCGAGTTCAAGGTGAAGACCATCAGGACCCGGGGCGACGGGGGGGCGGACCCCAGGGAGCAGGCCATCTTCGTCAAGGAGCTTCAGGAGGCCCTCCTTGCCCGGGAGATTGACATCGCCGTCCACTCCCTCAAGGACCTGCCCACCGAGGAGCCCAAGGGCCTCAAGATCGCCGCCATCCCCAGGCGCCAGGACCCCCGGGACGCCTTCCTGGGCAAGGCCTTTAAGCGCCTGGAGGACCTTCCCCCTGGGGCGGTGGTGGGGACCAGTTCCATAAGGCGCAAGGCCCAGATCCTGGCCCACCGCCCGGACCTTGTGGTCAAGGACCTCCGGGGCAACGTGGACACCCGCTTGGCCGCTCTGGGCAATGGGGAGTACGACGCCATCATCCTGGCGGCGGCGGGGCTCATCCGGCTGGACCTCAGGAACCGCATAGACCAGTTTCTGGAGCCCGAGGTCATGCTCCCGGCCCCGGGGCAGGGGGCCCTGGCCCTGGAGGTGCGCCAGGGGGACGACCTGGCCGAGGAGCTCAGCTACGCCCTGCACCACCACGCCTCCCACGACCGGGTGCGCGCGGAGCGAGCCTTCCTGAGGGGCCTAGGGGCGGGGTGCCTGGCCCCCGTGGGGGCCCTGGCCCAGGTGGGGGAGGACGGTACCTTGGTCCTGGAGGGGGGGATCTTCGCCCCCGACGGCAAGAGCTTCATCCGGGCGGAGATTGAGGGGGAGGCCTCCGAGGCCGAGGAGCTGGGGCTGGAGCTGGCCCGGGACATCCTGGAGCAGGGGGGGCGGGAGATTATGGCCCTAACCCGACCGCTTTAGTGGGGATTGAGCTATAGTGGTGTAGATGGCGCTGAAGCGCTTGACCCGCCAGCGTAAGGCCGTTTTGGAGGTGGTGCAGAAGGCCCACCACCACCCGGACGCCGCCTGGATCTACCAGGAGGTGCGCAAGCTGGTGCCCCGGGTGAGCCTGGCCACCGTCTACCGCACCCTCGAGGCTCTGGTGGCGGAGGGGTACCTGGTCCCCATCACCAAGGCGGGGGAGGCCACCCGGTACGACGCCAACCTCCACCCCCACCTCCACCTCCTCTGCGAGGGGTGCGGAGTCATCGTGGACCTGGAGGTGGACCTGCCCGACCTCTTAGGCCCCGCCCAGAGGGCCCACCCCGGCGTGGAGGTGCGGAGCGTGGAGGTGACCTACAGGGGCCTCTGCCCCCAGTGCAAGGCGGCCCTGAAGGGCTAGATGGATCCCCTGGCCTGGCTTTACGCCCGCCAGAGCGCCGTGACCCTGGGCCTGGAGCGCATCCGGGCCCTTCTTGCCCGTCTGGGCCAGCCGGAGGAGGCCTACCCGGCGGTTCTGGTGGGCGGCACCAACGGCAAGGGGAGCGTCTCCAGGGCCCTGGCCGCCATCCTGGAGGAGGCGGGCCTTAGGGTAGGCCTTTACACCAGCCCCCACCTGGTGCGCTTTTCCGAGCGGGTCCAGGTCCAGGGCAGCCCCATTCCCGAAGAGAAGCTCCTTGCCCTCTTGGAGGAGGTCCGCCCCCACGCCGAAGCCCTGGGGGCCAGCTTCTTTGAGGTGGCCACCGCCTTGGCCCTCCTCCACTTCGCCCGGGAGGGGGTGGAGCTGGCGGTGTTGGAGGTGGGCCTGGGGGGCAGGCTGGACGCCACCAACGCCGCCGAGCCCGTCCTCTCGGTGGTCACCAACATCGGCCACGACCACCTGGAGGTCCTGGGGCCCACCCTGAAGGACGTGGCCCGGGAGAAGGCGGGGATCTTCCGAAAGGGCGTCCCCGCCCTCACCGCCGCCAGGGGGGAAGGCCTCGCCGCCCTGAAGGCGGAGGCCAGGGCCCGGGGGACGCCCCTTTGGGTTCTGGGGGAGGACTTTGGGGTGGGGGACCTGGAGGCCCTGGAGGAGGGTCTGGGCTTCACCCTCTACCTCCCCAGGACGGGCGAGGAAAGGCCCTTCAGGGCGAAGCTTCTTGGCCCCCACCAGGCTGAGAACCTGGCCCTGGCCGCCTTGGCGGGCCGCCTCCTTGGGGCCTCCTGGGAGGCGGTGGAGAGGGGCCTCCTTAGGGCGGAGAACCCCGGGCGGCTCCAGCGGCTTTTTTATGGAGGGAAGGAGCTCATCCTGGACGGGGCCCACAACCCGGAAGGGGCCCTGGCCCTCAAGGAGGCCCTCCGCTTCCACGGGCTTCTTCCCGCCGCCTTGGTCCTGGCCTTCTCCCGGGACAAGGACCACGCCGCCATGGCCGAGGCCCTAAGGGGCCTGGCCCCTGTGGTCCTCACCCGCTACGCCTCCCCCCGGAGCCAGGACCCCAGGGCCCTCCTCCCCCTCTTCCCCGGGGCTTTGGTGGAGGAAGACCCCCTCAAGGCCCTAGAGCGGGCCTTTGGGTTTGCGGACCGGGCGGTGGTGGCGGGGAGCCTCTACCTGGTGGGGGAGGTCCTGAGGGCCCTGAGGGGCCTCCCCCCGGAGGAACGCTGGCAATAGAATGGGTGCGTGCTCCGCACCCTGGGGGGACTGAGGTTAGAGGGGGCCTCTTTTAGCAAGAAAAAGCCCCTCCTCCTGACGGCCTACCTGGCCCTCGAGGGCCCCAAGTCCCGCCGCCACCTCCAGGAGCTCTTCTGGCCCCGGGCCGAAGACCAAAAGAACAGCCTCTCCGTGGCCCTTTCCCAACTCAAGCGGGCCGGGGTGGCGATCGTGGGGAATGAGGTCCTGGAGGCCCGGGTAGCCTGCGACGCCCTCCTCCTTAAGGAGGTCCTGGCCCAGGGCCGCTTGGACGAGGCCCGGGCCCTCTACCGGGGCCGCTTCCTGGAAGGGGCTGACGAAGACCTTTCCGAGGAGCTGGAGGAGTGGGTCTGGTCCACCCGGGAGGCGTTGGCCGAGGCCCTCTATAGCGCCCACCTCCGGGAGGCGGGAAAGCGCTTCGCCCTGGGGTTAGAGGAGGAGGGCGAAGCCCTTTGGCGGGCGGCGCTGGCCCTGCCCGGGGTGGCCGAGGTGGCGGAGGAGGCGCCTCGCCGGGAGCTCCTGCCCCCGGAGGCGCGCCGGGCTTTTTACGGGGTGGCCTTCCTGGGGCCGGTTCAGGCGGGTGAGGTCCTGGAGGTGAGCGCGGAGGCCCTGGAGCTTCTCTGGAAGCGGGGCCTTCTCACCTCCACGGGTGAGCCCACCTTCCGGCCGACCCTTACCCTCGAGGCCCGCAGGGTGGCCCTGGAGCTGGCCCGGAGGCTCCCCCTGCCTGAGGCCGCCCCCTACTACCGCCTGAGCCTTCCCCTCTGGCAGGAGGAGGACGCAGCCCGGGGGAAAAGGGCCCTTCTGGACCTGGCCCGGAAGGAGGTGGAGGAGAATCCCAAGGAGGCCCTGGAGCTCCTCCTGGAACTGGCCCCCGACCTCGAGGTCCTCCTCCTCCGGGCCCGGGTCCTGGAGCGCCTGGGGCGGTACGCCGAGGCCCTCTCCTTGCTGGAGGAGGTGCCCGAGAGCCCGGGAAAGAGCGCCCTCAAGGGGGTCCTCGCCTTCCGCATGGGGGATCGGCCAAAAGCGGCGGCGGAGGCGGAAAAGGCGCTAAAGGGCGACGCCTACGCGCAAGGGGAGGGGTGGAACCTCCTAGGCCTCCTCCATATGGGGGAGGGGCGCTTCCAGGAGGCCGCCGAGGCCTTTAGCCGGGCGGCGGTGCGCTTCCTGCTGGCGGGGGAAAGGGTCCGCCACCTGGGGGCCCTGGGGAACCGGGCCGTGGCCCTGGCGGAGCTGGGCCAGGGGGAGGAGTCCTTCCGGGAGGTCCTAGAGGCGGCGGCGGACCATCCCCTCCTGCAGGCCCGCCTTCTTTTGAACCTGGGGGTGGTCAAGGAGCGCCAGGGCCTTATAGAGGAGGCCAAGGGGCTTTACCGAGAGGCTTTGGCCCTGGCGGAAAGGGTGGGGAACCTGGAGGCCATGGGCCGGGCCTGGAACAACCTGGGGGCCCTCTACCACCGCCAAGGCAGGAAGGAGGAAGCCCAGAGTGCCTACGAGAAGGCCCTGGAGCTGGCCCAAAGGGCGGGGGAACACCTCCTTCTGGCGGCGGCCCTGGCCAACTGGGCGGAGCTCCGCGGGGACCGGGCCCTTCTGGAAGAGGCCATAAGGGTTCTGGAGGAAGCCGGCCACCAGGCCCTGGCCCAGCGCTACCGGGCCCGCTTGCAGGACCTCTAGGCGTTCAGGCTCCGTTCAGACCCCTTTCCCTATCCTCCCTTCATGCCCCTAAGCCTCTGGGACCTGGACGGCTACAGCTTCCCCGCGGAGGTGGTGGTATGAGGAAGCTTTTTCTGTTTCTCGCCTTGCTTTTCTCTTCGGCCTGCGGTCCGACCCCCTTGCAGGTGAGCCTTTCCCCGCAAAGGGCCTTGGTGGGGGAGGAGGTGACGGCTACCCTCACCGGGGCCCGGGCGGAGGGGGCGAGGGTTTGGGTGGGGGGTGAGGAGGCGGAGGTGGTGCGGGCCTCGGGAAGCGCCCTGGTCTTCCGGGTGCCGGCGGTGGCGGGGGGTCCTAAAGAGGTGGAGGTCCAGACCTCGAGGGGCACCGCCACCGCCACCCTGGGGGTCCTGGGCCAGGTGGCCCGGGACCGGGTCCTCCTGCGCCTGCCCCTGGGCCAAGCCCTCCGCGACCTACCCCAGGGCTTTTCCCTCATCCGGAGGGATGACCTTAGGGGCTGCGGCTTCGCCCTGGCGGAGCTGGGCTACACCGGGGAGGCCCTGGGCCGCGCCCTGGAGGAGCTGGAGGCCCTGGACCCCAGCTACAAGGCCGACCCGGAAAGCCTGTGGAGCTTTGACAGCTGGGGTGCGGAGGCCATAGGGGCTTTCCGGGCCCACCAGCGAGGCCTTTCCGGCCAAGGGGTGGCCGTGGCCGTCCTGGACACCGGGGTGGACCCCGTAGTCCCTCAGCTTCTCGGCTACGACTTCGTGGAAGACGACACCGTGCCCCAGGACGCTTTTCCCGGCGGCCATGGCACCGGGGCGGCGGGCCTGGTGAAGGAGGTAGCCCCGGATGCAGATATCCTCCCGGTGCGGGTCTGCGACCAAAGCGGCGTCTGCCGGGCAAGCCGGGTGGTGCGGGGGGTGTGCTGGGTGGTGCAAAACCGTCAGGGGCCCACGGTCCTCAACCTGAGCCTGGGGGGCGACACCCCGGTGGAGGCCCTGAAGCTGGCCCTGGAGGCGGCCCTCTCCCAGGGCATCCCGGTGGCCGCGGCCGCGGGCAACCAGGGGAACCAGGGAAGTCCGGCCCACTATCCTGCTGCCTTTGACCTGCCGGGGCTGGTGGCGGTGGGGGCGCTGGACAAGGACCTGCGTCCGGCTCCCTACAGCACCCGGGGGACCTACGTGGATCTGGCGGCCCCGGGTACGGATTTGGAATGCATGACCCCAGGTGGTGGACAAAGGCTTTGCACCGGCACCTCCTTCGCCACCCCCCTGGTGGCTGGGGCTATGGCCCTGTGGCTTTCGGCCCAGCTGAACCTCACCCCGGCCCAGCTCCAGCAGCGCCTGGAGGAGAACGCCCAGCCCCTACCCTTCCCCCCGCAGGAGGTGGGGAAGGGGATGCTGGACCTCTCTCAGAAGCCCTGAGGTCCTGCCTCCCAAGGCCCCCGGGGGCCCTCCCCGGGGGTTTCCTTTGTTCCCTTAGGCGTTCATCCACCGTTCAGGCTCCGTTAAGGGGGTCTGCGCTACCTTTGGCCTCGAGGCCAGCTTAAGGCGAACCGAGCTTCCCCCAAAATCCGCCTAGGCTCCTCAGAGAGGAGAAAGCCATGTGGAAGAAGTGGACGGCTATAGCCCTTTTGGCGGCCCTGCTCCTGGCAGGGTGCGGGCCCAATGGGCCGGGCGGGGGTACCGGTACACAGTGCACCCGGGCTACAGTGCAGCTCAACCTGAACACGGGGTACGATCAGTCTGCGGGGACCATTATCCCTGGCGGGCAACTGGATAATGAGTGGTGGGTCACGGTGGATCCGACCCCAGGGGCCACAGTTCCGCGCCAAGCCCACGTTACCAGCCTCAGCTTTCCCATTAGCTTCCCCAACGCCCAGTACATAGGCATCAACCCTAACGGGACGGCCTACAACGATCCAAACAATCCTCCCCCCAACCCCATCATTTACGAGTACACCTACTACTTCACCCTTCCCAACGGCGCTTCATCCCCGAGTCTCAACCTTAAGCTCTCGGCCGATGACGCAATAGAGGAGGTTCGCCTTAATGGGAACGTTCTTCACACCTTCTCTCCTAGCAACCCAGGCAACATGTTGCAGGACTTCGTCGCGATTTCTATCAGCAACCCTGCCTTGTTCAACTTCGGTGCCCAGATAAACATTCTCCAGGTTCGGGTAAGGGACACTTACCGCAGTAGCACCGGCCTTATCGTTGAGGGCTCGGTTCGCTACACCGATTGTTGCCGCGAGCCCATCCGCACGAGGAGCGGCTTGCAGTCGTTGAGCTTTTTGGAAAAGTCTGGCGCTGTCCAAACTGTTACCTTCCCTAGCGGATCGGCGCAGCTGACCACGAGGCTCACGGGCAACTTGGGTCCGGCCAACCGGGATTTTGAGGGAGTTCAGAGTGCGGAGTTTTACGATGTCTTCTACTCTGATTGGGATGGAACTCCCAATCCCAATGGAGCCTTCATCACTGTGGAAGCAACTTACGAGCGTCAGCTGCCAGCGGGGGGAGGCCTGAACATCGCCAAGGTTCTACTCAACACCACCACGGGAAGCTTAGCTGCGGATTCCGTTATGAGCTTTGTAGGTCTGGGGGATAACTTCCTACCCCTGAGCGTGGTCAACGCTATAGACGGAAGCAACTCAACGGTTACTACCATGGGAAATACCTCTGGACAAGGGGGGAAGCGTCTTCGCATAACCTTGGGCTTCCCCTGCTGCCAGCCGTAGGTTAGAAGTTACATGGAGAGGGTCAGAGTCTGGGCCCTCTCCACAAACTTTTGCCCAGGCTTAACTCAAAGCCTCTCGGATAACCTGCGCCGCCTGAAGAAGCTCCGCCAAGGGCCGCACCAGGGCGATGCGGACAAACCCCCTCCCCCCGGGCCCGAACCCCCGCCCGGGGGCGAGGGCCACCCCCTCTTCCACGAGGCTTAGGGCGAACTCCAGGTCGTCCACCCCCTTGGGAAGCCTTCCCCAGAGGTACATGGTGGCCTTGGGGGGAAGGAGGTCCAGGGCTCCCTTAAGGGCCTCGGCCATGCCCAAGGCCCGCTCCCGGTAGACCCGGGCGTAGCCCCTTAGCGCCTCCCTGGGGATTTTCAGGGCCGCCACCCCCATCCGCAGGATGCCGGCGTACTGGTTGAAGTCTATGACCCCCTTGACCCGCTCCAGCCTGGCGATGGCCTCCTCGCTCCCCAGGGCGAAGCCCAGGCGGAAGCCCGCCAGGTGGTAGCTCTTGGAGAGGGAGAAGAGCTCCACCACCCGCTCCCTGGCCCCGGGGAGGGCCAGGGGGGAGGGGGCCTCTCCGTCATAGACTTGGTCCACATAGGGGTTGTCGTGGACCAGCCAAAGCCCGTGCCTTCGGGCGAGGGCCAGGGCCTCCTCAAAGTAGGCCCAGTCGGCCACGGCCCCCGTGGGGTTGTTGGGGTAGTTGAGGAGGAGGACCCTGGCCCTTTTCCAGACCTCTTCGGGGACCTGGGCGAGGTCGGCGAGGCCATCCGAGCGGAGGGGGATGTAAAAGGTTTCCAGGGAGGCCACCCGGGCCGCCCCGAAGTAGCTGGGGTAGGCCACGGCGGGAAGGAGGAGGAGGTCATGGGGCTCGGTGAGGGCCAGGAGGAGGTGGGCCAGGCCCTCCTGGCTTCCGATGAGGGCTAAGGCTTCCCGCCTGGGGTCAAGCCGCACCCCGTAGCGCCCCTCGTACCAGCGGCCCGCCTCCTCCAGGAAAGGGAGGGTGCAGCTTTTCAGGCAGTAGCCGTAGGTGGCGGGGTCCTCGAGGGCCTCCCTTAGCGCCTCCAGGGGGGCCTTTGGGGGGAGGAGGTCGGTGGAGCCGATGGAGAGGTCTATGAGGGGAACCCCCCTCTCCCGGGCCTTCCTTTTGGCCTCGTCCACCACCAGAAAGACCGAGGCCTCGGGCACCCTACTCATGGTGCCCCTCCCGCCACGCCTTGCCGGTCACCAGGGAGAGGGCGTGGGGCAGGGCGGGGAGGACGGCCTCTAAGGACTCCCGGGCCCCCTTGGGGCTTCCCGGAAGGTTCAGGATCAGGGTCCTCCCCCGCACCCCGGCCACGCCCCGGGAGAGGGCGGCCATGGGGGTCTTCTCCAGGCCCTTAAGGCGCATGAGCTCGGCCAGGCCCGGGACCTCCCGCTCCAGGACCTCCTTGGTGGCCTCGGGGGTGCGGTCCCGGGGGGCGAGGCCCGTGCCCCCGTTGGTGAGGATGAGGTCCAGCCCCTCCCGGTCCGCCCAGAGCCTGAGGACCTTCTTGATCATGGGGGGCTCGTCGGGGACCAGCTCGTAGAGGACCACCTCGTAGGGCCCGCCCCTCAGGGCCTCCCGGATGGCCAGGTGGGTGGTGTCCTCCCGCTCCCCCCGGTAGCCCTTGTCGGAGATGGTGAGAATGCCCACGCGGAACATTGCCCTTAGCCTATCACGATTCCCGGAAGACCTTTTCAAGAAGGCTTCTGGCGTAGACCAGGGTGCCCTCCAGGGCTCCCTCGTCCAGGCGGGCGAAGGTGTCGGTGGGCCAGTGCCAGTCCGGGGGGAGGCCGCCCTCGAGGCGGACCAGGGTCAGGCAGGAAAACCCCCGCTGCGTGAGGGGCAGGGTGTCAAAGTAGGCCAGGCGGTAGCGGACGGGCCTGGCTCCCGGGGTCTTCCGCGCCGCCTCCAGGAGGGGACCCCGGTAGGGGAAAAAGAGGAGCATCCCCTCCCCTTCGGCATAAAAGAGCTCTCCCCAGCCCACGTTGTCCAGGTTGAGGACGAGGGCCCCCGTGGGCAGGTGGGGGAGGAGGGCCTTGGCCCCCAGGGCCCCCACCTCCTCGCACCCCGTAAGGGCCAGGCCGAGGCGCCACCCGGGAGGGGGCTCGGCCTCCAGGAAGAGGGCGGTGGCCACGGCTACCCCGCTTCCGTTGTCGTTGCCCCCCTCCACGTAGGGGGCGGAAAGCTCCCGGTGGAGGAGGAGAGCGGCCTGGAGGAGGAAGTAAAGGCCCAAGGGCCAGGCCAGGGCGGTGAAGGCCAGGAAGGGGGCCAGAAAGGCCAGGCCCGCGTTGACCAAAAAGGCCAGCCGGAAGCCCCGGACCCTCCCGGGGTGGTAGAGGAAGTAGGTCTTGGCCGTGTCCACGTGGGCCATGAGGACCAAAGCCCTTTCCCCCTCACCCTTCCAGGCTAGGAGGTTCTGGGAGGGAAAGCGGTCCAGGAGGAAGGCCCAGGGGCGGATCCCGTGGAAGTAGAGGAAAAACCCCAAGGCCCCCAGGAGGGGGAAGAGGGGGGAGAAGGGGGTGAGGGCCAGGAGGAGGCTGATGAAAAGGAGTTCCCACCCGTAACTGGGCACTCCCCGGAAGGGGATGGCGGCCGGGGCCAGACCCCTTTCCTCCAGAAGGGCCCGGAGGCGGCGGAAGGCCTCGGCCTCCAGGGGCGTGGCGCTTCCCCGGTGGGGTAGCTTGAGGAGCGCCAAAACCTCTTCCAGGGGGTTCACCCTTCCAGGATAATGGTGCCATGTGGACCTTTCCCGAGGTCCTCACTGGGCGGTACGTGCGCCTCGAGCCCCTTTCCCTGGCCCACCTCCCCGAGTTTCTCAAGCGGTACGACCCCGAGGTCTTCCGCTACATGAGCCGCTCGCCCGAGGGGACGGAGGAGGCCATGAGGGCCCACCTCGAGGCCCTTTTGGCCGAGCCCGGCCGGGTCAACTGGGCCATACGCCCCACGCCCGCCCTCCCGGCCCTGAGGCCTTTTCCCGGCCTGGTGGGCAGGATCTCGGTGATCGCGCCCGATGAGGCAAACGCCAGGCTGGAGCTGGGCACCCTGATCTTCAAGCCCTTCTGGGGTAGCCCCGCCAACAAGGAGGCCAAGTACCTCCTCCTGGCCCACGCCTTTGAGGTCCTGAAGGCCCAGCGGGTCCAGTTCAAGGTGGACCTGAGGAACGAGAGGAGCCAAAGGGCCCTCGAGGCCCTGGGGGCGGTGCGGGAGGGGGTCTTGCGGCGAAACCGCAGGCTCCCCGACGGGGGCTTCCGCGACGACGTGGTCTACAGCCTCCTCCACGAGGAGTGGCCGGGGGTGAAGGCCCGGCTTCTGGCCAGGCTCTATGGACCCGAGGGCCGCCCTTAGCCTCCTCGTCCTCCTCCTCACCTACCTGGGCCTGGCTCTGGGAGGGCTTCCCGGCTACCGCATGAACCGGGCCGGGGTGGCCCTGGTGGGGGCGAGCTTCCTTCTGCTTCTCGGCACCCTGGATCTGGAGGCCGCCTGGGAGGCCCTAGACGCCCCCACCCTGGTTTTCCTCTTCGGGGTCATGGTGCTGAACGCCCAGCTCTCCTACGCCGGCTTCTTCGCCCTGGCCGCCCAGGGGCTCTTGCGCCTGGCCCGAAGCCCTTTGGCCCTTTTGGTCCTCCTCACCTTCGGGGCCGGGGGGCTTTCCGCCCTCTTCCTCAACGACACCATGGCCCTCCTCCTCACCCCCCTCCTCCTCCGCCTCCTCAAGGCCTTGGACCTGAACCCCGTGCCCTACCTCCTCGCCCTCATGGGGGCGGTCAACACGGGAAGCCTCATGACCCCCACCGGCAACCCCCAGAACATCCTGGTGGCGAGCCTCTCGGGGATCTCCTATCTGGGCTTTCTGGCAGCGCTGTGGCCCGTGGCCCTCTTGGGCCTGGCCCTCCAGGTCCTCCTCCTCGCCCTCCTCTACCCCGAGGTCAGGAGCCTGAAGCCCCTCCCGCCCCTGCCCCCGGTGCGCTCCAGGGTCTACCCCGCCCTTCTCCGCAAGGGGCTTCTGGTGGCCCTGGGCCTTCTTGTGGCCTTCCTCCTGGGCTACCCCATGGCCCAGGGGGCCATGGTGGCGGCGGGCCTCCTCCTCTTTACCCGCAGGCTCCGCTCCGAGCGCTTCTTCCTGAGGGTGGACTGGGAGCTTCTGGTGATGTTCTCGGGGCTTTTTGTGGTGACCGAGGGGGTGAGGCGGCTTGGGCTCGCCGAGGGGCTTCTTCCCCTGGCCCAAAGCCCTTTGGGCCTTCTCCTTTCCGCCACCCTTCTTTCCCTCCTCATCTCCAACGTGCCCGCCGTCCTCCTCCTGGCCCACCACGTAAAGGGGGAGGCCTCCTGGCTCCTCCTGGCCGGGGCCAGCACCCTGGCGGGCAACCTCACCCTTCTCGCCAGCGTGGCCAACCTGATCGTGGCCGAGGGGGCGGGGAAGGAGGGGGTGAGGATCTCCTTTGCCGAGCACCTCCGCTTCGGCCTTCCCCTCACCCTTCTGACCCTGGCCTTCCTCTACCTCTGGCTCACCTGAGGCGGGCCTCCAGCCAGCCCCCGATGGCCAGCACCCTGCCGTCCTCGGCGTAGGGGCCCACCACCTGGAGGCCCACGGGCATCCCCTCCACCTTGGCGAAGGGCAGGGCGAGGGCGGGCACCCCCAGGAGGCTGAAGGGCAGGGTCAGGGTGATGAAGGCCTCCCGGTGGCTCTTCCTGCCCGACTCCAGCTCCACCTCCTCCGCGCCCAGGGGGGGAGCGGGGAGGGGCTGGGCGGGAAGGAGGAGGGCGTCCACCCCCCTAAGGGCCTTCACCAGCTTTAGCCTTAAGACCTCCCGCTCGGCCACGGCGTCCCGGTAGTCCTTCTCGGTGAGGGCGAGCCCGGCCAGGAGGGCCTCCCGCACCTGGGGGGAGAAGCCCTCGGGGTGCTCTTTAAGGGCCTTCTCGTGGATGCGGGCCGCCTCGTAGCGCACCAGGCGGGTGTAGACCTCGTAGGCCCCCTCGAGGGGCAAGGAGACCTCCTTCACCGTGGCCCTGAGGCCCGGGAGGTCTTCCAGAAGCCTGGTAAAGGCTTTCCGCACCCCCACGCCCAGCCGCCCCTCCAAAAAGTCCAGGGGGACGCCGAAGGTGGGGTTCTGGGGGCCTTCTAAGGGGATGCTCTCCCCGGCCAGGATCTCCGTAAGGAAGTGGGCGTCCCGCACCGTCTTGGCGAGGGGCCCCCCGTGGTCGGTGGAGCGGGAGAGGGGGAGGGCCCCTTCCAGGCTCACCCGGCCGTAGGAGGGCTTGAAGCCCACCACCCCGTTGAAGGCGGCGGGGATGCGGATGGACCCCCCCGTGTCCGAGCCCAAGGAGGCCAGGCCGATCCCCAGGGCCACGGCCACGGCGCTCCCGCCGCTGCTTCCCCCGGCCTGGCGGGTGGGGTCAACGGCGTTCCTGACGGGCCCGGTCCAGGGGTTCTCCCCGGTTATGCCCAGGGCCACCTCGTGCATGTTGGTCTTGGCGAAGATGAGGGCCCCGGCCTCCTTAAGCCGCCCCACCGCCAAAGCCTCCTCGGGCAGGGGCGGGAGGGGAGCCCGGGTCCCGGCCCGGGTGGGCATCCCCTTCACCGGGAAGAGGTCCTTGGCCGTGAGGGGAAGCCCGTGAAGGGGGCCCCTCGTCTGGCCCCGCTTTAGCTCCTCGGTGAGGCGGAGGGCCTCCTCCCTGGCCCTCTCCTCGTCCAAATAGGCCAGGGCGTTGCGGTCGGCGTAGGCTTTGGCCCGTTCCAGGGCCTCTTCTAAAAGGGCCAGGGGGGTGGTTTTGCCCGTTTCCAGGAGGTGCTTGGCTTCAAGCAGGTCCATGCTCCATTATAAAAGCCCGGGAAGCCCCTTCCTCCAGGGCCTTCCGCCCCGGCCAGGTGAAGAGGGCCACCTCCCGGTCCTTCAGGGCCAGCTCCAGAAGCTCCTCGGTGGGGAGGCGGGCTTCGGTGTCCAGGACCACGGAGAGCTCCGCGCGGGTCACCGGGTGCTTGGGGGCGAAGAGGGTGCAGCACTCCTCGTCGGGCAGGATGGAGATGGGGTAGGTGCCGATCTTCTGGGCCTCCTTCACGATCTCCCCCTTGTCCAGGCCGATGAGGGGGCGGAAGACGGGGAGGGTGGCCGCCTGGTTGACCACATAGAGATTTTCCAGGGTCTGCGAGGCCACCTGGCCCAGGCTGTCCCCGGTGACCAGGGCCAAGGCCCCCTCCTCCTTGGCGATGGCCTCGGCCAGGCGGAGCATGTAGCGGCGGTAGAGGACCACCCGGTAGGCCTTGGGGGCCTCGAGGATGATGCGCCGCTGGACCTCGCTGAAGGGGACCAGGTGCAGGCGGACGCGGTGCTGGAAGCGGGCCAGCCTCTCGGCGATGGCCCTGGCCTTCTCCCGGCTGGCCCCCGAGAGGAGGGGGAAGGGGTGGAAGTGGACCAGGACCACCTCCGCCCCCCGGCGCATGAGGCGGTAGGCAGCTACGGGGGAGTCTATGCCCCCCGAGAGGAGGGCCACCACCTTGTCGGAAACCCCGGGAGGAAGCCCCCCGGGCCCCGGGTGGCGGGCCACCTCCAGAAGGGCCGCCCCGGGCAGGATGCGGACCACGAACTCCCTTTCCGCCCCCTTGAGGCGCACCTTGGCCCCGGTCCTCTCCTGGATGAAGGCCCCCAGGCGCCGCTCCAGCTCCGGGGAGGTGAGAGGGAAGGTCTTGTCGGCGCGCTTGGCCGTCACCCGGAAGGTGGCGAAGCTTTCGCCTTCCAAAGCCTTCGCCAAAGCGGCCTCTATGGCCTTAAGGTCTGGGGGGAGGCGCAGCACCTGGGCGAAGGTTTCCACGCCCAGGGTGGTGGAAAGGCGCTCCTGGGCTTCGGGCCAGGCCCCCTGGGGGAGGCGGAAGAGGAGGGCCATGGGCCACTGGGCCTCCAGCCTGGCCTCCAATCCCTTCAGGGCCCGCTTGACGTGGGCCTTGGCCTTCTTCAGGAAGAGGGGCCGGTTTTCCCCTTTGAGGGCCAGCTCGTGGAAGAGGTTCACCAAGAGGTGTTCCATCTCAGCACCCCACCTTCACCGCCAGGTAGAGGCGGCTGCACAAGGAGCCCGTCCTGGCCGCCTCCTTGAGGTCCTCGGGGCGGCCGAAGCGGAAGGCGGTGTAGTAGGTCTTGCCCGGCCTGGGCTCGGGCAGGCTTGGGGGGAAGAGGAGGTCGGCCTCGTAGACCCAAAGCTCCAGGGTGTACCCGGGCCGCTCCTCCCTGCCGAAGGCCACGGGGTAGCGGAGCCGGACCTCGGTGGACAGCTTTTCCCGGGCCACCCTCCTGGCGGCCGCCTCCAGGCTTTCCCCCTCCTCCTGGCTCACGGCGGGGAGGCCGTAGACCCCGGGGAACTCCGGGTCCTCCTCGGGCCTTTTCACCAGAAGAAGCCCCTCCTCTCCCCAGGCGGCCAGGGCCACGGAACGCTTCACCATTCCCCAAGCCTATCAGGATTGTAGCCTGGGCGCAAATCCCACTACCCTTGCTTCCCCTTTCCTTCGGCCCACCAGCCCTGGTGATCCCGGGAGCCTTTTTCCGGGGCCCCCATGCTGGCGCAAGCCAGCATGGGGTGGTATTAGGCCAGGCGCAGGGGCTCCACCTCCACCGGGGTGCTGTGGAAGGTGCTCCCGCCCCCCAGGTCCGTGAGCCTCTCCGAGGTGAGGTGGTTTACCCCCTTGCCGTCTATGGCCCACTTCTCCCACCAGGTGCCCTCGAGGACCACCGTCCCCGGCATGGGGGCCTCGGTCACCACCGCCTTCCGGGTGATGCGGCCCCAAGGAGAACGGATGTGGACCAGCATCCCGTCCCCGATCCCCCGGGCCAGGGCGTCCTCGGGGTGGATGAGGAGCCGGGGCTCCCCCCCTTCCGCCTCCACCAGGGCCCGGACGTCCCCGTAGGTGGTGTTGAGGAAGCGGTGGGCCGGGGGGGTGATGAGGATCAGGGGGTAGCCGGGCAGGGGCTCGGTGGGGATGACCAGAGGGGGCGGGCTGAAGCGCACCTTCCCTTGGGCGAAGGGGAGGAAGGGCTTGGGGAGGTTGAGCTTCAGGAAGCCCTCCTCCTTGAGCCTTTCCAGGGTGATCCCCTGGAGGAAGGGGTGGTCGGTCTGGAGGAGGCTTCGGGCCACCTCCTCGGCGCTCCAAAAGAGGGTGGGTTCCTTCAGGCCAAGCCGCTTCGCCAGCTCCCGGAAGACCCAGGTGTTGGGCCTAGCCTCCCCTTCCGGCTCCGCCAGGGGTTCGTTCCAGGAGAGGTAGTAGTGGCCGTAGCTGGTGTAGAGGTCCGGGTGCTCGTAGAAGAGGGTGGCGGGGAGGAGGTAGTCGGCGTAGAGGGCGGTTTCCGTCATCACCTGCTCCAGGACCACGGTGAAGAGGTCCTCCCGCTCCAGGCCCGCCTTCACCTTCCCGGCGTTTGGGGCCACCACCAGGGGGTTAGCGTTGAAGACGAAGAGAGCCTTGATGGGGGGGTCCAGGGCCGTGAGGGCGGTGCCCAGCTGGTTCATGTTGACGGCCCGCACCCTGGGGTTGGGGCGGAAGTAGCCTTCGGGGGGGTGCGTCCCCTCTAGGAGGTGCCGCCCGCCCAGGAAGCGCTTGTTGAGGAAGAAGGCCCCGCTGGTGGAGAGCATGGCCCCGCACCCCGGGTAGCGCCAGGCCCCGAGGAGGGCGGGGAGGAGGATGACCGCCCTTAGGGCGTTCCCGCCCCCCGGGTGGCGGGTCATGCCGTAGCCCACCCGGAGGAAGACCCTTTTCGCCTCCCCCATCTCCCGGGCCAGGCGGAGGATGGCCTCCGGGGGCACCCCGGTGAGGGCGCTCGCCCTTTCCGGGGTCCACCTCTCGGCCTCCTCCCGGTAGGCCTCGAGGCCCAAAGCGGCCTTTTCCAGGTACTCCCCGTCCACCAGGCCCTCCCGGAAGAGGACGTGGGCCAGGCCGTAGGCTAAGGCGGCGTCGGTGCCGGGGCGGATTTTGATGTGCCAGTCGGCGAAGCGGCTGGTGAGGTTCTCGTAGGGGTCAATGTGGACGATCCTGGCCCCCCTTCGCCGGGCCTCCTTGAGGAAGGGGGTCAGGTGGCTGTTGGTGGAGAGGCTGTTGATGCCCCAGAGGACGATGTGGCGGGCTTCAGGAATGTCCTCGGGGTCTGGGGCCAGGCGGGGCCCGTAGGTCATCTCCCAGGCGGCGCTCCCCGCCGTGGCGCAGATGGTCTCCAGGAGTTCGCTCGCCCCGATGGCCCGGAAGAAGGCCAGGGGGTGCTGGTTCTCTATGAGGCCCATGGTCCCGGCGTAGTGGTAGGGGAGGACGGCCTCGCCCCCCTCCCGGTCCAAGACCTCCATGAGCCTCTGGGCGATGCCGTCCAGGGCCTCCTCCCAGGAGACCCGCCTAAAGCGCCCTTCCCCTTTCCGCCCAATGCGGCGCATGGGGTAAAGGAGCCTCTCCTGGACCCGTTCCGGGTAGCGGTAGGTCTTGGCGCAGGCGAAGCCCCGGGTGATGGGGTGGCGGGGGTCCCCCTCCACCTTGAGAAGCCTCCCCTCCCTGAAGGTGAGGCGGAGGCTGCAGGCGTCCGGGCAGTCCAGGGGACAGGTGGCCCGCATGGGCCTATAGTAGCCCAAGTTTCTCCAAAAGGGCGCACCTTTCCTCGTAGGGGTCGGGGAGGAGGCCTAAGGGCTCGTCCAGGCGCAGGACGAAGCCCTCCCGGTAGAGGGGCCAGCGGGGCCAGCCTTTGGGCTCCCCTTCCCGGGCGAAGGCGACCCAGTAGCGGCGCATCCTGGCGCCCAGGGCCTCGGCCTTGGCCCGGGCCTCCTGGGTCAGGAAGAGGGGGAGGAAGGGCATCTCCTGGAGGTTGCCGAAAAGGGGGGCCAGGTCCAGGCCGTGGAAGGCCCCCAGGCCCTCGAGGCCCGGCACCCGGAAGGTGAAGAGGTAGGCGTGGGTGGGGGCGAAGGCCCTCTGGACCCGGGCCGCCTTTAGGGTGGGGCAGAGGAGGGTGCGTTCCGTCTGGTAGGCGGCGTAGGCCCTCCTGGGGTCCCGGAAGCGGCCTTGGTAGTGGGCGAGAAGGGCTTCCCGCACCCCCGGCTTTTCCCCCTTCAAGGCCTCGGCGAAGCCCGCCCAGCTCCTGGGGCCTTCCCCCGGGGGCACCTCTTCCGCCGTGGCCCCGGCGAGGAGGGGAATCCCTCGGGCCTCCCCATCCACTAGGGCCTCCAGGGGGCTTTTGGGCAGGAGGCGGGGGTTTAGGTGGGGCTTGAAGGGGGAGGAGAGGAAGAAGGTGGCCTCGAGGCTCCCCCCGCCCCCGGGCACCAGGTCCCCGACCGGAGCCCGCCTCAGGCAGGTGAGGTCCTTGGGGTCGCACCCCGCCTTGGCCGCCACCTTCTCCCCCACCTCCAGGTCCTTTTCCAGAGGGCGCACCTCGGCGCACCCCCCGGACTGGAGGATGGCCCCCTTGACGAGCCTTCTCGCCTCGGGCAGGGCCAGGAGGGTGCAGGTGAGCATGCTTCCCGCCGACTGGCCCAAGAGGGTGAGGCCCTCGGGACTCCCCCCGAAGTAGGGGGCCACCCTCTGGGCGAAGCGCAGGGCGAGGAGGGCGTCCAGGAGGCCGTAGTTGCCCACGGCCACAGGGTCCTCTTCCCGGAGGGCGGGGAGGGCTAGAAACCCCAGGGCCCCCAGGCGGTAGTTGGGCAGAAAGACCACCGCCCCCTCCCGCGCCAGCCGCCAAGCGGCGTAGATGGGCTCGGCCCCGCTTCCCGAGAGGAAGCTTCCCCCATGGAAAAAGACCATGACCGGAAACCCCCCAGGGGGTGGGGGCCTCAGGGGAAAGTAGACCTGGACCTGGAGGCAGTCCTCCTCCTGGGGCGGCATAGACCCCCCGAACCGGGCCGTGAGGCCGGGGGGCTGGGGGCAGGCCCGGACCGGCCCCTGCCTCAGGCCCTCCACGGGCCTGGGGGCGGTAAAGCGCCCCGCCTCCCCGTAGGCCAGGCCGTACACCGCCCCCACCCCGTCCCGGGCCTCGCCCCGGAGGGGGCCTTCCGGGGTGAAGAGGAAAAGCTCCGCCGCCAGGGCGGGGGAGAGGAGGAAAAGGAGGAGCCAGCGCATGGGCTTATAATCCCACAAAGATGGAGGGCCTCGAGGCGGGCTTCTGGGCCCTGGGCCTCCGGGTGGCCGGGGTGGACGAGGCGGGCCGGGGGGCCTGGGCCGGGCCCATCGTGGTGGGGGCGGTGATCCTCCCCCCAGGCCGCTATCCCTTTAAGGACTCCAAGCTCCTCACCCCCAAGGCCCGGGAGGCCCTGGCCGAGGAGGTGAGGCGGGTGGCCCTGGCCCACGCCCTGGGCCTGGCCGAGGTGGAAGAGGTGGACCGGCTTGGGGTCTATAGGGCCACCCTCCTGGCGGCCAAGAGGGCCCTCTCCGCCCTGGCCCTTCCCCCAGAGGCCCTGGTGACGGACTACCTTCCCCTCTCCATCCCCCTTCCCCTCCTCGCTCCCCCACGGGCGGACCGGGAAAGCCCCAGCGTGGCCGCCGCCAGCATCCTGGCCAAGGTCCACCGGGACCGGCTCATGGCCGAGCTGGACCGCCTCTACCCCGGCTACGGCTTCGCCAAGCACAAGGGCTACGGCACCCCCGAGCACCAGGAGGCCCTCCTCGCCCTGGGGCCTTCCCCGGTGCACCGGCGCCGCTTCACCCCCGTACGGGCTTCCTTAAGGTTTCCCCAAGACCCCTAAGCCTCTATGGGGTTAGGCTGGGGAGGAGGTGCCTATGCGGCTTTTGTGGGTTCTTCTGGTTGGGCTTCTTTCCGCCTGCACCATCACCCTCGAGGGCGTCACCCTCTCCTACCGCCTGGACCTCACCCCGGCCATCCTGCGCTTTGAGCCCGACCGGGGGGCGGGGGCCAGCTACTTCGTGGGGGAGGAGATCCGCTTCCTCCTCACCCTGGGCCGTCCGGGTTGGGTGAGCCTGGTGGTCATAGACCCCGACGGGCGCGCCTACGAGCTAGACCGCTTCTACCTGGAACGGGGCACCCACGTCCTGCCCCCCGGGGCCTACCGCTACCGCCTGGTTCCCCCCAGGGGCCTCCACCGGGTCCGGGCGGTCTACACCGAGGCCCCCCCAGCGGATAGGGTGCGGCTGGAGGGGGTCTTCACCGACTGGGACGCCCGGCTTAGGGTCTACCTGGAGGCCTCCGGGGCCCGGGGGTACCAGGTGGCGGAGACCCACTTCTACCTCTACTGAGCTGCAACTTTATTCCCGAGGGGCTTGTCAAGGGCCCTGGGTGTTGGGGTATAATTCCTCCGGACCGCGAAGGAGGTCAAAATGAAGCGGCGTGACTTTTTGAAGAAGGCAGGCATCGGCGTAGCGGCCAGCGCGGCCTTCGGCCCCGCGTTCGCCCAGGCGAGCCCCACGGTGCGCTGGCGTTTGGCCTCTAGCTTCCCCAAGAGCCTGGACACCATCTACGGGGCGGCGGAGGTCCTGGCGGAGCGGGTTTCCGCGCTCACCGGGGGCAAGTTCCAGATCCGCCCCTACCAGGCAGGGGAGATCGTTCCCGGCCTCCAGGTGATGGACGCTGTCCAGCAGGGCACGGTGGAGGCGGGGCACACGGCGAGCTACTACTACGTGGGCAAGGCCCAGGTCCTGGCCTTTGACACGGCTGTGCCCTTCGGCCTCACCGCCAGGCAGCAGAACGCCTGGATGTACTACGGGGGCGGCATTGAGCTCTTCCGCTCCGTCTTCGCCGACTTCGGCATCATCCAGTTCCCTGGGGGCAACACCGGGGTCCAGATGGGCGGCTGGTTCCGCAAGGAGATCAAGGGCCTGGCGGATATGAAGGGCCTCAAGATGCGCATCCCCGGGCCCGGGGGCCAGGTGATGAGCCGGCTCGGCGTGGTGCCCCAGGTCCTCGCGGGCGGGGACATCTACCCGGCCCTGGAGCGGGGCGTGGTGGACGCCGCCGAGTGGGTGGGGCCCTACGACGACGAGAAGCTGGGTTTCTACAAGGTGGCCAAGTACTACTACTATCCCGGCTGGCACGAGCCCGGCCCCATGCTCTCCTTCTACGTGAACCTCAAGGAGTGGCAGAAGCTTCCCAAGGAGTACCAGCAGGCCTTTGAGGTGGCCGCCGCCGAGGCCAACCAGGCCATGATGGCCAAGTACGACCAGGTGAACCCGCCTGCCCTCCAGCGCCTCCTCAAGGCCGGGGTCCGGCTCCGGAAGTGGCCCGCCGAGGTGATGAAGGCGGCCCAGAAGGCGGCCTTTGACTGGTACGAGGAGGAGGCGGCCAAGGACGCCACCTACCGCAGGGTCTACACCGCCTGGAAGAGGTTCCGGGAGGAGCAGTACCGCTGGTTTGGGGTGGCCGAGCTGGGCTACGAGCAGTTCGCCTTCCCCGCTGTCTAGACCCTGGGACACGGGAACCCCCGGGGCTACCCCGGGGGCCTTTATATACCCCGCCGCGGTGGGGTACTTAACTCCCCACGAAGCGCAGGATGGGCTCCCGCAGGAAGTAGACCAAGACCAGGACCAGAAGCTGCAGGAGGATGAAGGGGATGCCCCCCAGGTAGATGTCCCCGGTCTTAACCTCCTTGGGGGCCACGTTCCGGAGGTAGAAGAGGGCGAAGCCGAAGGGGGGGGTGAGGAAGGAGGTCTGAAGGTTCACCCCCACCAGGAGGCCGAACCAGAGCTTGTTGATCCCCAAGGCCTCCGCCCCGATGGCCAGGAGGGGCAGGGCGATGAAGGCGATCTCAAAGAAGTCTATGAAGAAGCCCAGGAGGAAGACCAGGACCATGACGAAGAGGACAAAGCCCACTTCTCCCCCGGGAAGCCCCGTGAGGAAGCCCTCCACCCACAGGTCCCCGTCCACCCCCCGGAAGACCAGGCTGAAGAGGGTGGATCCGATGAGGATGAAGATGACGAAGGCGGTGAGGGTGGCCGTTTGCTCCATGGCCTGGTAGAGGACCCGGAAGGAGAGGCGGCGGTTCAGGGCCGCCAGGACCAGGGCCCCCACCACCCCCATGGCCCCGGCCTCCGTGGGGGTGGCCACCCCCAGGAGGACGGTGCCCAGGACCAAGAAGATGAGGACCAAGGGGGGGACCATGGAGAGGAGGGCCCGCCGGAGGAGGGGGTTTTGGCGGATACGGGGGAGGAGGAAGAGGGTCCAGAGGAAAAGCCCCAGGAGGACCTCGAGGCCCTCAAGCCAGCCAGGCAACTGGAGGAACTCCCCCAGCTTCCAGGATCCCACCCCTACCAGGAGGTAAGAGAGGAGGGCGAAGGCGGCCTCGGGCTCCTTGCCGGCGTCGGGGCGGGCCTCGAGGGGCAGGGCCGGGGCCCACGTGGGCCGGAAGAGGGCCACGTAGATGACGTAGAGGAAGTAAAGGCCCACGGTGAGGCCCGCGGGGACCAGGGCCGCCCGGTACATGTCCCCCACGCTCACCCCCAGCTGATCCGCCAGAACGATGAGGACCACGCTGGGGGGGATGATCTGGGCCAGGGTGGCGGAGCCCAGGATCACCCCGCTGGCGAAGCGGGGGTTGTAGCCATATTTGAGCATGATGGGCAGGGAGATGATGCCCATGGCCATGACGCTGGCCGCCACCACCCCCGTGGTGGCCGCCAGGATGGCCCCCACGAAGACCACGCTCAGGGCAAGCCCGCCCCTAAGGGGCCCGAAGAGCTTGCCCATGGTGTCCAGGAGGTCCTCTGCCAGGCCGCTCCGTTCCAGGAGGATGCCCATGAGGGTGAAGAAGGGGATGGCCAGGAGGAGCTGGTTGGACATGATGCCGAAGATGCGGTCGGGCATGGCCCGGAGGAGGGCGGGCGGGAAGATGTCCAGGGCGATGCCCAAAAAGCCGAAGACGATCCCCGTGGCCCCCAGGGCGAAGGCCACCGGGTAGCCGGAGAGGAGAAAGAGGATGAGGGCCAGGAACATCAAGGGGGGCATGAGGGCATGGAGGTCCATCACTCCACCCCCCTCCCCTTTTCCTCTGCCAGAGCGTAGACCCCTGCCAGGAAGGCGATGCGCTTGATGAGCTCGGAGAGGCCCTGGAGGGCCAGGAGGGCGAAGCCCACGAGGAGGGCCAGCTTGATGGGCCAGCGGGGAAGCCCGCCCGCGTCGGGGGAGGTTTCCCGGATGGCCAGGCTGGTCATGGCCCAGGGCCAGGCTAGGTAGAGGACCCCGAGGGCCATGGGGATGAGGAAGAGGAGGGTGCCCAGGAGGTCTATCCAGGCCCGGGTTCGCGGGGAGAGGCGGCCGTAGATGAGGTCAATGCGCACGTGGGCGTTCTTCTTCAAGGCGTAGGCCCCTCCCAGGAGGAAGATGAGGCTGAACATGTACCACTGGGCCTCGAGGTAGGCGTTGGAGCTGTAGCTGAGGCCGTAGCGCATGAGGGCGTTCCCCGCCGAGAGAAGGGCTACCAGAAGCGTGAGCCAGGCGATGATCCGGCCCACCCCTTCGCTGAGGGCGTCTATGGCTTTGGCCAGACCGAGGAGCAGGCGCATGTTTTACCTCCAAAACCCGCCCCATCCTAAGGGAGGGGGGAAGAGGCCGTCAACACGGGCTTTTCCAAAGCCCGCACAAATATGCGCTACCGGGCCCGCCTTATGCCGGCCACCAGAAAGGCCCCCAGGAGGAAGAAAAGCCCCGCCAGGAGGAAGAGGACCGTGTAGCCCAGGCCCGGGCTTGCCGCGTTGAGGAGGTCCAGGGGGCGGCCAAAGGCCCCGGCCAGGACCTGGGGCACCACGATGGAGGTCTGCCACAGGCCCATGTCCGTGGCGTGGGCCTCGGGGTCCTTGAGGACGTCGGCCACCAGGGCCCAGTCCACCGCCAGGTAGACCCCGTAAAAGAGGCCGAAGAAAAGGGCGAGGAAGAGGAGGAGGTCGTAGCGGGGGAAGAGGAGGATGAAGGGCATGAGGAGGCCGAGCCCCGCGCCAGAGAGGTAGATGAGGGGCTTCCGCCCCACCCGGTCCGAGGCCCGCCCGGCGGGCACGCTGGCCAGGGCCGCCCCCAGGGAGATGAGGAGACCCAGGAGGGCCACCGCCTGGAAGGGCTCCTCCGTGATGGTCTGCCCCAGGGCCTGGAAGGCCCGCACCACGTCGGCCAGGAAGTACTGGAGGTAGGTCTGGGCCAGGTAGAAGCCCAGCATCACCAGAAAGCGGGTGAGGTAGACGAGGAGAAAGTCCCGGTCCCGCCAGGGAGCGGCCATGGCGGAAGAGAAAGGGCGGGGGTTGGCCCTGGGCAGGCGGTCCGGCACCAGGGAGAGGCTAAAAGCGGCCCCCAGGAGGTTTAGGAGGGCCGCCAGGTAGGCCTGGGGCTGTAGGGCGAGGAGGAAGCCCACCACGCCCCCCAGGACCTGTCCCGAGACCTGGAGCACCCCCATGTACCCCGAGGCCGTTCCCCTCTCCCCTCTGGGGACCAGGTCGGGGATGAGGGCCGAGTAGGGCCCGGTGGCCAGGTCGTCGGCTACTTGGAGGAGGAGGTAGGCCAGGAGGAGAAGGCCGTAGCTTGGGGCGTGGGCCAAAAGGACGAGGGCGAAGGCGGTGAGGAGGCTTCCCCAGAGCAAAAAGGGCCGCCTCCGCCCCAGGCGGTCGGAGAGGTAGCCCATGATGGGGGGCCCCAGGATGGCCATGGCCGCCCCCAGGCCGAAGAGGAAGCCCAGCCTGGAGGCCTTCTCCTCCGGGGGGGAGAGCTCGGCCACCTTGGCCGGGAGGAGGACCAGAAGGACCAGGAACCACTTGAAGCTGGTAGCGAACCAGTAGGCGGAGAGGCGCAGGAAAAAGCCCGGTCCGTGGGCCATGGGGGCACTTTACCAAACCGCGGCCTCGGGGACCACCAGAAGGGGCAGGGGGCTTTCCTGGACACGAGGACCTCCACCATCCGCCCCAGGCGATGGCGCCAGGTGCTCCTGGCCTTGGAGCCCAGGACCAGGAGGTCCGCCCCCCGGTCCTGGGCCAGGCGGGGGAGGACCGGGACCTCGCCCCGGTGGAGGAGGTAGCGGGCGAGGCCGCCCCGGGCCAGGGCCTCAAAGTAGGCGCTGGGGACCACGTGCAAAAGCTCGGCGGGCATGCCTAGCCCCCTTGCAGGTACCGGGCCGTGGCCACCATCCATTCCAGGGTCTCTCCCAGGTCCACCGCCGCCAAGAGCCTCGCCACGAGCACCTCCTGCGCCCACTATAATCCTAGGCGTGCTCCGGCTTGGCGACCACCTCCTGGACCTCTCAAAGCCCCGGATCATGGGGATCCTCAACCTGACCCCGGACTCCTTCTCCGACGGCGGGCTCTACCTGGACCCGGAAAGGGCCCTCTTAAGGGCCAAGGCCATGGTGGCCGAGGGGGCGGACCTCCTGGACCTGGGGGCCGAGTCCACCCGTCCCGGGGCCGAGCCCGTGCCGGTGGAGGAGGAGAAGCGGAGGCTTTTGCCCGTCCTCGAGGCCGTCCTCTCCCTGGGCGTGCCGGTCTCCGTGGACACCCGCAAGCCCGAGGTGGCCGAGGAGGCCCTCAAGCTTGGGGCCCACCTCCTGAACGACGTCACCGGCCTAAGGGACGAGCGCATGCTGGCCCTGGCCGCCCGCTACGGGGTCCCTGCGGTCATCATGCACATGCCCGTCCCCGACCCCAGGACCATGATGGCCCACGCCCATTACGGGGACGTGGTGGCCGAGGTCCGGGCCTTTCTCAAGGCCCAGGCGGAGAGGGCCCTGAAAGCCGGCGTGCCCCAGGTGGTCCTGGACCCCGGCTTTGGCTTCGGCAAGCTACTCCCCCACAACCTGGCCCTCCTCCGCCACCTGGAGGCCATCGTGGAGCTGGGCCACCCCGTTCTGGTGGGCCTTTCCCGCAAGCGGATGATCGGGGAGCTCACGGGGGTGGAGGCCCCCCAGGAGCGGGTCTTTGGCTCCGTGGCCGCCCACCTCTACGCCGCCATGAAGGGGGCCAGGCTCCTTCGGGTGCACGACGTGAAGGCCCACCGGGAGGCCCTTCTGGTCTGGGAGGCCCTCTGGGGGTGAGGGATGGGGGAGATCGCCCTTCTGGGCCTGGAGTTCTACGGACGGCACGGGGTCATGCCCGAGGAGGGGCGGCTTGGGGCCCGGTTCGTGGTGGACCTCTGGCTGGAGGTGGCCTTTGAGGGCAAGGGGGACTGCCTGGAGGAGACCGTGGACTACGCCAAGGTCTACGCCCTGGTGGAGGAGGCCGTGCGCCACCGGCGCTTCTACCTCATAGAGGCCCTGGCCGACCACCTGGCGGAGACGCTCCTTCAGGCTTTTCCCAGACTTCTCGCCGTCCGGGTAAGGGTGCACAAGCCCCACGCCCCCATCCCCGGGGTCTTCCGCGACGTGTACGCCGAAACGCGAAAAACCCGCTCCTAGAGGGCGTTTCTTTGGCTCATCTTGCGCTCATGGAAGGGGTGTGGTAGCATGGCCCCGCCCGAAAGGGCCAAGGAAAAGGCGTATCCCTGCCCCCACCGCTCCTTTGAGCGGTGGGCTATAAAACTTCTCACGCCCTTGGGCTAAACTGAGGGTGCCCGTAAAGGGGCGGGCCTGCTATGGAAAGGGTAGCCATATTTATTGACGGCTCCAACCTGTACAAGGGGTTGGTGCAGCACCTGGGCTCGGACTATCGGCTCAACTTTGTGGAGTTCATCACCCTCCTCACCGCCGGGAGGAAGCTCCTCCGGGCCTACTACTACAACGCCCCCCTGCCCCCGGAGGACCCGGCGGCCAAGGCCCACCAGAGCTTCCTCAACTACCTAAAGCGGGTGCCCTACGTGGCCGTGCGCCTGGGCAGGCTGGAGCGGCGGGCCGAGGGGTTCGTGGAGAAAGGGGTGGACATCCAGATCGCCATTGACATCCTGCGCCTGGCCTACGCCGACGCCTACGACATCGCCATCCTGGTCTCGGGGGACGGGGACTTCGCCGAGGTGGTGCGGGTGGTGCAGGACATGGGCAAGCAGGTGGAGAACACCACCTTCCACGCCCTATCCTCCCACCGCCTGGCCCAGCAGGCGGACCGCTTCTACCCCCTGGACGACTTCCCCTGGGAGCGCCTCCGGGCTACCAGCCTCCCCCAGGCCCCCGAGGCCGAAGGCTAAGCGCCCCACCGCGGCTTTGGCCCCGTGGGGCACTATAAAAGCTCTTCCGGCCGGAAGAAGAGGGCGATCTCCCTCTGGGCGTCCTCGAGGGTGGCCGAGCCGTGGATCACGTTCTCGTCAATGGTGGTGGCGTAGTCGCCGCGGATGGTGCCGGGCAGGGCGTCCTTGGGGTGGGTAGCCCCCATCATCTTGCGCACCTCGGCCACGGCGTTGGGGCCCTCCAGGACCATGGCCACCACCGGCCCCGAGGTGATGAAGCCCACCAGGGAGGGGAAGAAGGGCTTTTCCCGGTGCTCGGCGTAGTGCCTTTCCGCAAGCTCCTGGGAGATCCTGAGGGCCTTGAGGCCCACGATGCGGAAGCCCTTGCGCTCAAAGCGGGCCAGGATCTCGCCCACCAGGCCGCGCCGGAAGCCGTCGGGTTTCACCATCACGAAGGTGCGCTCCATACCTCCTGGAGTCTAGCAGGTCTTATGCCACCCCGGCAAAAGGCTCCTGGGGAACTTACCGGGGCCGGTGGGCTGAAGGAAACAGGCAAGGGTGTTAGGGGCGGAAGTAGCCCAGGAGGATGTAGGCCACCACCACGATCCAGAGCAGGATGAGGAGGGCGTCCCGCCAGCTTACCCGGGGCCTTTTGGGGGGCTCCAGGACCTGGGTGGGAAGCTCCTCCGGCTCCTCCCCCAGCTTGAGGCGCACCGGGGAGCCCTGGGCGGCCTCGAGGGGGAGGGCGTAGGGCCTCTGGCCCTGGGGGAGCTCCTTGGGTAGGCGCACCACGACGGCGCTCACGTTGTCGGGCCCGCCCCACTCGTTGGCCAGCTCCACTAGCCTCCTGGCCGCCTCCTCGGGGGGGAAGTTCTTCAGCACCTCCTTCAGGGTGCGGTCCTCCAGCACCCCGGAAAGCCCGTCGGAGCAGAGGAGGAAGGTGTCCTCGGGGAAGAGCTTGAGGCCCAGGAGGTCTACCCGGGCCTGGGGAAAGGAGCCCAGGGCGTTGGTGATCACGTTGCGCCAGCGATGGGTCCTGGCCTCCTCGGGGGAGAGGAGGCCCTGGCGCACCCTTTCCGCCACCCAGGAGTGGTCCTCGGTCAGGAGGGTGAACTCCTCCCCCCGGAGGAGGTAGGCCCGAGAGTCCCCCACGTGGGCGATGAGGGCGTAGGGGAGGTCCAAGAGGAGGCAGGTGGCCGTGGTGCCCATGCCCCGGTTCTCCGGGCGCTGGGCCTCGGCGTAAATGAGGGCGTTGGCCCGCTCAAAGGCCTCCAGGAGGGCCTTGGGGGAGGGCTCGGCCTCCTTGAGGCTTTCCAGGATGGCCTCTACCGCCAGCCTGGCGGCCACCTCCCCCGTGCGGTGCCCCCCCATCCCGTCCGCCACCACGAAAACCCCGCCCCAGGGGGTGAGGGCGTGGCCCACGGCGTCCTCGTTTTTGGGCCGCTTGCGGCCGGGGTGGGTTTCCAGGGCGAAGGAGAGGCTGGGCACGGGGGGATTTTATACCACCCCATGCTGGCCCAAGCCAGCATGGGGGCCCCGGCAAAAGGTTCTTTGGGGAAGTCACCAGGCATGGTGGGCCGAAGGGAACGGGAAACAAGGGTATTGCTGCATAGCCTTGACGCATACCGCATAGCGGGGTATGGTGAAAATAAGCCCGGGCGAAACGCCCGGCGGTTTTGTTTTGGAGGGCGCCATGCGCTTGGAAAAGATCGCCCCCTACACCTACCGCATCCCCAAACAGGGGAAGATGCGGGTGGACGCGGTCTTTTTCGCCTCGGAAGAGATCTTAAAGGACCTCGAGGCTGAAGGCTACGCCTCCTTGCAGCAGCTCATGAACGTGGCCACCCTGCCCGGCATCGTGGAGCCCGCTCTGGCCATGCCCGACATCCACTGGGGCTACGGCTTTCCCATCGGCGGTGTGGCGGCCTTTGACCCGGAAGAGGGGGGCGTGGTGAGCCCAGGCGGGGTTGGTTTTGACGTCAACTGCGGCGTCCGTCTCCTCGCCTCCAACCTGACCCTCGAGGACCTCCTCCCCCGGCAGCGGGACCTGGCGGACACCCTTTACCGCCTGGTGCCCTCGGGGGTGGGGAGCGAGCGGAAGGACGTGCGCTTCAGCAAGAGGGAGCTGAAGGAGATCCTGAAGGAGGGGGCGGGCTGGCTCATCAGGAGGGGCTTTGGCTACCCCGAGGACCTCCGCTTCATAGAGTCCGAGGGCCGCCTTCCCTGGGCCAACCCCGAGAAGGTCTCCGACCGGGCCTTTGAGCGGGGGGTCCCGCAGATCGGCACCCTGGGGAGCGGGAACCACTTCCTGGAGGTCCAGTACGTGGACGAGGTCTACGACGAGGAGGCGGCCGAGGCCTTTGGCCTCTTCCCCGGCCAGATCACCGTCCTCATCCACACGGGGAGCCGGGGTCTGGGGCACCAGGTCTGCCAGGACTACGTGGAGCGCTTCCTTAAGGTGGCTCCCCGCTACGGCATTGAGCTGGTGGACAAGCAGCTTGCGGCGGCCCCCATCAGGAGCCCCGAGGGGGAGGACTACCTGCAGGCCATGGCCGCCGCCGCCAACTTCGCCTTCGCCAACCGCCAGCTCATCGCCCACTTCGTGCGGGAGGCCTTTGAACGGGTGGGCTTCGCTCCGAGGGACCACGGCCTTCGGGTCCTCTACGACCTGGCCCACAACAACGCCAAGTTTGAGGAGCACCGGGGAAGGCGGGTCCTGGTCCACCGCAAGGGGGCCACCCGGGCCTTCGGCCCCGGGCACCCCGAGATCCCCCTGGAGTACCGGAAGGTGGGCCAGCCCGTCCTGGTGCCGGGGGACATGGGCCGCTACTCCTACGTCCTTGCAGGCACGCAAAGGGCCATGGAGGTCTCCTTCGGCAGCAGCTGCCACGGGGCCGGGCGCAAGATGAGCCGCCACCAGGCCAAGAAGGTGGCCCGGGAGCGGAACCTGGTCAAGGAGCTGGCCGAAAGGGGCATTCTGGTGCGGGCCGCCACCCGGGCCACGGTGGACGAGGAGATGCCCGAGGCCTACAAGGACGTTTCCCTGGTGGTGGAGGCGGTCCAGGGGGCGGGGATCGGGCGGAAGGTGGCCCGGCTCAGGCCCCTAATCGTGGTCAAGGGCTAAGCCTCTTCTCACCCTTTTCCGCTTTCATGGGGGGATGAGGCTTTTCGCCCTTCTCCTCTTCCTCTCCCTGGCCCTGGGCCAGACCCTCCTTCCCGCCCGCACCTTTGGCCTAGAGTTCCGGGAGGAGGGCGGGGCCTGGGTTTACGAGGGGGAGGGGGTGCGCCTGGTCTACGTGCCCGGGGTGGGCTGGGCGGAGCCTCCCCTGGAGCTGCCGCCTCCGGAAAGGGAGAGGCTTCCCCTCGAGGTCCTCAAAGCCCTGGGCTACTTCCAGGTCCCCGAGGCGGGGGCGCGCTATGGGGGCCAGGGACGCCTCTTCCGGCTGGTCTTGGACCTTCCCGCCCCCCACCTGGGAAGCCCGGGGGGAGGGGGGGGGGGGGGGAGCCTGGGGGGGGGCCTTCCCTACCTGGTCCCGGGCCTGCTGAGCGCTCCCTGGCCCCAGGGCCTGTCCGCCGAGGTGCGCCTCCTCCCCCGGGGCACCCGGCTCACCCTGAAGGCCCCGGGAAGCCTCCTCCGCTACCGGCTTTTCCCCCTGGAGAACCCGCCCAGGCTGGTCCTGGACCTCTACCTCCTCCTTCCCGAGGTGGAGGAGGCCTTGGCCCCGGGGGTCCGCTACCGGGAGGTCTACGCCTTCACGCCCGAGCCCCTGAGGCTTTACCTGGTGGAGGCGGAGAGGGGCCGCCTCCTCCCCGTGGGGACCCCCCTCAAGCGGGCCCTGCCCAAGGACCTGGCCCCGGATGCCCTGGCCGTCCTCAACGGGGGGTACTTTGACCCCAAGACGGGCGCCCCCATCGGCCTCTGGGTCCAGGACGGGGTCACGGTCTCCTACCCCTTTGGCCGGGTGGCCCTCATGTGGGATGGCTTCCAGTTCTTCCTGGGCCTTCCCCGGTTTGAGGCGGTGGTGGCCGGGCCGGGCAGGGAGCGGGTGCGGGTGGGGGTGAACGCCTCCCGGGCCCGCTACACGGCCCACACCGTCCCCGGGGTGGTGGGCCGGGAGGGGGAGGAGGGGGCGGTGGTGGTGGCGGACCGGGTCCAGGCCCTTCTTCCCGCCCCCCTGGACCTTCCCGCCGGGGCCTGGGCCCTCACCTTCCCCAGGGGGCTTCCCCCCTTCCCCCTAAAGGTGGGGGACCGGCTTTCCCTCTACGGGCGGCTGGACCCCCCGTTCCGCTACGCCCTCGAGGGGGGCCCCCTCCTGGTGCGGGAGGGGCGGTACGCCTTTGATCCCGCCCGGGAGAACTTCAAGGACCCGAGGCCCCTCCAGGCGGTGGCCCCCCAGGCGGCCGTGGCCTGGACCAGGGAGGGAAGGCTTTGGCTTCTGGTCTCCGAGCCCACCACCCCCAGGGTCCTGGCCCGGGGCCTCCTCGCCCTTGGGGCCTGGAACGCCCTGCGGATGGACGGGGGCGGCTCGGCCCAGCTCTGGGTAAAGGGGAGGCTGCGAAGCCCCTACCAGGGGAGTCCTAGGCCGGTGGTGAGCGCCTTGGCCCTTTACGCCCCATAATGGCCTTGTGGAGCCCGGCTTCCACCTCCGCTACGCCGGGCGGCTGGCCTGGCGCTACCGGCTCCTTTTCGCCCTGGGCCTCGCCCTCCTGGGCCTCCTCCACCCGGGCTTCGCCCTGGCCTCCCCTCTGGCCCTTCTCCTCCCCGCCCGCCTCTTCGCCCGCCGGGCCTTGAGGGAGATCTCCCGGGTGAGCCTGGCCTACGCCACCGCCCTGGCCTACGGGGAGGAGCGGCTCTGGGCCGAGGCCAGGCGGGTGCGGCTAGAGCTTCCCCCTTTTCCCTGGGGGCTCCTCCTGGCCTACCTCCTCGTCCTCCTTTTCCTCTTGGCCCTTGCCGCCTGGCGGCCGGGAGGAGGGGAGGGAGGGGCCTGGAGCCTGCCCGGGGTGGAGCGGCCCCTTCGTCCTCCCGGTGAGCCCGCCCCTGGGAGTACGGCTCCTCCTCAGGTCCAGGAGGGAGAGCCAGGCCAGGGAGAAGGGGCCACCCGGACCGGGGGGGAGGCCACAGAGGCCCAGCAAGGGGGTCTTGAAGGCGGGGGGGTAGAGGGCCAGGAAAGGGGCCTCGAGGGCGCCGCCCCCGCAGGCCCAGGACAGGAAGAAGGGCAGGGTGGCAAGGGGCCCGGGGAAGGCCAGGGAAGGGGTTTTGAGAACGCCGCCCCCGCAGACTCCGGGGCTAAGGGCCCAGGACCCCAAGGGGAGGAACCCGGCGGGGGAGCCGGGCCAGGCCTTGGGGGGCCCGCCCCGGAGCTGGGGGAGGCCCCCCAGGTTCTCCCTCCGGCCTTGGAGGGGCCGAGCCAGGGCCTCCTGGAGCCCGGTGGGGAGGGCGGGGAAGGGGCTCTGCCCTCCCCCTGGCCCGGGGGAAGGCCGCCAGAACGGGTGCGCCGGGGGGCCGAGGTCTACCTGGAGCGCACCCCCCTTCCCCCGGAGGCCCGGGAGCTCATCCGGCGCTATTTCGGCGGGCCATGACCTTTTCCATGGCCTCGGCCACGCTTACGGGCCCCACCTCGAGGCGGTCCGCCATGGGGAAGGCCCCCATGGACCCGCCGTGGCCGAAGCGGGCCCCCACCCGCAGGTCCACATCCTTGAGGAGCGCCCGCATGAGCTCGTGCTTCCTTCCCCCCTCCATGGCGGCGTAGGGGTTTTCCCGCACCTCCACCAGGCGAACCTCCCCTTCCTCCACCTCGTAGATGGCGAAGCGGGGGGCGTGGCCGAAGGGGCCGGGGTAGACCCGGCCGGGGTCGTTTTTGGCCAGGGCGATGGCGAGGCGCAAGGCCATAGGATACACCCCCAGGGTAAACCCTACGCTTCCCGCCGCCACTCCCCGCTTTTGCCCCCCGCCTTGTGGAGGAGGCGGACTTCTTGGATCACCAGGCCCTTGGAAGCGGCCTTCAGCATGTCGTAGACGGTGAGGGCGGCCACGGCGCAGGCGGTTAAGGCCTCCATCTCCACCCCGGTCTCCGCCTTGGTGCGCACCGTGGCCTCTATGCGCACCCGCCTGGCCTCCCGCAAAAGCTCCACCTTCACCTCCACCCCGGTGAGGGGCAGGGGGTGGCAGAGGGGGATCAGGTCCGAGGTCTTCTTGGCGGCCATGATGCCCGCCAGCTGGGCCACGCTGAGGGGGTCCCCCTTGCCCACCCCGCCCGCCTCGAGGGCCTTCAGGGCCTCCTCGGTGAGCTCCACGAAGGCCTCGGCGGTGGCGGTGCGGAAGGTGGCGGGCTTCTCCGTCACGTCCACCATATGGGGCTTGCCGTCCTTGAAGTGGGTGAGGTCCATGGCCTCAGTGTAGTAGCCCAGCTCTAAAGGGCGAACTCCTTCAGGAGGCCCTCGAGGTCCAAGGCCTCGGTCTGCCCCTGGGCCGGGTAGACCTCGGGGTAGCGGGGCAGGTAGGCCTTGAGGCGCTCCCCAAAGGTGGGCACCTCCGCCTTCCAGAAGACCCCCACGGGGATGCGCTCCCCCCACTCCAGGGCCTTCTCTTGGAATAGAGACATCTTGCGGTCCAGCTCCTCCGGGGGGAGGCCTTCAGGCACATGAGGGTCGTACCCCTCCTCCTGGAGCTTGTAGAGGCGGGGGGCGAACCACTCCTTGGTGTGGAGGTCGTTGTAGGTGGGGCAGGGTTGGAGGACGTGGAGGAAGGCCAGGCCCTTGTGGGTGATCCCCTCCTTGATGAGCTCCTTTAGGCCCTTCACATCGTAGGCGTAGCCTCGCCCGATCCAGGTGTACCCGGCGGCGAAGGCTAGGAGCAGGGGGTTGAGGCGGCTTTGGGGGTTGGGCTTGGGGAGGCTTTTGGTCTTTTCCCAAAGGCCCAGGGTGGGCCCCGCCTGCCCCTTGGTGAGGCCGTAGACCTCGTTGTCGTAGAGGATGTAGAGCATGTCCACGTTTCTCCGGCCCGCCGCCACGAAGTGCCCGGCCCCAATGCCGAGCCCGTCCCCGTCCCCGCCCACGGCCACCACCGTGAGGTGGGGGTTGGCCAGTTTGGCCCCCTGGGCCACGGGCAGAACCCGGCCGTGGAGGGTGTGGACCCCGTAGACGTTGAGGTAGTGGGGGGTCTTGGCCGAGCAGCCGATGCCCGAGAAGACGGCCGTCTGCGAAGGGTCCCTCTTGAGTTCAAAAAGGGCCATTTGCAGCGCGGAGAGGATGCCGTAGTCCCCGCACCCGGGGCACCAGTCGGGCTGTTTCTCCGCCTTGTAGTCCGCAAGCTTGAGCTCCACCATGCTAAACCCCCTTCCTGAGCACCAGCTTTGCCGGGGCCTGGCCCCGCTTAATGGCCTTCAGAGCCTCCACCGCCTCGTCCAGGGTGATGGGGCGGCCGTTGTACTTCACCACCCGGTGGTGGACCTTCTTCAGGGTCTCCTGCTGGACCAGGTCGGCCAGCTGGCCGGAGAAGTTGTGCTCCACCGTGACCAGCCGCTTGCCCTCCAGGAGGTGGCCGATCTCCGGGAAGGGCCAGAGGAGCCTAAGGTGCAGATACCCAACGCCTTCCAAGTGGTCTAGGGCCTCCAGCATGGTCCCCTTCACCGTGCCAAAGCCCAGGACCAGAACCTCCCCGTCCCGGTAGAGGGTGTACTGGTCCTCGAGGGGGATCTCCTTCCTGGCGGTCTCCAGTTTCCGCATGCGCTTTTCCATCTGCCCTTCCCGGAGGACGGGGTCCTCGGTGATGTGGCCCACGGGGTCGTGCTCGTCGGAGGTCATCCAGTAGAAGCCGCCCGGGGTGCCGATGGGGACGAAGGGGGAGATGCCGTCTTCGCTTTCGCTGTAGCGCTCGTAGGGACCGAACTCCTCTTTGGGAAGTGCCCGCTTTTCCCCGTCCAGCTTCAGAACCTGGAAGGCCTCCTTGGGCAGGCTTTGGCCGCTACTGGCCAGGAACTTGTCCAGGAGGTGGACCACCACCGTCTGGTAGCGCCAGGCCCAGGCCAGGGCCTTCTGGGCGTCCAGGAAGGCGTCCAGGATGTCCCCGGAGGCCAGGACGAGCCTGGGGTACTCCCCGTGCCCGCCCCGGATGGCGAACATCAGGTCCCCTTGCTCGGTGCGGGTGGGAAGCCCGGTGGAGGGCCCGCCCCGCTGGTAGAGGGTCACCACCAGGGGGGCCTCAATCATCCCGGCGAAGCCCATCCCCTCGGCCATGAGGCTGAAGCCGGGGCCGCTGGTGGCGGTGGCCGCCTTGGCCCCGGTGAGGGCGGCCCCGATGGCCATGGTCACGGCGGCGATCTCGTCCTCGGTCTGGACCACGGCCACGTCGGCGCCCGGGAAGGCGGTGTGGGCCTCCAGGTAGGTGGACTCGTCCGTGGCCGGGCTGATGGGGTAGTAGGTCTGGAAGCGGAGGCCCCCGGCCAGTTTCCCTAAGGCGGCGGCCTGGGCCCCGGTGAGGTAGACCCGGCCCGGCTCGTAGCCGTTCAGGTGGAGGCGGAAGGGAAGCTCAGGTACCTCCTCGCGGTAGACGGCCTCGGCCACCTTCTGGTTGAGCTCCAGGACCTTGCCCCTAAACTGCAGGGCCAGGGCCTCGAGGAGGGGCTCCAGGGGGTAGCCCAAAAGGTGGAGGCTCGCCGCCACGGCGATGGTGTTCAGGGTGCGCCGGGCCTGGAGGGAGGGCACCCCTAGCTCGGCCCCGATGCGGTCCGCCACCTCCTCGTAGGGGTAGGGGATGGGCCTCACCCCGGCCTCCACGTAAGCCCCTAGGATGTCCTTTAGGCTCGGGTCCCGCTTGCCGAAGCGCTCCGCGAGGCTTTCCGCCACCCGGTGGTCCAGCATGGGGAGCTTGTGGAGGGAAAGCTCCAGGACCTTGGGGTCGTAGAGGAGGACGCCCCCTTCCCGCACCTCCCCCAGGTGGCGGGCCAGGGTCTCCCCGTCCAGGGCCACCAGGAAGTCCACCCTCTCCCGGAAGGCCTGGACCGGTTTTCGCCCCAGCCGCACGTCCAGGTAGGAGTGCCGCCCCATGATGTTGGAGTGGTACTCCCGCTTGGTGGCCACCCACCACCCTCCCTTGCCCACGGCCCGGGCGAAGAGGGTGGCCGCGGTCTCTATCCCGCCCCCTTGGGGGCCGCCCACGCGCCAGGTGAAGTCATCCATAAGGCCTCCTTTGTTCAGGGATAGGCTACTCCTTTTGGGCCCTCATGAGTAGGGACAAGGGTCTCATACCCTTGTTTCCTGTTTCCTTCGGCCCACCATGCCTGGTAACTTCCCCAGGAACCTTTTGCCGGGGCCCCCATGCTGGCGCAAGCCAGCATGGGGTGGCCTCACTCCTCCCGGTCCGCCTCGTGAAGCCGCCTTCCCCAGAGGCTTTGGGGGGCGTGGTGCTCCAGAACCAGGGCCCGCACCTGGGGGTCTTTTATGCGTTCCGCCGCGTAGAGGGGGTGGTGGCGGCGCACCTGGAAGGCTCCCAGGAGGCCCTGGCGCAAGGGATAAGGGGGCAGGGGCGGGGCCAGGAGGCCCACCAGGACCCGCTCCCAGGGGCGGTAGGGCCTCAAGGCCTTGCCGGCGTCGTGGAGGAGGGCGGCCCGCAAAACCGCCTCCGGGGCCTCGGGATAGCGGGCCAGGAGGCGCTTGGCCACCCGCACCCCGTGGGCCCGGTCCCGGGGGTCCATGGCGAGGTAAAGCTCCCGCTCCTCCTCCTCGAGGAGGGCCAGGGCGAAGGCGTCGTCGGGGGCCTCCTGGGCCAGAAGGGCCCGGAAGAGGCGGGCAAGCCTCTTCCCAAGCCCCATTTAGATGAACTTCTTCAGCATGTTGGCGATCTCCCCGGGCTTCTTGGGGTCCACCTTGCCCTCGGAGACCTCGGCGGCGCAGACGTTCAGAAACTCGTGGAGGATCAGGGTAGCCGCCGCCTCCATGGCCTTCTTGGTGGCGGTCATCTGGGTGAGGACCTCGTCGCAGGGGCGCCCCTCGGCCACCATCTTCTGCAGGCCCCGCACCTGGCCCTCAATGCGCCGAAGCCGCTTCAGGATGTTCTCCACGGTATCCGGTCCCAGCTCGGTGGTCCTGGTCATGGGGGCATTATATACCATTACCCCCTATGCCGTCCTCGCTCACGGGTTCCTCGGCCTCCGGGGCCTTGGGCTTCCGCACCCAAAGAAGCCGCCCTCCCAGCAGACGGGCCAGGCGGCGAAGCTCTTCGCTAGGATCCTCTCCCTCCTCCGCTTCCCATGGAGGGTCCTCCAGGGGAGGCTCCGGTTCGGGCGGGGGAGCGGCCACCGGGGGAGGGGCTTCTCTTGGGGGGACCGGCTTGGTGGGGGGTGGGGGGCTAGCCCCACTCAGGCTTTTTTTTTCCAGGACGAAGGCCAGCTCCTCCACCCCGAACTGGGCCCGGGCCAGGGGGAGGAGGTGGGCCTTCTGCTCCTCGGCCTTCTTGTGGTGGAAGGCCTTGCTCTCGGGGAAGCGGAGGACGAGGGTCTTCCCCTCCAGGTGGGGCCTGGCCTCCCGCACGAAGGCCCTTAGGGTGGGCTTCAAAGCCTCCAGGAAGGCCCGCCACCCCTCGGCCAGGTCCTGGGCTTCCCCCGCCTCGGGGGGCGCCTTGGGCCTGGCGGGGGCGTGGGGGTCAAACTCGGGGACCGGGCCTGAGGCCGAGGCGGGCTCGGGGGGTGGGGTGGGCCCGGTGGGGGCCAGGTTGAGGAGGTTGAGGAGGGCGGCCTCCAGGGCCAGAAGGTCCGAGCGCCGGCTCAAGCGCTCCAGGGCCTCGTCCAGGCGGGTGAGGGCCTGGAGAAGCTCCTCGGGCCCGGCGGGAAGCCTGGCCCCACCGAGGCCGTAGGCGGCGTAAAGCCCCTCCCTGAGGACCTCCATGAGCCCCCCCACCAGGCTCCTCGGGGCGAAGCCCAGGCCGTAAAGCCGCCTGGCCTCCTTTAAGGCCTCGGGGACCTTTCCCAGGAGGAGGGCCTCGGCCAGGCGGGCGAGGGCCTCCTTTGGGGGGAGGCCCAAAGCCGCCTCCACCTGGGTTCGGGTGAGGGGGCCCTCGAGGAGCAAAAGGCGCTCCAGGAGGCTTTCGGCGTCCCGCATGGCCCCGTCCGAAAGCCTGGCGATGAGGAGGAGGGCCTCCTCCTCGGCCTCCCTACCCATTTCCTCCAGGATGCGCCGAAGCTTCAGGGCGATCTCCTCCTCCCTAAGGCGGCGGAAGCGGTAGTGCTGGACCCGGGAGAGGATGGTGGGGGGCATCCTCTCGGGCTCGGTGGTGGCGAAGACGAAGAGGACGTGGGGCGGGGGTTCCTCCAGGGTCTTCAGGAGGGCGTTGAAGGCGCTTTTGGAGAGCATGTGGGCCTCGTCCAGGATGAAGACCTTTTTGGGGGCGGTAAGGGGGGCCAAAAGGATCCTCTCCCTCAGCTCCCGCACGTCCTCCACGGAGTTGTTGCTGGCGGCGTCAATCTCCACCACGTCGGGGTGGGCGCCCTTCTGCACCGCCTGGCAGTGGGGGCAGACCCCGCAAGGGCGCTCGGGCCCCTGGCACCCCACGGCCATGGCCAGGAGGCGGGCGGTGGTGGTCTTGCCCACCCCCCGGGGGCCGGAGAAGAGGTAGGCCTGGGCCAAGCGCCCTTCCCGTATGGCCCGCAGGAGGGGCTCCTTCACGTGCTCCTGGCCCACCACCTCCTGGAAGGTGAGGGGGCGAAAAGTCCGGTAGAGGGCGCCCACAGGGGCTAGTATAGGGCTTGGTGCGGAGCTTCCTCTCCTTTCACGTCAAGGCCCCCCTGGAAAGGGTGGCCGCCTTCGCCGAGGGGCGCACGGGAGGGGCCGGGGTCTACCTGGTGCCCGACCCTCCTTGGACCAGCCTCTACCACGAGGCCCTCGAGGCCCAGGAGGACCCGGAAGCGGCGCGGGCCTTCCTGGAAGAGCTTTCCCACCTGGGCCAGGCCCTGGCCTTCTTTGTGGGGGAGGAGGAGAACCTCCTCTTCCTCCTGGCCCAAGGGGGGAAGGTGCGGGCCCTCCTCAAGAAGGGCCCCGAGCTGGGGGAGGACCTCTTTGGCCCCGAAGACCTCCTTTCCCTCCTCGCCCAGGCTCGGGCCATGCCCCCGGTGAGCGCCACCATGGCCCTGGCCTCCCACTTCGGCCTCCACCCGGACCACGCCGCTTTGGGCTTTTTGGACCTCCTGGAGGCCGAGGAGGAGGAGGGCCTGCCCGAGGAGGTGGTCTACCTTGAGTGAGCCCCTGGTGGTCAAGATGGGGGGGAGCCTGCGGGCCCCGGAGGCCCTTTTGGAGGAACTGGGCCGCTACCCGGGGCCCTTGGTCCTGGTCCACGGCGGGGGACCGGAGATCGGGGCGTGGCTTTCCCGATTGGGCCTGGAAAGCCGCTTTGAGGGGGGCCTGAGGGTCACGCCCCCCGAGGCCATGGAGGTGGTGGAAATGGTCCTCACCGCCATCGGCAAGCGCCTGGCCGGGGGGCTTTCCCGAAGGGGGCGGAAGGCCGTCGCCCTCTCGGGCCAGGACGCCCTCCTCCTCCGAGGGAGGGCCCTGCCCCACCTGGGCCGGGTGGGGGAGGTGGTGGGGGTGGAAAAGGCCCTCCTCCGCTTCCTCCTGGAAGGGGGCTACACCCCGGTGGTGAGCCCCATCGCCCTGGACGAGGCGGGGGCTTTAAACGTCAACGCCGACACCGCCGCCGGGGCGGTGGCCGGGGCTCTGGGCTGGCCCGCGGTCTTCCTGACCGATGTGGAAGGGGTCTATAAGGACCCCAAGGACCCCTCCACCCGCTTTCCCCGCCTCACCCCGGAGGAGGCTTCCCGCCTTAAGGAGGAAGGGGTGGTCCAGGGGGGGATGATCCCCAAGGTGGAGGCGGCCCTCTTCGCCCTCCGCCAGGGGGCCCCCTGGTCGGCCATCGCCAGGGGGCGGGAGGGGGTCTTGCGGGCGGTCCTTTTAGGCGAGGCCGGGACCCTCTTCAAAGAAGCCTGAGGAAGGCCGCCAGGAAGGCGGGGAGGTCCTTGGGCCCCTGGGCGGTGACCAGGTGGCCGTCCACCACCACCCCCGCCTCCTGGTAGAGCCCCCCGGCGTTGACCAGGTCGTCCTCGTCAAAGAGGTCCGCTGGCAGAATCCCGATGCGCCGCACGCCACACCTCCAGGAACTCCTTCAGGATATTCCCCGTCACCCCCCAGATGTCCACCCCCCGCCAGGGGAAGTGCCACACCCGCCTGCCCTGGCGCACCTCGCTCCAGGGGGTGAGGGCCAGGAGCTCGGCCAGGGGGGGCAGGAGGACCTCCGCCACCTCCAGGGGGTTGGGCCTCAAGGGGGGAAGGTCCGGGCGGAAGACCACCACGGGCTGGACCAGAAAGCCCTGGGGGGAGAGGGTGGGGGAGAGGAAGCCCAGGGGCTCGAGGCCCCCAAGCCCCACCTCCTCCATAGCCTCCCGCAAGGCCGCCTCCACCACCCCTTCCCCCGGCTCCACCACCCCTCCGGGGAAGCTCACTTGCCCGGCGTGGGTGGGCAGGTGGGGGCTCCTGCGGGTGAAAAGGAGCCGCTCCCCCAAAAGGGGCACGGCCACCGCCGCAAGCCGAAAGCCCCTTGGCGGCTCTAGGCCTTGCGGCAGGCCTTGAGGGAGCGCCGCCTTAAGGCGCTCTCGGGGTCCAGGCCCCTTTCCACGAAAAGCCCCACCAGGTTCCACAAGGCCTCCTCCAGGTCCCCTGCCGCCAAAGCCCGCCTAAGCCCCTCCTCGCTTCCCCGGTCTAGGCCCTTCTTCTGCAGCTCGTAGGCCTTGAGGAGGGCGGGTAAGGACCTGGGGCCGCAGGGGTCTTCCTCCTTGCCCTCCATGGCCTTCAGCTCCTCCCAGCGGGCCTTGACCTCCTCCGGGGTCTTGGCCGTGGCTTCCCCGAAGACGTGGGGGTGGCGGCGGATGAGCTTTTCCACGATGCGGCCCTCCACGTCGGCGTAGGTGAAGGTGCCCCTTTCCTCGGCGATGACGCTGTGGAAGGCCACCTGGAGGAGGACGTCCCCCAGCTCCTCGGCCATGGCCCTGGGGTCCCCCTCCAGGATGGCGTCCGCCGCCTCGCCCGCCTCCTCCAGCAGGTAGGGGACCAGGCTCTCGTGGGTCTGAGCCCGGTCCCAGGGGCACCCCCCGGGCCCCCGCAGGCGGCGCATGACCTCAAGAAGCCGCTCCATGCCCCCCATTCTCCCTTAAGAGGAGCCCCCCCGCCAGGGACAGGCCCACCAGGAGCAGGGACAGGGGGTCCAGGGGGGCCCTTTCCAGGACCAGCCCCCCTTCCCCCGGGACGGGGAGGCCCGTGGTGCGGGTGAGGAGGAAGAGGAGGACCAAAGCCCCCACCAGGTACCGCCCGGCCTTGAGCCACCCGGGGCCCAGGGGCACCTCCAGGAGGGGGAGGAGAAGGAGGGCCAGGCCAAAGCCCAGCTCCAACGCCAGGAGGACCATGAAGAGGAGGCCGTACCATAAGCCCGGGCTCTGCAGGGCCAGGGCGGGGTCCTTCAGGCGGAAGACCTCCCCGCAAAGCCCCCCGCCCAGAGGGGTCTCCCCAAAGCCCAGAATCTGGAGGAAGAAGGGGAGGATGAGGAGGAAAGCGGCCAGGCGGAGCACCCTTCTATGCTACCGGTCCCGCCGGGCGAAAAGGGTGGCGGCGAGAAGGGTGAGGAGAAGGCCAAAGAGGACCAGGTAGCCGAGGCCGAGAAGGGGCCCCACCGTCCCCAGCCTTTCGGCCACCAAATAGCCCACGGGGCCGGTGAGGACGGGGGCCTTCAGGCCCAGGAGGAGGCCCACCCGGTGGATCTCCTGGGGGTTGAGGAGGAGGGCCAGGGTGAGGAGGCCCTCGAGGGGGTAGTCCCTAAGCCTCACGGCCAAGGCCACCGCCAAAGGGCCATAAAGGACGTTCAGAAGGCAAAAAAGGCCAAAGCCTAGGGCCAGGGCCCGCCTCTCCTCCAGAAGGAGGGCCGAGAGGAGGGCGGCAAGCCCCAGCCAGAAGAGGAGAAGCCCCATGCCCGAAAGGAGAAGCCAGAGCCCCGCTTCCCAGGAGAAGCCCAGGAGGCCCGCTCCCAGAAGGAGGCCCAGAAGAAGGGGCGGCGCCAGGCCCAGGAGGACCCCAAGAACCCCCTGCAGGAAGGCCAAAAAGGGGCGCACAGGGAAGCCCAGGAGAAAGGCCCACTCCTCCCGGGAGGCGAGAAGGGGCACCGCCAGGGCCAGGACCAGAGGGGGGAGGAGGAGGGAAAGCCCGGAGTAGAGGCCCACCAGGCCCACCCCCTCCCCCCGGCCCTGGAAGCCCAGGGCCAGAAGGGGGGGCAGGAGGAAAAGGCCCGCGGTCCAGGGGTTGCGGGCCACCTCCTTGAGGAAGAGGGCGGTCACGGCCTAGGGGGTGGGAGGAAGTCCGTGGGGACCCAGGGGCGCTTTTCCCCCTCCTTCAAGGCCTCCTTCCAGGTGAGGACCCGGCCTCCCCGCCGCTCCGGCCGCTCCTTGAGGTGCCGCTCCAGGTTCTCCCGGCTCTTGAAGGCCAGAAGCCCCGAGCCCATGGGGGTGCGGACCTTGGGGTTGTGGTAGAGGACGGCCCTTTCCGCCTCCACCCAGAGGGGCTGGGTGCGGGTGCTTTCCAGGAAGTCCGCCAGGTAGACCTCCTGGGCCTTGAGTTGGGGCCCGCCCCAGCCCGAAAGCTGGTCCAGGAGGCAGGCGAGGTCATCGTAGAAGAAGGCCTTGCCCTGGGGGTTCACCGCCTGGGCGGCGTGGCGGGCATCCAGGATGGTCATGAAGCAGTAGGGGCAGGCCTCCACCCCCACCCGGAGGGCCCTGGGGGCGGCCAGGGCCTTGGGGAGGAGGGGGAGGGCCAAGAGGGCCAAAAAGCGGCGGCGTTCCATGGGTTCACCTCCACTCTACCAAGAAGGCCACCCCGGAAGGTCCCGGGGTGGCCCAAGATCGGGTTAGCGCCCCTTGGGAACGGTGTACTCCCTGGGGTCAAGGACGGCTTCCTTGGAGTGGAAGAACTTGGAGAAGGTTTCGTTGACCTCTAGATCGCCGATCCTTCCGCGCACCCTCCAGACGTAGTTCCCGCTCACCCCGGGGATGAACCAGCCCCGGTAGTACCCGGGCTGGCCGTGGGCCCGTCGCAGGTCCACCTGGAAGGCCTCCCCGTTGGGGGCGATGATCTCCACAATGAGGGTCTTTTCCAGCCCCTCCACGGGTTTGTCCCCTTCCGTGACCCTAAGGTCCAGGGAGTTGGGAAAGCCGGCGAAGGCCGGGTTGTAGAGGAAGCCGATCACGATCCTATATGGTCCCACCTGACGGCTCTCGTGGGCTAGAGCCAAGGCCGCCAAAGCCACGAGAAGAGCGGTTAAGAGCCTCCTGATTCCCATCATGGCCTTACCTCCTTAGCGCCTAATGGCTGTGGCCGTGCCCGTGGTCTTTCTCCCCGCCCAGAAGCCCCGCATGCCGGGCCAGGAGGGCTACCAGGTTCATCTCGGGCAGGGGGGCCAGGTCTAGGAGGGTCTGGAAGGTGAAGAAGTTCTGCCGGCCGTGCTGGGCCTTGTGGGCCTCGGCGAAGGCCCGGGCCTTGGCGGGGCTATCAAAGGCCACGAGCTTGGCGTTCATCACCACCATCATCCGCTCCCCAAAGTAGTAGGTGGCCCTCCGGGCGGGGATGAGGCGCACGCTTCCCTGAGGGTTCTGGGGATCGTAGCTTCCCCGATCGGTCACGTAGAAGGTGGCCCCTTCCCCGTCTTTCAGGCCGTGGACCCAGGCGTAGTTCACCATGCAGGCGAGGCTCTCAAAGTGGAGGGCCTCCACGGTCTCCTTGGGGTTGTGGGGGGCGGGCCGGGGTGCCTTGAAGGAGATCTGGCTGTAGGTCTGCTCAAAGAAGCCCTTGGCGAAGGTGCGCCCCCGCCACTCTCCCTCCGGGGTCTTGATGGGCATGCCGCAGAAGGCGCAGGTGGCCTCCTCCCAGGGAATGGGCTTCGGGGGGATGAGGTCCCTGCCCATCCCGGGGGACATGCCCATCTGGCTGTGCCCCATATGGGCCAGGGCCGGGGCCGCCAGCGCCAAACCGCCTAAAGCCGCCAAAACCTCACGCCGCGTCTTCGCCATAGACCACCTCCATTAGCCAGGGGAGGCGCTCTCCCCTTGGGCCCAAGACCTCTTCCGGGGGGCCTTCCTCCAGAAGCCTTCCCCCCTTGAGGAGAACAAGCCGCTGGGCCAGGGCGGCCTCCTCGAGGTCGTGGAGGGCCAGGAGGACCACCCCTTCCCCCTTGTCCCTGACCCAGTTCCAAAACCGCTCCCGCCCCCTGGGGTCCAGGGCGGCGGTGGGCTCGTCCAGAAGCCAGACGGTGGGGTTTCCCATGAGGCTTGCGGCGATGGCCAGGCGCTTGGCCTGCCCCCCGGAGAGCTCCCCCACCCGCCTGGGCAGGAGGGCCTCTATGCCCATGCGGAAGACGGCCTCGTCCAGGGCCTCCCGGGTCAGGCCCTTCACCTCCTGGGCCCCCTTCAGGACCTCGAGGGCCTTCAGGTGGGGGAAGAGCCTGGGGGCCTGGGGCAGGTAGGCCCGGAGGGCCAGGGCCTTGGGGTCCCTGGGGTCGTGGCCCAGGAGGGAAGCCCTTCCCCCATCGGGCTTGAGCCTCCCCGCCAGGACGGCCAGAAGGGTGCTCTTGCCCGCCCCGTTGGGGCCGAGAAGCCCCACCACCCCGCCTTCGGCCCGGAGGTTCAGGCCGAAGAGCCTCCCCCGCTTGACTAGCGCCTCCACCGCCACCATAGAAGACCTCCGCCAAGCCCCAGGAGAAGGGGGGCCGGGTTGGGCTTTTTCTCCTGGGGAAGGGGCCTCGGCTCCGGGTCCGCCAGGCCGAGAAGCCTCAGGCCCGGCACCTGGGTCTCGGCGCTTTCCCAGAGGACCACCCCGGGAGAGAGGGCAAAAAGGGAGAGCTCCGGCTGCCGGGCGAGGAGGAGGGCGAAGCTCCCGCTGGGGAGGTGGGGTACGGGAAGAGCCGGGGCCCGGTCGTAGGCGTTGCCCCGCACCCGGGCCTTGGCCTTGGGGGCGTCCACCAGGAGGTCGTAGAGGTTGCCCGAAAAGGCGTTTTCCACCACCTCCGCCGAGTTCTCCCCCCGCTCCCGGGTGATGCGGAGGGCGGTGCCGTTTTCCAGGAAGCGGTTTGCCCTCACCGCCACCTCCTTGGCGTCCAGGAGGACCAGGCCCAGGGTGTTGCCCAGGAAGAGGTTGGCCTCCACCCGGCTTTGTCGCTCGTCCTGGACCAGAAGGCCGTAGCCGATGGGGGTCTTGTGGTCCAGGAGCCGGTTTTTGGCCACCAGGTTGGCGGCCCCGTGCATGACGGCGTTGCCCACGGCGTTTTCCCGGCTCAGGTTCGCCTCCACCCGCACCTCCCAGGAGAACATCACATGAAAGCCGTAGCGGCCATTTCGCTCCAGCAGGTTCTTGTGGATCCGCATCCCGGGGCTGTACTCCACATAGATGGCATCCATGTAGCCCGAGAGTTGGCTCCCTTCCACCCCCGCCTCCGGGCTCCGGTAGACCAGGACCCCAGGGGAGCGGCCCAGGCCCCGGGCCTTCAGGCCCCGCACCTGGGCCTTCGGGGAGTCCTCCACCCTGACCGCCGTGGGGGCCCCTTGCACCTCCACCCCTTCCAGAAGGCATCCCTCGCACCCCTTCAGGTAGATGGCGGCGTCGGGCTCAAAGAAGTCCTCCTCCTTCCCGGCCCCCACCACCTCGAGGCCCCTCACCCGTATTCCCGGGGCCAGGAGGCTCAGGGTGTGCCCCCTCGTCCCCCGAAGGACCGCCCCCTCCCCCTCCACCACCAGGCCCGGGGCGCTGAGGACCAGAGGGCCCTCCACCTCCCCGGTGAGCTTCAGGACCGGGGCGGCCAGGGCCAGGCTCAGGAGAAGGGGGCCCATACACCGCCAGGCTAGGGCAGGGGGGTGGGACATTCGTACTTCCGGCGGAAAGTACATTTGTCCCGGTCCCGGGGTCTAGACTCTTCCCTGTGAGGCGCCTTCTCCCTATTCTCCTCTTCCTCTTCCCCGCCCTGGCCCAGGTGGTGGTGGTGGAGCCGGGCTGGGTGCGCCTGGTGCCCCCGGTGGTCCCGGACACCGCCGCCTACCTCACCCTGGTGAACCGGGGCCAGACCCCCTTAAGGCTTGTGGGGGCCGAGACCCCCGTGGCCAGCCGGGTCTCCCTCCACCGGGACCACCAGGAGCACAAGGGGGGGCACGCGGTCTTGGGCATGCGCCCCCTGCCCTACGTGGAGGTTCCCCCGGGGGGTAAGGTGGCCTTCCGCCCCGGGGGCTACCACCTGATGCTGGAGGGTCTCAAGCGGCCCCTGAAGGCGGGGGAGAAGGTGGAGCTCACCCTCCTCTTCCAAGGGGGCTTGAAGGTTAAGGTAGTCTTGCCCGTGGAGAGGCGATGAAGCGCTTTTGGCCGGCCTTCCTAATCCTGGGGCTTTTGGGCTTAGGCTACCTCCTCGTGCCCAAGGGTAGCCACAGCTTTTTCGGCACCCGCCTCCTGAACCCCAAGCCCGTGGACTTCACCCTCGAGGGCCCCAAGGGCCCCGTGCGCCTGGCCGACTTCAGGGACAAGCTGGTCCTCATCTTCTTCGGCTTCGTGCACTGCCCCGACGTCTGCCCCACCACCATGATCTCCCTGAAGCAGGTCTACGAGAACCTCTCCCCCGAGGAGCAGAGGCGCGTCCAGGTTATCTTCATCAGCGTGGACCCCGAGCGGGACACCCCGGAGATCGCCGACCAGTACGCCAAGGCTTTCCACCCCGCCTTCCTGGGCCTCACGGGAAGCCCCGAGGAGGTCCAGGAGGTGGCCCGCGCCTTCGGCGTTTACTACCAGAAGACCGCCTACCGGGGCCCCGGGGCGTACCTGGTGGACCACACCGCCACCACCTTCGTGGTCCAGGGGGGCAGGCTGGTCTTACTCCTAAGCCCCGACAAGCTCAACTTCGCCCAGAACCCGGGTTATCTTCCCAAGGTGGTGGCGGACCTGCGGGCCCTCCTGTAAGCTGAGGGCACGATGGATTTCAAGGGACTTTTGGAGAAGGCCAAAGAGGCGGCCAGGTCGGTGGCCCAGGAGGCCGAGAAGCGGCTTCAGGAGATCAAGGAGAAGCTGGACCAGGACAAGGACGGGCGGCCCGACGTCCTGGAAAAGGCCCTGGAGGAGGCGGAAAAGGCCTTGCATGAGGCCAAAAGCCGCCTGGCGGACCTGGACCAGGACAAGGACGGCGTTCCCGACAAGCTGAAGGAGGTCTCCGAGCTGGCCAAGAAGGCGGCGGAAACCGCCAAGGCCAAGGCCGAGGAGGCCGCCCACCTCCTCAGGGAGCGCCTGGGTAAGGGCGAGTAGGTGCCCGCACTTTGGTTTCGCCACATGAGGTGCCCAAGCCCGGGCTGAAGGCTTTTCTGGGGTACTTAGCCCAAGGCCACGTCCAGGGCCATCATCAGGGCGAAGCCCATCATCACCCCGAAGGTGGAGACGTCCCCGTTGCCCTCCCTTTGGCTTTCGGGGATGACCTCCTCCACGATCACGAAGACCATGGCTCCGGCCGCCAGGGCCATGAGGTAGGGGAGAAGGACCAGCATCTCCTGGACCAAAAGCGCTCCCAGGACCGCCCCGATGGGTTCCACGATGGCGGAAAGCTGGCCGTAGAACCAGGCCAGGCCCGCCCCCACCCCGGCCCGCCTCAGGGGCCAGGCCACGGCCAGGCCCTCGGGCAGGTTCTGCAGGCCGATTCCCAGGGCCAGGGCGATGGCCCCGCCCAGGGTGGCCGCCCCCGTGGGGTCCAGGCCAGCCGCCCCGAAGGCCACCCCCACCGCCAGGCCCTCGGGGAAGTTGTGCAGGGTGATGGCCAGGATAAGGAGGGTGGTGCGCCGCCAGGGGGTGGGGATCCCTTCCCGGGCCTCCATGGGAAAGCCCAGGTGCAGGTGGGGCAGGAGGCGGTCCAGAAGCCGGAGAAGGGCCCCTCCCGCCAGGAAGCCCACCACGGCGGGGACCCAGGGGGTCACGCCCTGGGCCTCGGCCATCTCCATGCCGGGGACGAGGAGGGAGAAGACGCTAGCCGCCAGCATCACCCCGGCGGCGAAGCCCAGCATCCCGTCCAGGAGCTTGCGGCTGGGCTCCCGGGCCAGGAAGACGCTGGCCGCTCCCAAGGCGGTGAGGCCCCAGGTGAAGAGCCCGCCCAAAAGGGCGTAGAGGAGGGGCGCTTCCATGGCCCCGATTTTAGGGGAGCCTAAATCCCCCGGCAAGCCCCCCTTGGGGTATCCTGGAATCAGGTATGCTGGATAAGCTCGCGCGCTTAGAGGAGGAGTACCGGGAGCTGGAGGCCCTTCTCGCCGATCCCGAGGTCCTGAAGGACCAGAAGCGCTACCAGGCCCTTTCCCGGCGCTACGCCGAGATGGGGGAGATCATCGCCCTCATCCGGGAGTACCGCAAGGTCCTCGAGGACCTGGAGGGGGTGGAAAGCCTCCTGGAGGACCCCGAGCTCCGGGAGGTGGCCAAGGCGGAGAGGGAGGCGCTTTTGGCCCGCAAGGAGGCCCTGGAACGGGAGCTTGAGCGCCACCTCCTGCCCAAAGACCCCATGGACGAGCGGGACGCCATCGTGGAAATCCGGGCCGGCACCGGGGGCGAGGAAGCGGCCCTTTTCGCCCGCGACCTTTTGGAGATGTACCTGCGCTTCGCCGAGGAGATGGGGCTGGAAACCGAGATCCTGGACTCCAACCCCACGGACCTGGGCGGCTTCTCCAAGGTGGTCTTTGAGGTAAGGGGCCCCGGGGCCTACGGCACCTTCAAGTACGAGAGCGGGGTTCACCGGGTGCAGCGGGTACCGGCCACGGAGACCCAGGGGCGCATCCACACCTCCACGGCCACGGTGGCCGTTTTGCCCAAGGCGGAGGAGTCCGACTTCCAGCTCAACATGGACGAGGTCCGCATTGATGTGATGCGGGCCTCGGGGCCCGGGGGCCAGGGGGTCAACACCACCGACTCGGCGGTGCGGGTGGTCCACCTGCCCACGGGCATCATGGTCACCTGCCAGGACTCAAGGAGCCAGATCAAGAACCGGGAGAAGGCCCTCATGATCCTCCGTAGCCGCCTTCTGGAGATGAAGCGGGCCGAGGAGGCGGAAAAGCTCCGCCAGGCCCGCCTGGCCCAGATCGGCACCGGGGAGCGCTCGGAGAAGATCCGCACCTACAACTTCCCCCAGTCCCGGGTCACGGACCACCGCATCGGCTTCACCACCCACGACCTGGAGGGCGTCCTCTCGGGTAAGCTCCAGCCCCTTCTGGAGGCCCTCAAGCGGGCCGACCAGGAGCGCCAGCTGGAGGCCATGACGGAAGCGTGATGCGCCGCGAGATCCTGGTGGTGGCGGCCATCCTCATGGACCGCCAGGGGCGGGTCCTCCTGGTGGGCAATGACTGGGGGCGCAAGGGCCTGGTGCGCTACACCCTCCCCGGGGGAACGGTGGAGCCCGGGGAGACGGTTCCCGAGGCCCTGGTGCGGGAGGTGCGGGAGGAGACCGGCCTAAGGGTGAAGGCCATTGAGCACCTGGCCTACGTGATCCAGGTGGAGGACCGCCGCAAGAACGAGCGCACCCTGGCCCTGGCCTTTAGGGCCAGCTACGAGGGGCTTCTGAACCCAAGGGACCCCGACGGCCACATCGTGGAGGCCCGCTTCTTCACCCTGGAGGAGGTGGCCCAGAAGCTTGCGGGCCACCGCCCCCTCCAGGAGCCCCTCATGGACTACCTTCAGGGCGAGCGGGGGCGGTTTTACGCCTACCCGGGGTGGGGCCTGGAGGGGGTTAGGGTCTAGGGCCCCAGCTTTCGCTTCAGGTAAGCCACAAGCTCCTCTATGGCCTTGCGGAGGGCCCTTTGCTCCTCGGCCAGGGCCTCCAGGGGGTCCTTGTGGGGCTCGAGGCCGGATAAGGTCTTGAAAAGCAGGGTGGTGTTGCCGCACCTGGGGCAGGCGATGCCTTCGGGGCGGACCGAGGGGGCGTAGAAGATGCGGGCCCCGCACCGGGGGCAGAGGAGGTACTTGGCCCCCAGGGCCTCTCCCTTGCGCACCTCCTTTTCCAGCTCCACGGCCTCCTCCCGGGGGAAGCCCAGGAAGTAGTCCTCCCCCACCTTGAGGAGGCCCGGGGTTTCCTCGGTGCTCTTCAGCTCCCCCCGCTTCCCCTCGGGGACCTCCCAGGTGAGGCCGTTCCAGCGGAAGTGGCGGAGGTGCTTCTTCCCCTCCCGGTCCTCAATCTCCACGATGAGCTGGAGGTTGGGGTCCTTGGGGTAGTAGTAGAGCCGCACCGCCTGCACCCCGGAAAGGGCCTGGGTCTTGGGCAGGGTGTAGCTCAAAGGGCCTTCCCCCCGGGCGGGGTAGCCCACCAGGCGCTCCAGGTCGTAGATGGTGAGGCCCAGGCGGCCAGAATCTCCGTAAAGGAGGCGCTCCACATGCTTGAAGGCGGCCTCGAGGCCTGGGTCCATGGCAAAAGTCTACCCCGGGAAGGCCTTCCCGGGGTAGACCCAAAGTTCACGGGCTCAGGGCGCGGGCCAGGTCACGCAGTAGGGCTTGAGGACCGCATACTTGCCGCCTCCGTACTGGGAGAGCATGGCCTCCTGGACCCCCTTCTCCGGCCACAGGTAGTCCACCACCAGGGGGGCGTCCTCGTTCCCTGCCCCGCCCAGGTTCCAGGGGCCCGCCTCCTTGCCCACGGGGCGGAAGTGGTCGGGACCATAGCCGTCCTGGCTCCCCACCAGCACGTAGAAGCAGACCTTCTGGCCGGAAGCGGGGTTGAAGTACTTCTTGTCCACTTGCAGGATGACCTGCTTGTCCGCCGGGTTGCTGGCCACCACCACCCCGTCCGCCGTGTCGGTGCCGTCGGGGAAGCCCACCCGCTGGCCGTACTGGGGCCAGCCCGCCGCCTTGAGGAAGAGGTCCCAGGGGTGCTCGGGGTCAAAGGCCACCTTGGCCCCTTTGGCGAAGGTCTCGGTTTTGCCCCCTTCCTTGTAGTCTATGTAGACGTTGATGAGCTGGTGGCTGAAGCCGGCAGGGGCGCCCCAGGGGTTGGTCATCTCCTTGAAGGTGAAGACAAAGGTCCAGGTGGCCCCGCCGTCCAGGATGCGCATCTCCAGGAGGTCAAAGAGCCCCTTAAAGGGAGCGAAGGCCTGGTCCTTGGGGTAGGTGTAGGTGCCGGGGCCATGCTCGTCCCCCTCGGGGTCCTTGACCACCAGCACCTCCTTGCCCGCCAGGCGCTGGGGGAGGCTCAGGGCCAGGGGGTTGCCGTTCGGGGCGATGTCCAGGATGCGACCCTCTTTTTCTAGGACTATGGCCAGGCGAAGGGTGTCCCCGGCCTCCGCCTTGAGGGTGGTGTAGGGGATGCGCATCTCCACCACGTCGCCCACGAAGGCCCGCCTACCCGCCAGGTCGGCGGGGGAGCTGGCCAGAACCCAGGCCCCGTCCCGGTAGGCGTAGCGCACCAGCACCCCCTGACCCTCCCGTACCTGGTTGAAATCTAGAGTGATCCGTTGTTGCAAAGGAAAGCCCAAGGAAACCTCCCCGCCCTCGGGGAAGGCGGCCCCGCCCTCCTCCCTGGGGGTGGTGGCGTAGACGTGGAGGCGATACCCCTGGCCCACCAGGTCCAGGGCTCTGGTCCCGTCCCGCAGGTCCACCCGGAGGTAGACGTTCTGCTCGTCAAACCCCAGGTAGAGGCCTTTGATGAGGTCGTCCGGGGTCTGCATGGTGGTGCCGTCGGCGTCGGGGAGGTAGGCGGCCCCTTTCCACTCCTCCGCCTCGGCCCGCCCGTCCAGGTTGGGCTTCAACCGCCCTGGGGTTCCCTGGGGTTGCACGGGGGGGCGCACGGCGATGTAGAGCTCCTCCGGGGGCTTCTGGCCCAGGGTTTTGTAGACCGCCTGGAGGATGGAGCGGAAGGCCTCATCAAAGGGGGGGTGGTTGGGGAAGCCGGTGTCCTGGCCGTACCACCAGAACCAGTCGGAGGCCTGGGCGGCGTAGATGAGGCCCATGGCCTTCTCCACCACCTGGGGGTCGCCACCCTGGTCCTTGTAGGCCATCACCGCCTGCCGGGCCCGGCTCAGCCGGTCCCAGGCCTCGTTTTCCTCCGGCTCCCCGGCCCACATGGCGAAGTCCCCGGCCCAGCCCCCGGTGCCCAGCCTGGCGATGGGCAGGGAGGGGAGGTTCAGGACCTCGGAGAAGAGCACGGTTTCCAGCGTGCCCTTCTTCTGCTCCTCCGCCAGGCGCTTGTAGAGGAGGCGGCGGAAGTCGTTGCCGTTATTCGGGTAGTTCTCCCAGGCGTTCTCCCCGTCCAGGGCGATGGTGAGGACAGCGTTGGGGTTCTGGCCGATCACCTGGCGGCGGATCTCCAGGAGGGTGCCGATGAAGTCCTCCACCGCCCGCTCGGCGGGCATCTGGCTGTAGCTGAAGCCGATGCGGTCCGAGAGGTCCCGGTGCCGGAAGAAGAGGACCACCTGCTTGCCGTTTTTCTCCACCCGGTAAAGCCGGGTGAGGGTGGCGGGGTTCACGGGGAAGCCGCTCTTGCCCAGGATGGCCTCGTCCGTCACCAGGAAGCCGATGCCCTCCTCGGCGTAGAGCTCCGCGGCCTTCTGGCTCACGGCCCCTTCGGGAGGCCACATCCCCTTGGGGGCCTTGCCGAAGAGCTTCTGGAAGTAGTCCCGCCCGGCCCGGACCTGCCAGCGGGCGTCCTCCGGCCAGGCGATGGGCTCTTTGGGCAGGGCCAGGGCGGGGTTGGACTCGCGGATGGCCTCCTTGTCTATCAGGATGGGCAGGATGGGGTGGTAGTAGGGGGTGGTGATGAGGTCAATCTGGCCCCGCTCCCAGAGCTCCCTGTGGAGGGGCAGGATGGTGGCCATGAGCTCCAGGTGCTTCTTGAGGACGTAGGCCAGGTCCTCCTGGGTGAAGCCCCGGTCCTTGCGGTAAAGGGCCTTCAGCCCAGGGTCCCGCTCAATGTAATCCACGTTGATCCAGTAGAGGTTCCAGAGCACCCGCAGGTCCTGCAGGTCCTGGTCGGCGAAGGTCTCGCCCCGGATTTTCTTGGCCTGGAGCTCCTTGTAGCGGGGGCTTTTTTCCACGAAGCGGGGGTTGATGTCAAAGAAACGCTCCACGATGAAGGCCCGCTCCTCTTGGGAAAGCTGGCCCAGGGGCTTTTCCGAGACCCGCCAGTAGGCGTCTTTGGCCTTCCCCGAGAGGTAGTCCTCAATCTGCTTGAGGAGGGTGGAAGTGTAGTCAAAGGTGACCTTGATCTCGGGGAACTCCTTGAGGACCTCGGCCATCCAGGGGTAGCTGTTCGTCCCGTGCATGCGCACCCATGGCCCCTCGTATTGCCCGGTGACAGGGTTCTCGTAGGGGGGCTGGTGCTGGTGCCACAGGATGGCCACCTTGAGGGGCTGGGCAAAGACAGCGCCCAAGGCCAAGACGAGTGTGAAGAAGGTTCTTTTCATGTCTTCTCTCCTCCTTTAGATTAGAAGGGAACGAGGCCTGCTAGCGTGAGGCGCGGGGTGAGATCGGCGGACACCTCGAGGCCCAGGTAGAGCGTGCCCAAGCCTATCTTGCGCTGCCCTTGGGCATAGAGGCCAAGCCCGTTGTTCCATGCCAGTCCCGCTTCGCCAGAGAAGCCTAGAACCTGCCCCTGGAAGCCCACTTGTGCGGCCAGGGTTTGGTAATCGGTGGAGAGGCGGAGAAAGGGTGCGGGTTCCAGGGCGCGGTAGAGGAGCTGCAGGCGCGCCTCTTTTAGCCCCACAAAGCCATTCCTGGGGCCTTCCAAGACGAAGACGCTTTGGTTGCGGAAGAACAAGCGGGAAAGGCCAAACCCTGTGGGCTCGCTGCCCGCCAGGTCTAGGCTGAAATCTCCCAGGGTGGAGGCCAGGTAGAGCTCCGCCTCCAGGTCCTTCTCCTTGTAGCCCAAGGCCAGCCGGGCCCCCAGGCCTTGTCCGGCGGTGAAGCCGGTCACGCTCTGGCCGAAGGTGGCCCCTAGGTTCAGGGTGGGCTGGAGGGCTCCAAACTGGGGGAGGTTTAGGGCCAGGAAGGCCCCGCCTCCCGTGGCCCCGGAGGGAAGATGCCAGCCCCCGGTGGCGAAGACTGCGTCCACAAAGAAGGAAAAGCCCTCTAGCTTGCCCCCCAGGCTCCCCAGAACGTAGGCGTTCTGGCCAGGCACGGCCCCAAAGTAGAGGCCTAGGTCATACTCCCCGGCCCGAGTGCTGAGGCCCAGGGTGGTGAGGCCCACGCCAAAGCTGTCCACGTAGCTCAGGAAAGGGCGGGAGAAGAGGGGCGCGTTGAAGCCCATGGCCAGGTTCAGATCCTGGTACCGGGTACCGATTCTGCCGGACTGGAAGAGGAGGCCTCCCCCGCTTTGGCCTGCCAGGCTGAAGGCCAGGTGTAGGTCCTCTGCCTGGTAGGTCAGGTGCAAGAAGGCCTGCCCTTCCTGGACCTTGAGCCCCTCCACGTCGATCCTCCCGTGGAGGAAGCCTTTCAGGCCCAGGCCCTGGGCTCCGCTCTTGATCTTGAGGACCCCGTTTTCCCGAACGAGCTCCACCACAGCGTTTTTGCCGCCAAAGCCGTCATCGGTGGTGTCCAGAGCGTTGGGGTCTTCGGTCCAGACCCCGTCTACGTAGTACTTGTATTGATGCCGGCCCGGAGGCAGGTCCAGAAGGATGTACCAGACCCCGTTGGCCCCTTTATACATGGGGGTTTCGCCCCAGCCGTTGAAGCTTCCTCTGAGGCTGACGCTCCGGGCCTGGGGAGCGTGGTAGGTGAAAAGTACCTTACCCTCCACCAGCCGGGGTGGCCCCGCCTCATAGCTGGCGGTGGCCTCTTCCCCAGGGACCCGGATTACCCCGTTGCGCCCACCATAGCCATCATCGGTGGTTTCCAGAGCGTCCGGGTCCTCTTTCCAGGCGCCGTCTACGAAGTACTTGTACTGATAAACCCCCGGAGCTAGCTTTACGGTGACGCACCAGTTGCCGTCGGGCTGTTTGGTCATGGGGAGCGCCCCAGGGTCCCAGTTGTTGAAGCTGGCGGGTAGGGTGACCAGCTTGGCCTCGGGAGCGTAGTAGCAGAAGACCACCCCTTCCGGCGTGATGCGGGGTGGGGCGGCCCAGGCCTGGGCCAAGACCAAAACCAAAACCAAAACCAAAACCAGTAGGAAAAGGGTTCTTTTCACCGTCAACACCTCCTAGAAGCTCACCGCCGTGCTCACCCGGAATACGGGGCGGAAGCTCTTGTACGCGTCAAAATCGCCCTCTCCCAGGCTCAGGCTCAGGGTGAGGCGCTCCAGGCTGAGGTCGGCCTGGGCGTAAAAGGTGGCCAGGCTCTCCGTGGGTCTCAGAAGGCTCTTGGCGAAGAACCGCCAGGGGGCCTTGCGGGCCTCACCCTCCAGGTAGAGGGTGTAGCCAAGGGTGTCGCTGAGGCTGAAGCCGGTGTTGGCCTTGAGGGCCAGGTCATACCCCTCCGCCTTGCCGTACCAGGCCAGCTCCAGGAGCCCAGAAAGGCGGTTTTGGCTCGGGCTGGCGGCGTATTCCAGCTTGGCGTAGGGTCTCAGGTCCTGGTAGGTGTTCTTCCACCCCTCGAGGCCAAGCCCAAAGGTGCGCCTGGCGCTCCCGGTATAGGTGAGGCCGAAGGCCTTCAGGGTGAAGCCCGCCAGGTCCTCGTTCTTCAGTTCCCCATACACCTCCGCCTGGGCGTTTTCCCGCCAGGGTTCGCCAAAGAGGCGGGTTTCCGAGGCCCAGCGTTGGGAGAGGTAGGCCCGGTACTCAGGGGCCACATGGCGGAAGCCCAAGAGGTAGCGAAAGCCAGTTAGGGGGCTTGGTCCCTGGAGTTGGGCTTCCACGGCCACACCCCCCACGCCCTCTGCAGTGCCGTAGGCCACCTCACCCAGCAGGCGGTGTCCGCTCAGGTCTGTCCCTGCTTGCAAGGCTAGGGCGTGGTGAAGCTGGTCCCCGTAGGCCTTGTAGGCGTAAAGGCCCAGGAGGTCCACGGTCTCCACCCGGTCGCGGTAAAGGGTGAGGAAGCCTGTATCCTGACCCAGGCGGGCCACGTGGACCTCCAAGGGCCGAAGGTCCAGGCGGAACCCGGTGCCACTCCCCCAGCCTTCGGCTTGGGAAACCCCTAGAAGGTCCCCCGCCTGGCCCTCCTTGAGGTTGTAAAAAAGGCGGAGGCTAAACCCCTCTCCCCGGAAACGGAGCTCGGCATCCCCCAAAGCTAGGGGCTCCCTAGCCCCTCCATAGAAGTAGGCCCGACCCTCGGCGGCCCCACCGGCGAAGCGCAGGTTGAGGTTGAGTTTGTGGGTGGCCTCTCCCTGGAAGAAGCTGCCGCTTTCCGGGTCCTGGACCCAGCCCGTGGAGAACTCGTAGCTTCCAGAAAGCCCCCCGGCCAGGGCCAGGCCTAGAAAAGCACCGATGGCGGTGAATCGCTTCCACATAGAACTCCTAATGGAGCCCCGGGAAGCCGGGGCCCCAAGAAGGCTTTACTTAAAGCCCTTAATGGTGTCCTCCATGATCAGGACCTCATTCTCCACCTTGTAGGCGTAGGCGATGCGGTTGCCGTCGCCTTGGCCAGTAGGCGGGGTGGGGTCTTCCACGTCGTCCCAGCTCCCAGCGGTGTACTTGTACTCCAGCCAGGGCGAATAGTCCACCCGGTTGACCTGGATGGCGGCGTCGGGCAAGACCTCCACGGGCTGGTCAAGGGTGATTTCCTTGACCCACTTGCCACCAACCTGGGTCATGGCCTCGTGGTTCCAGCCGTTCATGACCCCAGCCACGTGCACCGTGCCCGTGAAGCCCTGGGGCGGGGTGGCCTCGAGGCGGATCGCATTCACCGTAAAGGGGGTCTTGTTCGCCCGGCCCTGTTTGTTCCACTCGTTGACGATGGTGGCCTTGCCATTCCCCTCATCGGTGATCAGGCTGCTCCGGTTGATACCCCGGTCAAAGCTTTCAGCGCCAGCCCAGTTAAAGTTGCCATCGGTGCTCCCCACGTACTTGTAGTGGATGCGCATCCCCGTGTCCAGGGTCACTTTGGTCTGGAAGCTCCCCGTTTCTCCCGGTACAGGGCTCATCTTAATGGGGCTTGTGTTCCAGCTTGTGAAGTCCCCTGCCAGGTAAACCGCGGTGTAGTCTTGGGGCACGTTGGTCACCTTGAAGGTGACCTCTACCTTGTCCCCAGTTCCTACAGGGGGCGTGCAGGCGGCGAGCCCCAGCATCAAAAGGCCAACTGCCCAGAAAGCCGGCTTTTTCATAGCTCCACCTCCTTCGGGAGCCCCTGTGGAAGGGGTTCCACTTTCATGGCTCCTTCATTATATCCCGCACCCGGCTTTGTCAATATGGGGGCATGGTCCTTCTTTTCAAGCCTCTTGAGCTACGGGCGCTCCGCCTCAAAAACCGCCTGGCCATGTCCCCCATGTGCCAGTACTCGGCCACCCTGGAAGGCCAGGTCACGGACTGGCACCTCCTCCACTACCCCACCCGGGCCCTGGGCGGGGTGGGGCTGGTGATGGTGGAGGCCACGGCGGTCCTCCCCGAGGGCAGGATCAGCCCCTTTGACCTGGGCATCTGGTCCGAGGAGCACGTTGCGGGCCTCACCGAGCTCGCCCGCCGCATCCGGGAGGCGGGGGCGGTGCCCGGCATCCAGCTGGCCCACGCCGGGCGCAAGGCGGGGACGGCCCGGCCCTGGGAGGGAGGCAAGCCCCTGGGGTGGCGGGTGGTGGGGCCAAGCCCCATCCCCTTCGCCGAGGGCTACCCCGTGCCCGAGGCCCCGACGGAGGAGGGGATGGCGAGGGTTTTGGAGGCCTTCGTGGAAGGGGCCAAAAGGGCCCTCCGGGCGGGCTTCCAGGTGGTGGAGCTCCACATGGCCCACGGCTACCTCCTCTCCTCCTTCCTCTCGCCCCTTGCCAACCGGAGGGAGGACCTTTACGGGGGAAGCCGGGAGAACCGGATGCGCTTTCCCCTGGAGGTAGCCAAGGCGGTGCGGGAAGCCCTGCCTCCGGAGCTTCCCCTTTTGGTGCGGGTCTCGGCCACGGACTGGGCGGAAGGGGGGTGGGCCCTCGAGGACACCCTGGCCTTCGCCGAAAGGCTCAAGGTCCTAGGGGTGGACCTCCTGGACCTCTCCAGCGGGGGGGTGGTGCCGGGGGTCAGGGTCCCCGCCGCCCCGGGCTTCCAGGTGCCCTTCGCCGACGCCGTGCGGAAGCGGGTGGGCCTGGCCACGGGGGCGGTGGGCCTCATCACCACCCCGGAGCAGGCGGAGACCATCCTCCAGGCGGGGAGCGCCGACCTCGTCCTCCTGGGCCGGGTCCTCCTCCGGGACCCCTACTTCCCCCTGAAGGCGGCCAAGGCCCTGGGGGCAGAGGCGGGGGTCCCGCCCCAGTACCTGCGGGGCTTTTAAATACCCCGCCCTGGCCACGGCGGGGCACTTAACCGCCTTTGAGGAGCTCCAACAGGGCCTGGCGGTGGGCCTGGTAGGCCGCTCGCCCCTGGGGGGTGAGGCGAACCCAGGTCCTGGGCCGCCTTCCCTGGTACCCCTTTTCCACCTGCACGTACCCGGCCTCCTCCAGCTTGGCGAGATGGCTGGAGAGGTTGCCCTCCGTGAGGTCCAGGGCCTCCTTGAGCCAGGTGAACTCCACCTGGGCTCCTTCCCCCAACGAGGCCAGGAGGGCCATGAGCCTCAGGCGGGTTTCCTGGTGGATTACCGGGTCCAGCGCCACAGGAGCCTCCCCCCGTAGGCCAGGCCCAATAGCCCCACCAAGCCCATACCCAGGTGGAAGTGCTCCGGGAATAGGCGGAAGAGAAGGAGGTCTAAGGCGAAGAGGCCGAGCCCGGCCCAGGTGATCCCAGGAATCTGCCAGAGCGTGCCCACGTAAGCGTAGGCGAAGGCCACCAGGCTGATGAGGAAGCTTTCCCCCTCGAGGTCCTTGGGCGGCAGGAGAAAGATCCAGTGGAGGAGGAAGAAGAGGGTGAGCAAGCTCCAGAAGTAGAAGGTCTGCAGGCCCAGGGGAGTCCGCACGCTTACCCCCTGCCGGAATCCCAGGTAGAAGGAAAGGAGACCCCCCAGAGGGCTCGCCACGGTCCAGAAGCGCTCGGCCATCCCCGGGCTCCACACCGTGAGGAGGCTACCCATCGCCCAGATCCCGCCCCAGAGCACCAGGATCCAGCCCCCTAGAAGGGCCAGCCTGAGCCTGGTTTCCCGCTCGGTCTCTTCCAGGTTCCGCCAAAGCACCTTAGCCTCTTCCTGTTTCACAACCCACCTCCTCCGAAAAGCACCCTCAAGTACCCGCCACCTCCGGAAAACCCCAGGGGAAGGGCGTACCCCCCGCCGAGGCCCAGGAGCCAGCCCCCCTCCCGCCCGGAGAGGAGGAAGGCCCGGACCCCCAGGTCCAGGAGAAAGCCGCCTCCCGCCCGGCTTTCCCCACCAAACCCCAGGACGGGCAGGAGGTAAACCCCCTCCCCCCAGGGGAGCAGGGGACCTACCAGAAAGGCCCCGCCGCTACCTGAAGGCCCACCCCAGGCTTCCCCGCCTATGGCGATCCCCTGGAAGGTGCCAAACCCTCCGCCGCCTCCCTGGAGGCCCCCCTGGAAGCCCACAAAGCCGTAGCCCAAGGAGCCTGCCAGGGCCGTGCCCAGCAGGAGGCCGAGACTCAGGACCAGGGTTCGCATGCCTCACCTCCTACAAATAGGTTTGTATCACAGAGTACTGTGCGTGTCAAGGGGTCAGCGCCAGGCCCCTTCCGTTAAACTTTCCCCATGAAGGCCATAAGGGTGCACCAGGTGGGCGGGCCGGAGGTTTTGCGGCCCGAGGAGGTTCCCGTACCCGAGCCGGGTCCTGGGGAGGTCCTGGTCCGGATTTTCGCCAGCGGGGTCAACTACATTGACACCTACAAGCGGAAGGGCCTCTACCCCATGCCCCTTCCCTTCACCCTGGGAGAGGAGGCCGCCGGGGTGGTGGAGAAGGTGGGGGAGGGCGTGGTGGGGGTGAGAGTGGGGGACCGGGTGGCCTTCGCCACCGTCCAGGGCTCCTACGCCCAGTACCAGGTGGTGCCCGCCGAGAGGCTGGTCCCCGTCCCCGAGGGCCTGGACCTGAAGCTGGCGGCGGCGGCCCTCCTCCAGGGGATGACCGTCCACTACCTCCTGGAGAGCGCCTACCCCGTCCGCCCCGGGGACCAGGTCCTCATCCACGCCGGAGCGGGGGGCGTGGGCCTCCTCTTCATCCAGTGGGCCAAGCGCAAGGGGGCCACGGTCTACGCCACCGCCAGCACGGAGGCGAAGCGGGCCCTGGCCCTCGAGGCCGGCGCCGACTACGCCCTCCCCTACGAGGGCTTCGCCCAGGCGGTGAAGGCCCTCTCCGGGGGCGGGGTGGACGCCGTCTACGACGGGGTGGGGAAGGACACCTTTGAGGGGAGTCTGGAGGCTTTGCGGCCCCGGGGGTTCCTGGTCCTCTTCGGCCAGGCCTCGGGGCCTGTTCCCCCCCTGGACCCCCAGGTCCTGAACCGCAAGGGAAGCCTCTACCTCACCCGGCCCACCCTCCACCACTACACGGCTAGCCGCCGGGAGCTCCTTTGGCGGGCGGGGGAGGTCTTTCGGGCCCTCCGGGAGGGGTGGCTTAAGGTGCGGGTTGGGGCCGAGTTCCCCCTGGAAAAGGCCAAAGAGGCCCACGAGGCCCTGGAGGGGCGGAAGACCGTGGGCAAAGTCCTCCTAATCCCCTAGGAAGCGGGCCCGCCAGGCCTTTAGGCCCTCCTCGGGCAGGCCCGCCCCCCGCACGGTGCAGGCCAGGGCCGAGAGGGCCACGGCCCCCTTCAGGACCTCTTCCAGGGTTTCTTTTCCCATGGAAGGGAGGCTTTCCCTGACGAGGCCCCTCCTAAAGAGGAGGGCGAGAAGCCCGGCGGTGAAGGTGTCCCCGGCCCCCACGGTGTCCACCACGTCCACCCTCTCCCCGGGAACGCGCACCTCCACCTCCCCTAGGAAGGCCACCGCCCCCTCGGGGCCCAGGGTCAGGACCTTGAGGGTGGGGGGGAGGCCGCGCACCGCCTCCAGGGGGTCATCAAAGAGGAGGCGGGCGTCATCCCAGGAGAGCTTGAGGAGGTCCACCCGCTCCAGATACCCGAGGATCAGGGCCCGCTCCCGGGGGGTGGGCGGGTTGCGCAGGTTGGGGTCGTAGGAGAGGAGAGCCCCTTGGGTCGCCTCCAGGAGGGCCTCCACGCCCTCTTGCGCCCGGGCCTCGAGGGCCAAGAGGGAGCCGAAGTGAAAGGCCCAGGCCCCCCGCGCCGCCTCCGCCTCCGGCCGGTAGGGGGCCTGGAAGGGCCGGTGGAAGCTGTAGTGTGCGTTGCCCTCCCGGTCCAGGCGCACCAGGGCCAGGGGCATGGGGGCAGGGTGGCGGAAGAGCCTGGGGTTTAGCCTCCGCCTTTCCATCTCCCCTTCGCACCAGAGGGAAAGCCAGTCCGTCCCCACCTCGGAGAAGAAGCGCACGGGAAGGCCAAGCCGGGCCAGGGCGCTCGCCGTGTTCAGCACCGAGCCCCCCAGGGCCCCCGTGAAGCGCAAGGGGTCTTCCTCCTCTAGGACCAGGTCCACCAGGGTTTCCCCCACCAGGGCCAGCATGATGCCCCACTTTACATTCCGGGGGGAAGAAGTGGTATAATCGCCGAGAACGCCTAGGGAAAACCCCCTTCCTTCGCGGTGAGGTCCTTTATAGGAGGTGCAGGATGCTTGGAGGATATGCCCACAAGCTGGCCCGCATAGACCTGTCCACCGGCCACGTGGAGTACTTCGCCCCCGACCCCAAGGACCTGGAGATGTACGTGGGGGGTCGGGGCCTGGGGGTCAAGTACGTGTATGAAAACGGCCCCAAGGTGGACCCCCTGGGCCCCGAGAACCTCCTCTGCATCATGAATGGCCCCCTCTCCGGCACCCGGGCCAAGATGTCGGGACGGCTGGCCGTGGTCACCAAAAGCCCCCTGACCGGCACGGTCACCGACAGCCACATGGGGGGGTGGACCGCCGCCAAGCTGAAGTGGGCGGGGTTTGACGGCCTCCTCATCAAGGGGGCCTCGGAAAAGCCCGTCTACCTCCTGGTCAAGGACGGGGAGGTCTCCATCCACGACGCCTCCGACCTCTGGGGCAAGACCACCCACGAGGTCCACCGCATCCTCCGGGAGCGGCACGGCGAGGAGGCCGACGTCATGGCCATCGGCCCCGCCGGGGAGAACCTGGTCCGCTTCGCCAACTGGATCAACAACGACGAGCGGGCGGCGGGCCGCGGGGGCACCGGGGCGGTGGCGGGCAGCAAGAAGCTGAAGGCCATCGTGGTGGTGGGCAAGCAGGACCGCATGCCCCAGCCCAAGGACCCCGAGCTTTGGCGGGAGGCGGACCGCCTGGCCTCGGCCACCATCAACGACCCCAAGAACGTGACCGCCCCCAAGAAAGGCGGGCTCTCCCTCTACGGCACCAACGTCCTCATGAACATCACCAACGTCATGGGGGCCCTGCCCACCTTCAACGCCCAGCACACCTGCATTGAGGGGGCGGAGAAGATCTCCGGCGAGTACATTCGCGAGCACCGCCTCATCAAGGACAACACCTGCCACGCCTGCCCCGTGGCCTGCAAGAAGATGGTGGAGGTCCACGTGGACGGCAAGACCATCCGCTTTGAGTCCTACGAGTACGAGTCCGCCTGGGCTCTGGGCGCCCACGCCGGCCACACCGACACCGACTGGACCGGCTACGCCATCTACCTCTGCAACGCCTACGGCATGGACACCATTGAGGCGGGCAACGCCATCGCCGTTCTCATGGAGGCCACGGAGAAGGGGTACTACCAGGGGGCGGACGGCCTCCGCTTCGGCGACAAGGAGGGGGAGGTGCGGGTCCTCGAGGCCATCGCCTTCCGCCGGGGCGTGGGGGACATGCTGGCCGAAGGCCCCGCCCGCTTCGCCAAGGCCATCGGCCACCCCGAGATCTCCCTGGAGGTCAAGGGCCAGTCCATCCCCGCCTACGACCCCCGGGGCCTCAAGGGCATGGGCATCGCCTACGCCACCTCCAACCGGGGGGCCTGCCACCTCCGGGCCTACACCCCCGCCTCGGAGATCCTGGGGGTGCCCTACAAGACGGACCCCCTGGCCTGGCAGGGTAAGGGTGAGCTTACCAAGCTCTTCCAGGACCTCTCGGCCTTCACCGACTCCCTGGACCTCTGCAAGTTCAGCCAGTTCGCCGAGGGGCCCGAGGAGTACGCCAAGCAGCTCGCCGCCTACTGGGGGCGGCCCGTGACCCCCGAGGAGATCCTCAGGATCGGGGAGCGCATCTACAACCTGGAGCGCCACTACAACAACCTGGCGGGCTGGGCCGAGGGCTCGGACTACCTGCCCCAGCGCTTCCTCCAGGAGCCCTCAGATTGCGCCGGCTCCAAGGGCCAGCTCACCGAGCTGGACCTCATGCTGGAGGAGTACTACCGCGCCCGGGGCTGGGAGCGGGGCGTGGTGCCTCCGGCCAAGCTTCAGGAGCTTGGCATCCTCCCCCAGGCGGCGGACTAGGAGGTTTTTGGGGCCTGGGGCTTTGGGGCCCCGGGTCCCCTATACTTTTCCCATGCCCAAGGTGAACCTCTACGCCACCTTCCGCGACCTCACGGGCGCTTCCCAGGTGGAGGTGCGGGGCCGCACCGTGGGGGAGGCCCTGAAGGACCTGGTGGCCCGCTACCCCGCCCTGGGAGCGGAGCTTTTTGAAGGGGAGGAGCTTTTGGAGCGCGTTTCCGTCTTTCTGGAGGGCCGGGACGTGCGCTACCTGGAAGGTCTTGCCACCCCCCTGGAAGAGGGGGCCACCCTGGACCTCTTTCCCCCGGTGGCCGGCGGCGGAAGCCTGGGCGGGGAGTTCGGGGCCCTGCCTCCCTGGCTTTTTGAGGCCTACCTCCGCTCCTGGGGCGGCGAAAAGGAGGCCGAAGGGGTCTTCCGCCTCCCCGGGGCCCGGGTGCGCTTCGCCGAGGCGCCCCCTTTGGAGGTGGGAAGCCTCCGCATCCCCCGGCTTCGGGTGGAGGTGGAGGGGGAGGAGGCCGAGGCCTGGTGGGGCCGGATCGCCCTGGCCGCAAGCCGCGGGGGCGGCTAAGCACGCCGCGGCAAGGGCCCTAGAAGAGCCTGCCTTCCAGAAAGGCCCGGCTCCTAGGGTCTTGGGGCGCCTGGAAGAAACGGGAGGCGGGGGTCACCTCCACCACCTGGCCCAGGTGGAGGAAGAGGGCCCGGTCGGCCAGGCGCCTGGCCTGGAAGAGGTCGTGGGTGGCCAGGACCACGCCCCGCCCTTCCCTGGAAGCCTCCTTTAGGAGGGCCTCCACCTGGGCGGTGTTGGCGGGGTCCAGGCTGGCGGTGGGCTCGTCCAGGAGGAGGACGCTGGGCTCCACCAGAAGGGTTCGGGCCAGGGCCAGGCGCACCGCCTCCCCCCCGGAGAGCCCCCGGGCGGGGCGGTGGGCCTTTTCCCAGAGCCCCACCCGCTTTAGAAGGACCTCCGCCCGGCGGAAGGCCTCCCTCCTGGGCGTGCCGTGGAGAAGGAGGCCGAAGGCGGCGTTCTCCAGGACGCTCCGGCGCAAAAGGGGCGGGGTCTGGGGCAGGTAGGCCCTGAACCCGCCCTCCACCCGGCCCGCCTCCGGGGAAAGGAGCCCCGCCAGGATGCGCAAGAGGGTGGTCTTGCCGCTTCCCGAAGGACCAAGGACGGCCAAAACCTCCCCCGGGTGGACCAGAAGGCCCTCCACCTCCAGGACGAACCCCGGGTGTCGGTGGCGGATCCCCTCGGCTAGGAGCGGCTTCATTCCCGCTCCAGGATAACCAGGAGGGCGGTGACCAAAAGGGCCAGGCCCAGGAGGACCCCGCCCAGGGCCAACGCCGCCTCCAGCTCCCCCTTGCGGGTCTCCACCACGACGGCCGTGGTCAGGACCCGGGTCTGGTGGCGGATGTCCCCGCCCACCAGGGTGGCCGCCCCCACCTCGCTGATGGCCCTTGGCCTCCCGCACCCTGGCCGGGTCCTCCTCGGGGCCCGCTAGGAGGAAGTGGTTCTCCGCCAGGCAGAGGCCCTGGGCGATCCGGCCCCTGGCCAGGGCCTCCCCTTCCAGATCGGGGGCGTGGACCAGAACGGCGTTCACGTCCTTCCTTTCCGCCAGCCTCAGGGCCTGCCCCGTGCCCACGGCCAGCACCTGGACCGGATGGGGGAAGGGGGCCAAGAGCCGGTCCAGAAGCCCCGAGTCGTACACGCTGGTGGTGGTGGCGAGCCTCAGGGCCTGAGCTCATAGGAGGAAGGGGAGAAGGAGCCAGAAAGCCCGCATGGCCTTAGCCTATAGGCGTGGAAGCCCTGGAGGCCTTTGTGCGCCACTTTCAAGAGGGGCGTTACTTTGAGGCCCACGAGGTCCTGGAGGAGGCCTGGCGGAAGGCCGAGGGCGAGGAGCGGCGCTTCCTCCAGGGCCTCATCCTGCTGGCGGCGGCCCTGCACCGGGGAAAGGGGGGAGTCCGCAACCTGAGGAAGGCGGAGGCCAAGCTTTCTGGCCTTCCTTCCCCCTACCTGGGCCTGGACTGGGAGCCCCTTTGGCAGGAGGCCCGGCGTAGACTTGGGGCGTGAAGACGGAGGTCCTGGTCTACCGCGGCAACCTGGTGGAAAACCGGCACCGGGTCTCCCTGGCCCTTTACGGGGAGGAGGGGCTTCTGGCCTACGGCGGGGACCCCACCCTAGTGAGCTACCTGCGCTCCTCGGCCAAGCCCTTTCAGGCCCTAGCCCTTTTCCTCTCGGGGGCGGTGGAGCGCTTCGGGCTTGGGGAGGAGGAGATCGCCTTAGCCACCGCCAGCCACGACGGCACGCCCCGCCACGTGGAGGTGGCGGCCCGCTTCCTGGAAAAGCTGGGCCTGGGCCTTGAACACCTGGCCTGCGGGGTCCACCCGCCCTTCTCCCGGGAGGCCCGGGAGGCTTTGCAAAGGGCGGGGAAGAGCCCCACCCCCCTCCACCACAACTGCTCCGGCAAGCACGCCGGCATGATGGCGGCCGCCTTGGCCCTGGGGGCCCCCGTGGAGGGCTACGAGCGCCCCGAGCACCCGGTCCAGCGCCTCAACCGCAAGACCCTGGCCGAGCTTTCCGGCGCCGAGCCCCTTTGGGCCACCGACGGCTGCAGCGTGCCCACCTTTGCCCTCCCCCTGGCCCGGGCCGCCCGGGCCTTCTACCTCCTGGCCCAACCCGACCGGGCCCCAAAGCCCTACCAGGAGCCCCTGCGCCGGGTGGGGGAGGCCATGCGCCGCCACCCCGAGCTGGTGGCGGGGCCAGGGAGCATAGACACCTTCCTAATGGAGAGGCTTCCCCTTTTGGCCAAGCGGGGGGCGGACGGCTACTACGGCCTGGCCCTTTTGGAAAGCCCCAGGGGACCTTTGGGCGTGGCCCTCAAGGTGGAGGATGGTTCCGCCCAGGCCCGGGAAGTGGCGGTGGTGGCCCTTTTGCGGCTTCTTGGCCTCGAGCCCGGCCCCACCCCTTGGGACCGGCCTGAGGTGCGGAACCACCGGGGGCTTCCTGTGGGGCACCTGGAGGCCAGGCTGGAGCTTTCTTGGGTCTAGGGCTTCTTGCGGAGTTCCTCCAGGATATCCGAGGTGTTCTGGGCCACCCGGATCAGGGAGACGCTGGCCTCCAGAAGGATCCGCAACCAGATGGCGTAAAGGAGAAAGCCCAAAGGCGCCAGGACCACCAGTAAGGCCCTGGCCCAAGGACTCGCCGAAGCCGGCCAGGCTCCAGCCTAGGGCGATGGCGTAGAGAATCCCCGTGAGCCTGAGGGTGATAAAGCGGCGGAAGCTCAGGTCAAAAAGGGCCTGAAAGAGCCTTTCTAGTCTTGCTCTGTCAAAGCGTCCCTGGGCTTGCCTTGCAAAGGTCGGGATAATGGGCGTATATTCCCGCCCTGATGGGCAAGCGAGGCTTCCTTCGCAGGGAGGCAAGCCCCAAGGAGGTGCTGGAACACTGCCTGCGCCTGGCCCGGGAGGTGGCTCCACCCACCCCCAAGGGCCAGCGGGGCCGCCCCTGGCGCTACGACCACGGCCTTTACCTGGCCCTTCTTCTCTTCCGCGCCTTCTTCCACCTCACCTACCGCAAGACGGAGGCTCTGCTTCAGGACCTCATGGAAGCCCCCTTCCCCTCCCATCAGTCCTTGGCCCACTACGCGGTGCAGCGCCTGGACCTCAAGCTCCTGGAGGCCCTACTGGAGAGGCTTTCCCGGGAGCTGGTCCGGGGGCACGCGCGGCTTGTGTTCCTTCGCCGGGAGGCAAGCCCCAAGGAGGTGCTGGAACACTGCCTGCGCCTGGCCCGGGAGGTGGCTCCACCCACCCCCAAGGGCCAGCGGGGCCGCCCCTGGCGCTACGACCACGGCCTTTACCTGGCCCTTCTTCTCTTCCGCGCCTTCTTCCACCTCACCTACCGCAAGACGGAGGCTCTGCTTCAGGACC
>NZ_LHCI01000106.1:257507-290732 GCF_001280255.1 Thermus aquaticus | reverse complement strand
CTTTTCGTGGACTGGGGGTACCGGGGCCTCAAGGAGACGGCTTCTTCCCTGGGTTTGGAGCTGGAGGTGGTGGCCCGTCCCTACGCGGGGGTACGGGGGGTCTGGGTGCGGGAGGGGGCGGAGGTGCCGGAGATTCCGCGGGAGCGTGGGTTCAAGCCTTTACCTAAGAGGTGGGTGGTGGAGAGGACCTTTGCCTGGCTGGGGCGGAACCGGCGTCTTGCCAAGGACTATGAGGAGAACCCTCGGGTAAGCGAGGCCTGGGTCTATCTGGGCATGCTACGATTGTTGGTGAAGCGGCTAGCCAGGGCCGCGTAACTGCCCCTGGAGGACTTTTACGACAGCCTCTTATAAGCCCTTGGCTTACCCTGGGAGGGTGAAGCAGATTAACGGAGCTTTCCCAGTTCCTCAAGGAGTTGGCCCTGGGGGAGCAGGTGGTTTTCCTGCGCGGCGCGGAGCCCGTGGCCCTCCTGGTGCCCTACCGGGCCAGGAAGAAGCGCCAGTTCGGCCGCTTTAAGGGCCGCCTGCGCATCGGGGAGGACTTTGACGCCCCCCTTCCTCTGGGGATGGCCCAGGCCTTCGGTCTATGAGGCTTCTCCTAGACACCCACGCCTTTCTCTACTTGGTAGCCTACCCCTCCTCGGGAAGCTTCCTGCCGGCGTAAAGGGCCAGGGCATAGAAGAGGGCGGCCAGAAGGAAGAGGGCGGGAAAGCCCAGGCGGTCGGAGAGGTACCCCCCGAGGACCGTGGAGAAGGCGAAGAGGCCCGAGATGGAGTTGGCGAGGCCGATGGAGGCGCTCCGCTCCTCGGGCGGGGCCAGGTTGAGGAGGTAGGTGGTGGTGGCGAGGCCCAAGGCGGCCAGGTAGGCCCCCTGGAGGAGGAAGACCAGGCCGAAGGCCCCGGAGGGAAGGGCCATGGCGAGAAAAGGGGCGAGAAGGCCCAGAAAGGCCCCCGCCAGCAGGACCCGTTTGGAGCCCCTCTCCGCCAGGCGGGCCCAGAGGAGGTTGGAGAGGGTGAAGGCCAGGGCGTAGAAGGCCAGGTAGAGGCCAAGCTCCTCCCTCTTCCCCAGGACCCGCACGGCGTACACGGCGTAGAAGGGCTCCGCCATGCCCGCCAGGCCCAGGAGGAGCCGCACCCTGAGGTAGCGGCGGAACTCCGACCGCCTCAGGGGGGCTTTTAGGTCCAGCCGGGTCTCATTGGGGGCCTCCTCGGGCTCGTCGGTGAGGCCGAAGAGGTACCAGCCGAGGCCGAAGGCCAGGGCGCCCAAGGCGAAGAGGAGGGCGTAGGGCAGGGGGAGGGCCAGGACCTCCCGCACCAGAAACCCCGCCAGGAAGGCGAGAAGCCCCCCCACCAGGTTGCGGGCGCTGAAGAGGGCGGCCCGCTTCTCTGGGGGCGTGGTCTTGGCCACCACCTCCCAGAAGGGGAGGCTAGAGACCCCGGTGAAGAGGGCGTTCAAGAGGAGGCCCAGGAGGAAGCCCGCCAGGAGGAGCGTGGGGTTTTGCCCGAAGAGGAAGGCGGAGAGGGCCATGAGGACCACCCCGGAAAGCCGTAGGGCGGCCACCCTGCGGTAGAGGACGATCTTCTTGGGCAGGCGGGCCACCCAGGGGGCCAAAAAGGCCTGGGGGATCATCCCTCCCGCCTGGAGGAGGGCGGGCAGGAGGCCGATCAGGGCTCCCGGGGCCCCCAGCTTGGCGGCGAAGCCGGAAAGGACGATGTTGGGGTTTAAAAAGGTGTCCCCCAGCCAGACCAGCCAGCCGTTCACCACCGCCAGCCGGTAGTTCCTCTCCCGCAGGTCTAAGATGGTGAGGATGCTGCTTTTGCCCTCCCTCGGCCCCTTCCACATCCTGCACCCACGCTACAACGCGGCCACGGTTCTGGCCATCCTGGAAAGGGCCCGCCCAGAGGTCCTCTACCTGGCCTCCCTTTCCCCGGAGGCCCTGGAGACGGGGAGGTGGCGGGAGGAGGACCCCCTCCTCTTCCACGTCCTCCCCTGGGCGGAGGAGCGGGGGGTGCCTGTGGTGGCCCTGGACCGGGAGGCCCACCTCAAGGGGGAGGCGGAGGTCTTCCGCGAGGCCCTGGCCCAGCACTCCCTGGGCAAGCCCCACCTGGAGCGCATGGCCGCCTTTGACCAGGCCCTCCTTGAGCTTCTGAAGAGGCCTCTGACCCTCGAGGCCCTCACCTCCGGCGAGTTTTTGGAAAAGATACGGGAGATTTACGAGGGCTTCGCCCAGGCCTTCGGCGAGGGGCCGGCCACGGGCTTCCGCAAAAGGCGGATGGCCCAGGTGGCCGAGGCCCTAAGGGGCAAGGAGGGGGCGGTTCTGGCCGAGGTCCTGGACTACCCCTTCCTGGCCGAGGCCTTCCCGGGCGCTCTGCCCAAGCCCCACGAGCCCACGGAGGCCGAAAGGGAGCGGGCCCTTCTGGACCGGGCCTGGCAGCTTCGGGAGGAGGACGACTGGGCGGGGCTTCTGGAGGGGCTTTTCGCCATCGGGAGCCCCGAGGCCCTCTACCTGGCGGCCCAGATCTACCTGGCGGCGGGGGAGTGGCGGGAGGCCTTGGGCCTCATGGAGGAGGTCTTCCGCATGGACTTCGGGCGCCCCGAGTACCTGCCGGGTTATGTCCTCGCCCGCTTCGGCCAGCTTCTGGACCTGGCCGGGGAGAGGGAGCGGGCGCTAAGGGCCTATAAGGGGGTTCTCGCCCTTTCCTGGGCCCCGGAGGAGGCCAGGGCCATGGCTCAGGTGGGCCTCAGGACCCCTTTTCGGCTGGGCCATTTGTCCTGAGGGGGCGGGGATATCCTTGGGTCATGGAGGTTCTGGTCCGCCGCGCCCGCCACGCCCAGTACCTGCGCCTGGCGGCGGCCCACGCCGGGCCCCTGGGGCCCGCCCTCCTGGGCCACCCCGAGCTGGCCCCCCTTTACGAGAAGACCTACGCCACCTGCTCCGGGGCCCCGGGCCTGCCCTGTGAGGGGGTGGGGGGAGAGCCCAGGGTCTGCCTGGTGCGGCGGCTGGAGCGCCTGGCCCAAAGCTCCCTGAGGGGGGCAAAAGGAGGCGGGAGCAGGAAAAGGAGCTGGTGGAGGGGCTTTTACATTGCGTGGCCCACCTGAAGGACCAGTTCCCCCTGGAGTTCGCCCCGGTCCTCGAGGCCACCCGGTCCTTCCTGCAAAAAGACCTGCAGTACCTCCGGGGGGAGGCCTCCCCGGAGGTCCTCCTCGAGGCTTCCGGCTAAAGCAGGTGGTACATGCGGCCCAGGATGAGGATGAGGGCCACGGTGGCGGCGGAGAGGACGATCAACGCCAGCATGAAGAGGACGAAGCGCAGGTCAAAGGTCTCCCCCTCCGTGGTGAGGACCCGGGGGTTCAGGATCAAGTAGAAAAGCAGGGTTACAATGGCCGCTCCCAGGGCGAACAGCGCGATATAGACCATGGCTTCCTCCCTTACCAGAGGCCCAGCACCGCCTCCAGGTTCGCCCTCAAGTCTAGCATCCCCACCCCATAGGTGGGAATCCCCAGGGCCCGGCCCACGGTCCCCAGGTAGGGGCCTTCCCCCTGGGGCAGGGAGAGGGGCAAGGGGGGGCTTTCCCAGGCCTCGTAGGCCCTAATCTCCTTGTACGTGAGGCCCGTGGGGGCCTGTACGTGGAGGGTGAGGGGCTCCCCTTCCGCCGAAAGAGGCCGCCAGCCCTCTTGGGTCTCCTTTCCCCCGGGAAAGCGCACCCCAAGCCCCTCCCCGGGGAAGGCCAGGAGGAGGCGCTGGGGGCGGTGCACCTCGAGGAGGTGCTCCAGCGGGGAGCGGGTGGGGCCCGTCAGGGGGCGCTCTTCCAGGGTGGGGGAGAGGGGGGAGGGGTCCAGGGCCAGAAGGATCCGCCCCCGGAAGGTGAGGCCGTTCAGGGCCTGGAGCACGGGGATGGCCTCGGTATAGGGGGCGTGGAGGAGGACGGTGCCCCCGCCCCGCCTCCCCTCCAGGTAAGCGAGAAGGGTGCCGAACTCGTCCAAAGCCGCCCGCACGTGTTCGGAAAGGAGTTCCAGGTCCTGAGAGAGGCGTTCCAAGAGCTCGGAGGCCATAGGCTCATGCTATTCTAAGCCCCGTGCGCTACCTGGTCCTCTCCGACATCCACGGGAACTGGCCCGCCCTGGAGGCCCTTTTGCAAAAGGCCCCGGCCTTTGACCGGGTCCTCTTCCTGGGAGACGCGGTGGGCTATTACCCGGACGGGGACCGGGTGCTGGACTGGCTGATGGCGGTGGGGGCGGAGTGCGTCTTGGGCAACCACGATGCCTGGCTCCTGGCCCTGGAGCGCCTGCCGGTGGAGGGGGTGGTCCTGGAGATCCTGGCCTGGCAGAAGGCCCGCCTCCTTCCCCGGCACCTGGAGTTCATGGCCTCCTGGTCCTGGCAGAAGGAGGTGGAGGGGGCCCTTCTGGTCCATGGGAGCCCCTGCGATCCCATGGAGTACCTGGACGACCTGGCTCTCGCCCGGGAGGCCTTCCGCTGCATGGAGGCCCGCCTCGCCTTTCACGGGCACACCCATCTGGCGGGGGCCTTTTTGGAGCTCCAGGGGCCCAAGCCCTGGGTTCGCTACCAGGCCTTCCCCGAAGGTGGGGAGCTGGTCCTCCCCCCCACGGTGCGGGCCCTGGCCAACCCCGGCTCCGTGGGCCAGCCCAGGGACGGGGTTCCGGGGGCGGCCTTCGCCCTTTGGGAGGGGGACCGCCTGGAGTTTTACCGGGTGAACTACGACCTGACGGCCGTCCGGAGGCGCTTACTGGAGGAGGGGTTTCCCGAGTGGCTCTACGCCCGCCTCACCCTTGGGGAATAATCGGCCACGAGGCCATTCTGGAGCTTCTGCCCAGGCTCAAGACCGCCACCCTCCTCTTCTCGGGGCCCGAGGGGGTGGGCAGGCGGCTCGTAGCCCGCTGGTACGCCCTGGGCCTCAACCGGGGCTTCCCCCCGCCCTTCCTGGAGGCCCACCCCGACCTCCTGGAGATCGGCCCCAAGGAGCGGGGCCTGAGGGGGGAGGCCGAGGTCCGCCTCGAGGAGGTGGAGCCCCTCTTTGACTGGTTCCAGAGCCACCCCCGGGAGCGGGTCAAGGTGGCCATCCTGGACGCCGCCCACCTCCTCACCGAGGCGGCCGCCAACGCCCTCTTGAAGCTCCTGGAGGAGCCTCCCAGCTACGGGCGCATCATCCTCATCGCCCCCAGCGGGGAGACCCTCCTCCCCACCCTGAAGAGCCGGGCCCTGGAGGTGGCCTTTGGTCCGGTTCCCGAGGAAAGGCTGCGCGCCCTGACCCAGGACCCAGACCTCCTCGCCTACGCCGCCGGGGCCCCAGGCCGCCTCCTCAAGGCCCTTTCTGACCCCCTGGCCTTCCAGGAAAGGCTCAAGATGGCGAGGAGGGTTTTGCAAAGCCCCCCTCTGGAGCGCCTGGGCCTTTTGGAGGAGCTTTTGGCCGAGGAGGAGGGGTTTTACCTCCTCCGCGCCCTCCTCCAAAACCGCCCCCGGGCCCTCCTGGCCTTGGATAGGGCCCGGGAGGCCCTGGAGGCCTATGTGAGCCCCAACCTCGTGCTGGCCCGCCTGGCCTTAGACTTAGAGCTATGACCGTGGGCGTCCGTTTCCGCACCCCCGTCCTCCGCTACTTCCGCTTCCAGGGGGAGCCTCCGCCCCTGGACGCCTACGTGGTGGTGCGGACCAGCCGGGGCCTCGAGGTGGGCCGGGTCCGCACCCCTCCCAGGCGGCAAAAGGAGGTGGGGGAGGTGGTGCGCCTGGCCAGCAAGGAGGACCTGGACCGGGCGGCGAGGCTCAGGGCCAAGGCGGAGGAGGCCCTTTTCTACCTCAAGGCCCGCCTCAAGGAGGAAGGGGTGGCGGCCAAGGTCCTGGGGTGCGACTTCACCCTGGAGGGTCGCCACCTCACCGTCCATTACGCCGCGGCGGAGCGGGTGAACCTAAGGGCCTTCGCCCGGGAGCTCCAGGAGCGCTACGGGGCCCGGGTGGAGTTTCTGGCCGAGGGCCCCAGGGAGGAGGCCCAGTACCTGGGGGCCTTGGGGGCCTGCGGCATGGAGTCCTGCTGCTCCACCTGGCTCCAGGGCTTCGCCCAGGTCTCCATCAAGCTGGCCCGGGACCAAGGGCTTCCCCTCTCCCCGGAGAAGATCTCCGGGCCCTGCGGCCGCCTCCTCTGCTGCCTCACCTACGAGCACCCCGTCTACCAGGAGCTTCTGGCCGAGCTTCCCAAAAAGAACGCCCGGGTTTGCACCAAGGCGGGCCTCTGCGGCAAGGTGCAGAAGGTGAACCCCCTGAAGGGCACGGTGGAGGTGCTTTTGGAGGACGGGAAGAGCCTGGAGGTTCCCAAGGAGGAGCTCTCGTGAGGAGCTACCTGCCCCAAGGCCCCCTCCCCGCCTTCTACCACTACTCCCCCGGCGTCCCCGCCGTGGTGGGGGTTAGGCTGGAGCAAAAGGTCAACTTCTGCCCGGCGGTCTGGAACACGGGGCTTTCCGCCGACCCACCCCTCTTCGGGGTCTCCATCAGCCCCAAGCGCTTCACCCACGGGCTATTGCTAAAGGCCCGGCGCTTCTCGGCGAGCTTCCACCCCCACGCCCAAGGGGCCCTGATCCACTGGCTGGGAAGCCGTTCGGGCCGGGAGGTGGACAAGGGCCAAACCCCCCACTTCCTGGGCCACTTTGGGGTGCCCATCCTGGAGGGGGCCTACGCCGCCTACGAGCTGGAGCTCGTGGAGGTGCGGCCCTTCGGGGACCACGACCTCTTCGTGGGACGGGTGGTGGCGGTGTGGGAGGAGGAGGGCCTTCTGGACGAAAAGGGGAGGCCCTTGCCCGGCCTTTCCCTCCTCTACTACGGCAAGGGCCTCTACGGCCGCCCCGCCGAGGAGGCCTTCACGCCGTGAGCGAGGCCGAGGTTTGGGCCCGGAGGGTGCGCCGCCTGAGCCTAAACCGCCAGGGGACCGAGGCCCAGGTGTGGCTGGAGAAGGGGTTCCTCTACCTGCGGCAAGACGGCCACGCCCGCTTCGCCCAGGGGGAGGGGGCGGAAGGGCTTTCGGGCTTCGCCCTGGGTAGGGGCGGGGTGGAGCTCGCCTTCCGGGACGGGAGCCGCCTCCGGCTCTTCTTCCGCCTCGGGCGCCTGCGGAAGCTTCACTTCTCGTAGGGCTTGCCCACCGCCCCCGGGGGACGGCTTCTGCCGATGAACCCCGCCAGCACCAGCACGGTGACCACGTAGGGGAAGGCCTGGACCAAGACGGCGGGCAGGATCTCCGTGCCCTGGAGCTGGATGGCGAGGGCGCTAGCGAAGCCGAAGAGGAGGGTGGAGAAGAGGATGCCAAGGGGGTGCCAGTTGCCGAAGATCATGGCCGCTAGGGCGATGAAGCCCATCCCCGCCGACATCCCCCGCACGAACTGGTTGAGGAAGCCGATGGAAAGGTAGGCCCCCGCCAGGCCCGCCAGCACCCCGGAGAGGATGACCCCGGTGTAGCGGAGGCGGTATACGTTCACCCCCAGGGTGTCGGCGGCCTCGGGGTGCTCCCCCACGGCCCGGAGGCGGAGGCCAAAAGGGGTCTTGAAGAGGACCCACCAGGCCACGGGCACCAGGAGGAAGGCCAGGTAGACCAGGGGGGAGAGGCCGAGGAGGAGGGGGAGGCGGTTCGCCACCTCCTTGGAGCTGGTGGCGTTGCCGTAGAAGTAGGTGAGGACCAGGCTCGGGGCCCCCAGGGCCAGGAGGTTGATGGCGGTGGCGCTGATGATCTGGTCCGCCCGGTACTTTATGGAGACCACGGCGTGCACCGCGGCCACCAGGCCCCCCACCCCCATGGCCGAAAGGACCCCCACCCAGGGGAGCCAGGGGTGGGGCCCAGGGCCCAAGGCGGCCTCAAAGCGCTCCACCACCACCGCCGCCGTCAGGGCCCCGAAGAGGATGATGCCCTCGAGGGCGATGTTGGTCACCCCGCTCCTCTCCGAGAACATTCCCCCTAAGGCGGTGAAGAGAAGGGGGGTGGTCTGCCGCAGGGTGGAGAGGAAGAGGGCCGTCCAGAAAGCCACGTCCAGGTTCATCTTTGCACCTCCTCGCCCTCCCGTTTTCTGGTCTCCTCCTTGAGCTCCACCTCGGCCGCCCTCAGGGGGTCGGTGAAGTAGCGGGGCAGGAAGCCCCCGGCGGCGATGAAGAGGACCACGAGGGCCTGGAGCACCGCCACCAGCTCCCGGCTGATGCCCAGCTGCAGGTTCACCTGGAGCCCCCCGGTGAGGAGGATGCCGAAAAGCCAGGCGGCGAGGCCCACACCCACCGGGGTGTTCTGCCCCATGAGGGCCACGGCGATGCCGTCAAAGCCCACGGAGTAGGGGAGGGACTGCTTCAGGCGGTACTCGTCTATCCCCCCGCCCAGCACGTAATGGGTGGCGGCCAAGCCTGCCAGGGCCCCCGCCAGGAACATGATGAGGACCACCTTCCGCCCGGCCATCACCCCCCCGTACTCCGCCGCCTTGGGGGCGAGGCCCATGGCCCTGAGCTCGTACCCTCCCACGGTGCGGAACACGTAGAGGTGGAAGAAGAGGAGGGCCAGGAGGGCGATGAGGAAGGCCCCGTTGAGGCGCACCGAGGTGAGGTCGGGGCCGAAGCTCACGGGGAGGCCGGGGAGAAGCCCCCCCACCCCGTACCCCAAAGCCCCCAGGAGGAAGGCGGCCAGGACCCGGTGCCCCAGGCTTCTCCGCACCAGCAGGTAGCCTAAAAGGCCGAGGAGGAGGGCCAGGGGCAGGGCGAAGGAGAGCTCCCCTCCCGGGGCCACCAGGTCCGTCCAGTGGGGGAGGCGGGCCTCGGGGCGGATCTCGTAGCTCCGGGCTTCATAGCCCGGGTACTTGAAGGGCAGATAAAGGGTGTACCCGAAGAACTTGTACTCGTTGGCGGAGATGAGGAAGAGGAAAACGCTGGCGGCGATGTAGTTGAACATGATGGTGTTGATGACCTCGTGGGCCCCGAAGCGGGCCTTGAGCCAGCCCACCAAAGCCCCCCAGAGCCCTCCGGCCATAGCGGCGGCCAGGATGGCCAGGGGCAGGACCAGCCACCTGGGCCCGGGCAGGTAGACCCCCACCAGCATGGCGGCGATGGCCCCCATGATGAGCTGCCCCGGGGCCCCGATGTTGAAGAGCCCGCCCCGGAAGCCCAAGGCCACGGCCAGCCCGGTGAAGATGAGGGGGGTGGCTAGAAGGAGGCTTTGCAAAAAGCCCGAGGGGTTCACCAGGGGGCTAAAGAGGAGCTGGTAAGTGTAGGTGATGAGGTCCAGCTTCAGCATGAAGCCTTCCCTGAGGCTCGCCGCCTCCCCGGGGGTTTCCTTAAGGATGGCCACGATGACCCCCCCTAGGAGGGAGGCCAAGAGGAGGGAGAAGAGGGGAACCACCACCCCCCGCCGCCGCACCAGAAAGGCCAGCCCCCCGGGGGAGAAGACCCGGCCCAGGAGGAGGAGGTAGAGGCTATAGGCCAGGGTGGTGTAGCTTCCCAGGCCCAGGCTGTACCGCCTGAGGAGGGGCCTTTCCGCCCCGACGTTGACCTGGGCCACGCTGCTTTGGAAGAGGACGTAGGCGAGGAGGAAAAGGCCGAGGCCCAAAGCTCCCGCCAGGTAGGCCCCCTTAGGCCCCATCCGCCAGGGCAGGGCCAGGCTCAGGAGGAGCCAGGCCAGGGAGAGGTAGAAGACGAGGCCGAGCCAGCCATCCCGGTAGCCCTGGGGCAGGCTTCCCTGGGGCAGGTGGTGGCCAAAGGGGTTGAGGAGCACGCCTTCGCCGCCAAAGAGCCGGTGGGGCACCGCCCAGGGGGCCAGGTACCAGAGGAGGAGGGTAAGGGCCCCTCCCAGAAGCACCAGGGCCTCGAGGCGCCTATGGTCCCTTCGCACGTGCCCGATTGTACCCTACCCCTGGGGATGCTAGACTCCCCCTCGTGGCGGCTTCGCCTGAGGAAAAGGCCACCCGGGTGCGGCGGATGTTTTCCGAGATCGCCCCCCGCTACGACCTCCTAAACCGCCTCCTCTCCTTGGGGGCCGACCTACGCTGGCGCAGGCGGGCGGTGGCCCTGGCCCTGGAGAAGGGCCCTAGGCGCATCCTGGACCTGGCCACAGGCACCGGGGACCTGGCCCTCCTCCTCAAGGCCTCCGCCCCTGAGGCGGAGGTGGTGGGGGCCGACTTCGCCCCTCCCATGCTGGAGATCGCCCGCAAAAAGGCCAGCGCCCGGGGGCTTTCCGTGGCCTTCCAGGAGGCGGACGCCCTGGCCCTTCCCTTTCCCGACGGGAGCTTTGACGCCGTCACCATCGCCTTCGGCTTCCGCAACTTCGCCGACTACCGGAAGGCCCTGGCCGAGCTTCGCCGGGTCCTCGCCCCTGGGGGGAGGCTGGTGATCCTGGAGTTCCCCCCGCCCCCCAAGGGGGCCTTTGGGCTGGTCTACCGGGTCTACTTCCAGCGGGTTCTGCCCTTTTTGGGGGGGCTCATCTCCGGGAGCTTTAGTGCCTACCGCTACCTGCCGGAAAGCGTGGAAGCCTTCCCGCCCCCGGAGGCCCTGAAGGCCCTCATGGAGGAGGCGGGGTTTTCCGTGCGCTACGAGCTCCTCACCTTTGGCGTGGCGGCCATTCACGTGGGGGACCTATAGGCCGCTAGCCTCCTTTAGCGCCTGGTCCGAGGGGATCTCGCCTTTCTTCAGGCTTTCCACCAGGTAAAGGCTCATCCGCCCCAGGGCGTCCCGGACCCGGCGCCACTCTTCCAGGGGCCTGCCGGTGGGGTCGGGAAAGGAAACGTGGCGCTTTTGGGTCTCGGCGGGGTAGGCGGGGCAGGCCTCCTTGGCCTGGTCGCAGACGGTGAGGACCAGGTCAAAGTTCCAGGGGTCCGGCACCTCAAGAAGGGTCTTGGAGAAGTGGCCCGTGAGGTCCAGGCCCACCTCGGCCATCACCTGCTTGGCCTCCTCCTTCACGTAGGTCTTCTCCGTGCCGGCGGAGTGGACCTCGAGGTCCACCCCCAGCGCCCGGGCGTGGTGCTTGAGCCAGGCCTCCGCCATCTGGCTGCGGGCGGAGTTGTGGGTGCAGAGGACGAGAAGCCGCATCCTCTTCAGGCTACTCCCCTTGGGTCAGAGGACGGTCAGGAGGGTGCAAGGGGACTGCCCGGTGGGGAAAAGGAAGGGGCTAAGCCGGGAGGCGGCGCTCTAGCTCCTCCACCTTATCGGCCAGGACCTTCAGGCCCTTCCGCCAGAACTCCGGGCTTTCCAGGTCAAAGCCGAACCGGGCCGCCAGGGCCTTGGCGGTGTGCATCCCGGACTCGGCCAGGAGCCCCTCGTAGCGCTCCATGAAGGCCGGGTCCTCCTTGGCCTCGCTGTAGAGGGCCAGGCCGAAGAGGAGGCCGAAGGTGTAGGGGTAGTTGTAAAAGTCAGAGCCGTAGTAGTACCCCTTCACCGCCCACATGTAGGGATGGAAGGAGGCCAGAGCCTCCCCGTAGGCCCTTTTCTGGGCCTCCACCATGAGCTCCTTGAACTCCCTTGGGGAAAGCTCCCGTTCCTTCCTGCGGGCGAAGACCCAGGACTCAAAGAGGAAGCGGCTATAGATGTCCACTACCACCTGGGCCGCTCCCTGCAGGTAGGCGTCCAGGATCAGGAGGCCCTCCTCGGGGGAGGCCTCCTTCAGGGCGGCTTCCACCACCAGGGTCTCGTTCATGATGCTGGCCGTCTCCGCCAAGGTCATGGGCACCTCCCGCAAGGAGGCGGGGACCCGGGCCAGGGCGAAGTTGTGGTAGGCGTGGCCCAGCTCGTGGGCCAGGGTAGAGACGGACTCAAAGCTTTCCTCGTAGTTGGCCAGGATCAGGCTCTTGCCCCCACCCCTCGGCATGCAGTAGGCCCCGCCCACCTTGCCCTTGCGGGGGAGGAGATCCATCCAGCGCTCCCTAAAGGCCACCTCCGCCACCTGGGCGGCGTTTTGGGAGAAGGCGGCGAGCTTCTCCACGATGAAGCCTCGGGCCTCCTCCAGGGTCCAGCGCCGCCCCTGGCCTATGGGAGCGAAGAGGTCCCACCAGTCCAGGCGCTCCTTGCCTAGAGCTTTGGCCTTCAGAAGGTAGTAGCGCCGAAAGAGGGGCAGGCTTTCCTCCACCGCCTCCTGCATAGCCAGAAGGGCCTTCCTGGTGATGCGGTTTTGCAGGAGGGTGGGCTCTAGGTCGTCCCGAAAGCCCCGCCTGCGGTTCAGCACCACCGCCTCCCCCTTCACCCCGTTCAGGGCGTAGGCGATGGGCACCTGGTTTTGCTCCCAGGCCAGAAGCTCCGCCTGGTAGGCTTTCCTGCGCACGTCTTCCTCGGGACGGAAATAGAGGTTGCGCACCTTGGTGATGGGCATTTCCTCCCCGTCCACCACCGCCGTGATCTGGCTGGTCAGGTTCTCGTGGAGCTTGGCCCAGGCCCCCCGGCCGGAGAGGGAGAGCTCCGCCGCCAGGGTCTCCTCCCCTTCAGGCATCATGTGGAGGGCGAAAAGCCGGGCTTCCTCCACAAGGAGGCGGTAAGGGCCCGCCTCCTCCGGGTCCTGCAGGGCCAGGTAGCGGGTGAGGCGTGGCCTTAGGCGCTGGAAGTCCAGGAGGAGGATCTCTAGCTCGGAGAGCTTGGCCAACGCGGCCTCGTCGGCGGTGTTGGCGCTGAAGCGGGCGTAGAGGTAGGCCTGAAGGGGAAGGGCCTCCTCAAAGAGGGTGTCTAGGGCAAAGAGGACCTCCTGGAGGGGGGCTTCCCGCTCCAGGAGGTCCTTAAGCCCGCCGATGCGCTCCCTTAGGCCCTGCCAGGCCCTCTGGAACTCCGGGCTTTCTAGGCTGGGGAAAAGGGGGGTCAGGTCCCAGGTGGTCTCCGTCATGACCCCACTTTACCTGACCCCTGGGTCAGAGGCCGGGAGATGGTAAGCTTTTTCCCCGTGGAAGGCTTTCCCGTGGTGGTGCCCATCCAGGTGCGCTTCCGCGACCTGGACGCTCTGGGGCACGTGAACAACGCCGTCTACCTCACCTATCTGGAGGTGGCCCGCGCGGCTTACTTCTCCCGGTTGGAGCCGGACTGGGTGGGCAAGGGGCACTTCATCCTGGCTCGGGCCGAGGTGGACTTCCTGAGACCCATCCTCCTGCAGGACCCGGTGGAGGTGGGGGTGCGGGTGGTCCGCCTGGGGCGCTCCAGCTTTGACATGGAGTACCTGGTTCTGGCGGCGGGGGAGGAGGCAGCCCGGGGGAAGACGGTCCAGGTCTGGCTGGAGGGAGGAAGGCCTGCCCCTCTTCCCCAGGAGGTGCGGGCCCGCATCGCTGCAGTGGAGGGAAGGCCTCTTTAAGGTGCGGGCGGGTCTGCTATCCTGAGAGCCAGATGACCGTAGAAGAACGCCTCTACAAGCTAGAGGGCATCGTGGAAGGGGTGATGGCCGTCCTCCCCGACCGGGTGTCCGCCCTGGAGGCGAGGATGGACCTTCTCCGCCAGGAGGTGAAGGCGGAGATGGCCAGCCTCCGCCAGGAGGTGCGGGCCGAGATCTCAGGCCTCCGCCAGGGGATGGAGGAGAAGTTCAACGGCCTGCGCCAGGAGGTGAAGGCGGAGATCTCCGGGCTTCGCCAGGAGATGGAGGAGAGGTTCAATGGTCTGCGCCAGGAGGTGCGGGCCGAGATTGCGGGCCTCCGCCAGGAGATGGACGGGCTCCGCCAGGAGGTGAAGGCGGAGATCTCCGGGCTTCGCCAGGAGATGGAGGAGAGGTTCAATGGTCTGCGCCAGGAGGTGCGGGCCGAGATTGCGGGCCTCCGCCAGGAGATGGACGGGCTCCGCCAGGAAGTGAGGGCGGAGATCGCCGGTCTTCGCCAAGGGATGGACGGGCTTCGCCAGGAGATGAGGGCGGAAATGGCCGGCTTCCGCCAGGAGATGGAGGAGAAGTTCAACGGCCTGCGCCAGGAGGTGCGGGCCGAGATCTCAGGCCTCCGCCAGGAGATGGCCGGCCTCCGCCAGGAGGTGAAGGCGGAGATCAACACCGCCTTCAACAAGGCCATGCTCTACTTCACGGCCATCGCCGTGGTTCTGGGAGTCCTCACCCTTTTGCGCTAGGGGAGGCTCCCCCCTTCAGGACCACCACCGTGACCCCGTGCCCTCCCTCGTTGGGGGGCGCGTCGGCGAAGGCCTCCACCCGTTTGTCCCGGCGCAAAACCTCCCGGATGGCCTGGCGTAAGGCGCCCGTGCCCTTGCCGTGGAGGAGGCGGAGGGTGGGGAGGCCCAGGGCGCGGGCCTCCTCCAGGGCGCTATCCACTTCCAGAAGGGCCTCCTCCACGGTGAGGCCCCGGAGGTCCACCTCCTTCACCTCCCGGCGGGGCCTGAGGGGGAGGGCCTTGGGGGTAGCCTCCTCCTGGAGGGGCTTGAGCTCGGCGGCCTTCAGGCTCATCTTTAGGGGGCCTACCTGGACCAGGGCTTCCTCTCCCCGGATCTCCAGGAGCCGGCCCCGCTTCCCCAAGGAGGGCACCTCCACCGCTTGGCCCGGGGTGAGGCCCGGGGGGGGCGGGGGCGGCGGGGCCTTCTTGGCGTAGCGCTCCTTCAGGGCCATGAGCTCCCTCAGGGCGTCCCGCTTGCCCTCGGTCCTGGCCTTCTCCCTGATGGCCTTGATTTCGGCCTCCACCTGGAGAAGGCGCTGACGCACCTCCTCCTCGAGGGCCTTCAGGCGCCTTTGCCGCTCCTCGGCGAAGCCCTTCTCCCGGGCCAGAAGCTCCCGCTTCAGGGCCTCGGCCTCCTCCAGGGCTTTCTGCAGGTGGCGCTTTTCCTCCATGAGAGCCAGGCGCTCGGCCTCTAGCTTCTCCAGAAGGGCTTCCAGCCGCCCTCCCTCGGGGAGGAGGGCCTCGGCCCGCCTCAGGACCGCCTCGGGCAGGGCCAGCCTCCGGGCGATGGCCAGGGCGTAGCTCCGCCCCGGCACCCCCAGGACCAGCTCGTAGGTGGGGCGCAGGGTGGCCAGGTCAAAGCGCATGGAGGCGTTCATGATCCCCTCCCGCCCCTGGGCGAAGGCCTTGAGGGGGGAGAGGTGGGTGGTGACCATCCCCTTGACCCCGCGGGCCAGGAGGGCCTCGAGGATGGCCTGGGAGAGGGCCGCCCCCTCCTCGGGGTCGGTGCCGCTTCCCAGCTCGTCTATGAGGACCAGGCTCCTCTCCGTGGCCCCTTCCAGCATCTCCTTGAGGCGCTTCAGATGCCCGGCGAAGGTGGAGAGGCTTTCCTGAAGGGACTGCTCGTCGCCGATGTCGGCGTAGACCCGGTCGGGCCAGGCCAGGGTGGCCCTCTTAGCGGCCACGAAGAGGCCGGACTGGGCCATGAGGACGGCGAGGCCCAGGGTCTTGAGGAGGGCCGTCTTGCCCCCCATGTTGGGGCCGGAGATGAGGAGGAGGCGGTGGGTTTCGTCCAGGGCGAAGCTGTTCTTGACCGGGTTCTCTATGAGGGGGTGGAAGGCCTCCTCCAGGGCGTAGCCCTCCCCGAACCGGGGGCGGGAAAGCCCCAGGTCCCTGCTCAAGGCGGCCTGGGCCTGGACTAGATCCAGAAGGGCCAGGGCCTCGAGGGTCCCCGGCACCCCGGGGTCCTCGGCCAGGCGCTGGGAGAGTTCCCTGAGGATCCGGTTCACCTCCTCCTCCTCCTGGAGCCTAAGGGCGTAGAGGCGGTTGTTGAGCTTGACCACTGAGAGGGGCTCTATGAAGAGGGTGGCCCCGGACTCGGACTCGTCCAGGAGGAGGCCCGGGATCTTATGGGCCATCCCGGCCCGCACCGGGATGCAGTAGCGCTCCCGCCTAAGGGTGACGAAGCGGTCCTGGACGGCCTCCTTGTGCCGGTCCATGAGGGCGTAAAGGCGGTTCAGGATCTCCTGGCGCAGGGGGTGGAGTTCCTGGCGGATCTGCTTGAGGCGGGGGCTGGCCTCGTCCCGCACCGCCCCCTCCTCGTCCAGGGCCTTCCTGACCCGAAGGAGGAAGGCCCCGTGGTCCCCGATGCCCGCCGCCACCTGGCTCAGGGCGTTTTGCAGGGGAAGGAGCTCCTCCTTGAGGGCCATGGCCTCCTCGAGGGCCTGGGCCGCCCGAAGGAGCTCGGGGCCGGAAAGCCTCCCTCCCGCCTTGGCCCGCTCCCAGGCCGCCTTCAAGGCCCCGGCCTCGGGGAGGGCGTAGGGGTAGCTGAGGGCCTCCTGGGTGAGGCCGTGGCGCCTTTCCGCCTCTTCCCGGGAAAGGGGAGCCAGGCCGAGGGCCAGCTCCTGCCCCAAGGGGGTCTTGGCCCTCGTTGCCAGGAGGGCCTTCACCTTGGGGAACTCCAGGACCTCGAGGACGTCCCGCACAAAAGCCCAGTATAGCCCGGGGCTAGCGCTTTAGGAGCCTGAGGGCCAGCCGCAAAAGGAGCTGGGCCTGGGGGCTTGTGGCCCTCTGGAAGAGAGCCCCGATCCGCCCCAACCTCCCCCAAGGCAAGAGGGAAAGGAGGGCGCCCAACAGGGCGAGAAGCCGCCCTTTTTCCTCGGGGGAAAGGCTTTCCCAGCGGGCTTTGGCCTCAAGGAGGAGGGCGAGGAACCTCTCCCTGAAGCCCGGGGTACTGGGGTCCACGCTCCGAAGGCCTTCCGCTTGGGCGAGGAGGTCTTTGGGCGGGCCTTTGGGTTCCATTCTTCTAGGATACGGGCTCCAGGAGGAGGTAGCGGGCCTCCACCTCCCCCGCCACCTCCTGGCCCGTGAGGAGGTCCACCCCCTGGGGAACCCGAAGTCTGGCCCCTTCTTTGGCGAAGTAGGCCAGGACCTCCTTCCCCCGCCACCGCCGGCGGAAGGCCAGGACGCCCTCCGGGGCCTCCAGGGGCAGAAGGCCCCCCTGGCGGAGGGCGGGGTGGGTCTTTTTGAGGTGGACGAGGCGCTTAAAGAAGCGGAGGAGGTCCCGGTCCCAGGCCGCCTCGTCCCAGGGAAAGGGGGCGCGGCAGTAGGGGTCCCCCGCCCAGACCTCGTAGGGGTTGGGCTGGGAAAGGCTGATCTCGTCCCCGTAGTAGATGGCGGGGCTTCCCGGGAAGGCGAAGAGGAGGGCGTAGGCCAGCTTGAAGCGCTCCTTATCCCCCCTAAGCCGCCACAGGGCCCGGGGGATGTCGTGGGAGGAGAGGAGGGTGTACATGGTGTGGCGGAGCTGGAGGGGCAGGGCGGCGTAGTGGTCGTGGAGGACCTGCCAGACCTCGTGGGCCCCTAGAGGGGCGGGAAGGCCGTGGACGTCCCTTCCCGAAAGCCAGGCCATGACCGGGTGGGCGAAGCCGGCGTAGTGCATGGCCCCGTCCAGGGTGTGGGCCCGTAGGGTGGGGACGGTGTCGTAGGAGAGCTCGCCGAAGACGAAGGCCTCCTCCCGCTCCTCCTTGGCGGCCCGGGCCAGGGCCCTAAGCCAGCGGGCGTTCTTGCGGTTGGTCCCCCCCTCCCCGATGGCGTGGGCCACGTCCAGCCGCCAGCCATGGCAGAGGCGCATCCAGTGGCGGATGGGGGCCCTTTTGCCGAAGACGAAGCGCTCCTGGGTCAGGGGGGAAGCGTAGTCCAGCTTGGGCATCTGCCGGACCCCAAAGAAGCTCTGGTAGGAGCCGTCGGGAAAGAAGGTGAACATGGTGCGCTCGGGGCTTTTGGGGTCTAGGGCCTTCTGGAACCAGGGGTGGGTGGCCCCGATGTGGTTGAAGACCCCGTCCAGGACGAGTTTCATCCCCTGGGCCTCGAGGGCCTGGTAGAGGGCTTCTAGGGCCTCCTCCCCGCCCAGGTGGGGGTCCACCTGGAGGTAGTCCTCGGTGTCGTAGCGGTGGCTGCTGGGGCTTTTGAAGATGGGGGTGAGGTAGAGGGTCTCCACCCCCAGGTCCTGGAGGTAGGGCAGGGCCTCCAGGACGCCAAAGAGGTCCCCTCCGTAGAACTCCCGGGAGCCGTCGGGCCCCGGGGGCTCGTGCCAGGCCTTCCTTCGGATGGGCTTACCCCCGTAAAGCCAGGCCCCGTCCTGGGGGGCCAGGTCCTTTGGCCCCTGGCGGAAGCGGTCGGGAAAGATCTGGTAAAAGACCGTGCCTAGGGCCCACTCCGGGGGAAGGGGATGGGCGAGGAGGTGGAAGAAGCGATCGTAGCGGGGAAGGGCCTTCTCCAGGCCGTGGCTTCCCCAGTAGCCTTCCGGCAGGCGGAAGAGGTAGCGGAAGGGGCTCTGGGCCACGGCCACCTGGGCCTTGAGCCCGCCCGGGACCCGGGCCATGGGCTTTTGCAGGACCTCCCCGTCCTTCTCGTAGAGGAGAAGCCCCTCCTGGGCCTCGGTCTCCAGGAAGATCGCCACCTCCTCTCCCAGGCGGGGGAAGGGGGGCGAGAGGTGCTCGAGGTCGTGGTAGTTCATTCTTTCACGGCCCCCGCCGTGTAGCCGGAGACGAAGTACTGCTGGAAGCCGTAGAAGAGGAAGAGGATGGGCAAAGAGCCCAGGACGCTGGCGGCGGCGAAGACCCCCCACTTGGTCTGGAACTGGCCGGTGGTGAAGCTCCTAAGCCCCACGCCCACGTTCCAGCTCTCCACCCCGGTCAGGACCAGGTTGGCCAGGACGAACTCCGAGTAGGTGCCCACGAACTGCAGGAGGAAGATGAAGACGAACATGGGGGCGGAAAGGGGCAGGAGGATCTTGGTGAAGACCTGCCACTTGGTGGCCCCGTCGACCATGGCGGCCTCCTCGAGGCTGGGGCTGATGCTCTCCAGGTAGCCCTTGTACACCCAGGTGCCGAAGCTGATGATGCCGCCGGAGTAGGCCAGGACCAGGCCGGTGAAGGTGTTCAGGAGGTCCAGCCGGGACAGGAGGTAGTAGATGGCCACCAGGGCCAGAAACCCCGGGAACATCTGCACAAAGATGAAGAAGAGGAGGAGGGGGTAGCGCCCGGGCAGGTGGCGGAAGCGGGCGAAGGCGTAGCCGGCGGTGGCCGTGAGCAAGACGGCGAGAAGCCCCGTGAGCCCGGAGATGAGGAAGGTGTTGCGCACCCAGAGGAGGAACTTGGTCTCCGTGCCCTGGCCGGTGAACTGCTTGGGGGAGAGGCTTAGGGCCAGGGCGAAGATGGCGAGGGCCATCAGGAGGAGGAGCCTTCCCTGCCAGAAGCCCATCCACTCCTCCTCCGGCAGGAGGCGGCGCAGAAGCCCGATGCCCGCCACCCCCAAAAGGGACAGACCCGCCAGGAGGGCGAGCGCAACCTGGTACGGGTAGAGGACCACCCCCTCCACCAGCCTGGCGTAGTTTTCCAGGGAGGGCTCGGGCAGGTAGGGGATGACCTTGGCGTCCAGGAGCAGAAAGCCCGTATTCGGCCTCTTAAAGCTGAAGAGGTTGTTGGTGGGGTCAAAGCTGGCCGCCACCACCTGGACCACCGGGTAGTAGACGAGAAGAATCAGGACCCAGAGGAAGAGGTGGGTGATGCCCTGGAGGAAAAGGGGCCAGGGGCTTCGCCGCCTTCCCTGGAGGCGGTTCACAAGGGCGGTGTAGGCCAGGCTGTAGAAGAAGATGAGAAGCGCGAGGAGGAGGATAACGCCCAAGGCGTAAGCCCACCCGTAAGGCACGAAGACGCTGCCCAAGGCCACCTGCTTGCGGTAGGAGCCCTCGTCAAAGAGACGGGTGGCGGCGAACCAGTAAACCCCCCATAGGACAAGGCCGGTGAAGAGAAAGGCCAGAACCTTCCGCATCTACTTCACCTCCCTCAGGGCTCCCGTGACCCGGAAGTTCACCAGGCTGATGGCCACGGTGATGGCGAAGATGATGAGGCTGATGGCCGCTCCCAGGCCGTAGGCCGACTGCCCCTCGGCGCTGAAGGCGGTCTTGTAGGCCCAGGAGATGAGGATGTCCGTGGCCTGGGCCGTGGCCAGGCGCCCTTCCTGGGCTGGCCCCCCGCCCGTGAGCAGGTAGATGATGTAAAAGTTGTTGAAGTTGAAGGCGAAGGAGGAGAGGAGGATGGGCACCATGGGCTTCTCCAGAAGGGGAAGGGTGATGCCCCATAGGGCCTGCCAGGGGGTGGCCCCGTCCACCCTGGCCGCCTCGTAGAGCTCGTCGGGGATGGTGGAGAGGGCCCCCAGGGTGGCGGTCATCATGTAGGGGAAGCCGAGCCAAAGGTTGACGAGGAGGATGGCCACCTTGGCCCAGTCGGGGTCGTTGAGCCAGGGGATGGGGTAGATCCCCAAGACCCCCAGGAGGCGGTTGATGGCCCCGAAGTTGTAGTTGAGGAGGGCCACCCAGACCTGGACGGTGATGACCCCGGGCAGGGCCCAGGAAACGATGAGCAGGGTCCGGTAAAAGTTCCTCAGCTTGAGGCCCTTGTTGTTGAGGATAAGGCCCAGGATGAGGCCCAGGAAGGCGTTCAGGAGCACGGTGGCGGTGGCGAAGACCACGTTCCAGGCGAAGACGGGAAAGAGGGCCTGGTTGGCTTGGGACAAGATGAAGGCGAAGTTCTTTAGCCCCACGAAGCGGAAGGCGTTCACCTTGGCCACGAACTCCGCCTGGAAGGGGGGTGCGCGGTCCAAAAGGAGCTCCGCCCCCTGGGCCTCCAGGATCCTGGCCCGCATCCGGTGCCCCTCGGCGTAGACCTCCACGGGCTCCCCCTGGCAGGGGTCGCACCGCAACGCCTCGGCCACGGGCTCTTCCAGGAGGAGCCTTGGGCCCTCCTGCTTCACCACGGCGGTCTCCGTGGAGCGGTCGGGGAGGTTGTTCCTCTGCCCCGAGTAGTCGGTGAAGGCCAGGTAGACGGTGAGGCCGATGGGGTAGAGGGTGAAGACCAGGAGGAAGGCCAAGGCGGGGAGGAAGTAGTACCAATCGGTGAGCCAGGGGAAGAGGCGGCCCACGGCCACCGCCCCCGGTACCATGACCAGGAGGGCTACCGCCAGGATGGTCCAGCCCGGGAGGGCCAGGTGGGGCTCGAGGAGGAGGTAGGCCAAGAGGCCCACCCCCGTGGAGAGGAGAAGGAGGCCCAAAAGGAGGGCGAGGGCCAGGAGGAAGCCTTTGAGACCAGGAGGATGCCGCATGGCTCAAGGATAAAACCCCCCACAGGGAAAAAGGTCCTGTGGGGGGCGGTCATGGGGCTTACCTGCCGATGGCCTTCTTGATCTCGGCCACCATGTCCTCCACGATCTTCTTCACGTTGGAGTCGGGCTTCTGGATGGCTAGGGAGATGGCGTTCCCCCAGGGGCCCCAGACCTTGCCCATCTCGGGGATGTTGGGCATGGGGGTACCCAGGGCGAAGACCCGGGAGAAGCCCGCCACCACGGGGTCCTTTTCCAGGCTCTTGGCGGCGCTCTTGGACACGGGGACGCGGCCGCCCGCCTGGTTGAAGCTCACCAGGTTCTTGCCGGAGACCAGGGTCTTGGCGAAGTTCACCGCGGCGGTCTTGTTCTTGGAGTAGGCGTTCACCACCACGCCCTGGACCCCCAGGAAAGGCCCCCAGGGGTTCTTGGCCCCGGGCGGGGTGGGGAAGGGGGCGATGCCGAAGTCAATCTTGGCCTTCTTGTAGTCCCCAAGGGCCCAGGGGCCGTTGATGATCATGGCCAGGGCCCCGTCCTTGAAGGCCCCATCGGCCACCCCGTAGTCCACGCCCTCGGGCACCAGGTTGTAGCGGAAGCGGAGGTCCTTGATGAACTGGAGGGCCTTCTCCCCCACCTCGCCGCCTAGGAGGAGCTTGGAGGGGTCCAGGTTGCCCCGGGCGTCCTTGGCGAAGACGTTGTCCGCCCCGTAGGCCCGGAAGAAGCCGAAGTTGAAGTAGGGGTCGCCGATGTTGTAGAGGAAGCCGAAGGTGGAGCCGGTGGTGTGCCGCCGGGCCAGGTCCAAGAACTCCTCCCAGGTCTTGGGGGGCTCCTTCACGTACTTCTTGTTGTAGATGAGGGCCACGCTCTCGGCGAAGGCGGGCAGGCCCAAGAGCCTACCCCCGAAGGTGAAGGCCTCCACGGCCACGGGCTGGATGTCCGCCAGGTAGCTTTGGGTCACGTACTTGCCCATGGGCTCGAGGACCCCCGCCTGGGCCATCTCCCCCAGCCAGTCGTGGGGGATGGAGACCAGGAGGTCGGCGGCCTGCCCCTGGGGTGCCCCCAGGATGAACTTCTGCTTGATGTCGCCGAAGGGGACCTCCACCACCTCCACCTTGGTGCCGGAGGTCTTCTCAAAGGTCTTGGCCTGGGCCTTAAGCCACTCCAGCTCGGGGCCGCCGAAGTGGGTCCAGACGGTGATCTTCCCCTGGGCGAGGGCCAGGGAAAGGCCTAGGGCTAAAAGGGCCAGCGCTTTTCTCATACTCCCACCTGCGGGCGCGTGGTAGCGTTTCCGCTCCAAGGTTTTTTCGCGCCCTGCCCCCTAAGCATACCACCAGCCTGAGGGACAGGTGCCCCTAAAGGAGGGCCCGCACCACCTCAAAGGCGATGAGGGCCAGGATGCCCACCTCCACCGCCTGGCTGCGGAGGTGGGCCACCTCTTCGGTGACCATCTCGTAGGTGGCCTCGAGGGCCCTCAGCTTCTCCTCCACGCTCCGTTCCAGCTCGTGGGCCCCGTAAAGCTCCAGGGCGGCCCGGTAGATCTTGGCGTAGAAGAGGTCCTCGGTGATGCGCAAGGCTCCCTCCATCCGGGCCTTGACGTCGGCGATCTCGGCGTGCCGGGCCATGAGGTGCCGCCTCAGGCGCTGAAGCCGGCCGTAGCCCCAAAGGCCCCGCACCCTTAGGACCTGGGGCACCCTTTCCAGCTCCTCGGTGAGGACCCGGTCGTAGTAGGAGAGCTCCAGGAGCTGGGCGTGGACGAACTCCACCAGGTCGGCCACGTCCCAGATCCCCTCGGAGTCCAGGATCAGGACCCGGTCAAAGCCCAAAAGGGCCAGGTCCTCGGTGGAGTAGCTGTAGCGGTAGCGCTCCATCTCCCGGCGCACCTCGGGGGCGAACTCCTCCCGGGTCCCCATCCACAAGGGGGTGAGGTCCACGGGGGGGGCGTGGGCCTTGGCCCCCTCGAGGCCCAGGGCGTGGTAGACCACGAACTCCTCGGAAAGCCGCTTCTCCTCGGGGCGGAGGAGGGCCCCTTGGAGGTAGGGCTCCAAAGCGGCCAGCTCCGCCATAAAAAAGCCCTCCCAGAAGGGAAGCTCGGGCATGGCCAGGGCCTTTTCCACGAAGGCCTCCCACGGCAGCCTTTCCCCCAGGTGCACCCGGAAGGAGAGGGAGGCCACCCCGAACTCGTAAAGCCGGGCGGTGAGGAGGCCGGAAACCCCTTCCACGCTCCGCACCCCCAGCTCCAGCTGGGCCGGGGGGTTCTGGAAGCGCACCGCTCCCAGCCGGGGGCGGGAGAGGCGGAGCCTGGGCGTGCCCAGGCGGGCGAGGTCTATCTCGTCCGCCAGGTCAAAAAGGCGGTAGAGGGCGATGTGGGGCGAGAGGACGTTCATTCCAGCCTGGAGATCTCCCGGGGCGGGGGGCCCTTTTCGTAGGCCTTGAGGAGGGCCTCTAGGGCCCGGCCCCGGTGGGAGTAGCGGGCCTTCTCCTCCAGGCTCATCTCGGCGAAGGTCTTCCCCGCCTCGGGGATGAAAAAGAGGGGGTCGTAGCCGAAGCCGCCCTCCCCCCGGGGAGCCTCCAGGATCACCCCCTCCACGCTCCCCTCGTAGGCCTCGGCGTGCCCGTCGGGGTAGGCCAGGACCAAAACGGCCACGAAGCGGGCCCGCCTCTCCTCCCCCTTCAGGTGGCGCATCCTCTCCAGGAGGTAGACGTTCCGCTCCCGGTCGGTCTCCCGTCCCCCGTAGCGGGCGCTGTAGACCCCGGGCTCGCCCCCCAGGGCGAAGACCTCGAGGCCCGAATCGTCGGCCAAGGCGGGGAGGCCCGTGGCCCTGGCCACGTAGGCCGCCTTCAAAAGGGCGTTTTCCAGGAAGGTGCTCCCCTCCTCCTTGGGCATGCGCAAGGGGAAGTCGGCCAGGGAGAGGAGGGTCCAGCCCAGGGGCTCTAGACCCGCCCTCAGCTCCCGCACCTTGCCGGGGTTGGAGGTGGCCAGGACGACCCGCATCCCCTTCAGGATACCGCCTTCAGGGCCGCCAACCACCTCTTCCGGGGTATCCGGGGCGGTAGCCCAGGGCGTAGGCGGGGTGGCCCTCCCCAAAGCGGGCCGAGCCGAAGACGGACACCAGAGGCACGTCTATTTCCGCGAGGGTCTCAAACCCTTCCACGAATTCCGCCAGGATGCGGAAAAGCCGCCAGCTGTCCTCGTGGTGGAGCTGGTCAATGAGGGGCTTCTTACCCATGCCCCCAGCCTAGCCCGGCGGAGGGGTGATACCACCCCATGCTGGCTTGAGGTGGCGTCAGAGCTCTTCCAGGCTTACCCGCCTCAGGGCCTCCACCCGCACCCCCAGGCGCTCGGCCAAGGCCTTATAGCTTTCCGGGTCCCCGGTCACGTAGTGGACCACCTGGCCCCTGCCTTCCGGGTTCAAAAGCCCCTCGGCCGCCAGGGCCTCGGCCACCCTCCCGGCCGTGGCCTCGGCGGAGTCTATGAGGGCCACCCGGGGTAGGACCTCCTGGATGGTCCTTTTCAGGTAGGGGTAGTGGGTGCAGCCCAGGATGAGGGCCTCGAGGTCCTCCGGGGCCTCCTCGAGGTAGTGCCGGGCGATGAGGAGGGCCACGGGGTCGTCCCAGAGCCCCTCCTCCACCAGGGGGACGAAGAGGGGGCAGGCCTTGGCCCAGGAGAGGTCTACGTAGCGCTCGTAGGCTCGGCTACCCACCGTGGCCTGGGTGCCGATGAGGCCCACCTTGCGGTAGCCCTGGGCCACCTGGGCCGCCGGCTCCAGGACCCCGAAGACGGGCACGGAAAGGTCTTCCGCCAGGTCGGGGAGGGCGGCGGAGCTCGCCGTGTTGCAGGCCACCACGATGGCCTTCACCCCCTCCCGGAGGAGAAAGCCCGCGATCTCCCAGGCGAAGCGCCGCACCATGGAGAGGGGCTTGCCCCCATAGGGCACCCGGGCCGTGTCGCCGAAGTAGAGGAAGTCCTCCTGGGGAAGGGCCTTCTTCAGGGCGGTCAGTACGGTGAGCCCGCCCACGCCCGAGTCAAAGACGCCGATGGGGGCCTTGGGGTTCCTCACGGGGGCCAAGCATACTGGACGGCCGAGGGGGGGTGCTATACTATCGGGGTTGCCCCAGGGGGGCAGATCCCTAAGGAGGTGCGCAAGTTGCGGCTGGTCACGTCTGAATCGGTCACGGAAGGGCACCCGGACAAGCTGGCGGACCGGATCTCCGACGCCATCCTGGACGCCCTCATCGCCCAGGACAAGAAGGCCCGGGTGGCGGCGGAGACCCTGGTCACCACGGGGCTTGTCTTCGTGGCGGGGGAGATCACCACCGAGGGGTACGTGGACATCCCGGGCCTGGTGCGCAAGACGGTGCGGGAGGTGGGCTACACCCGGGCCAAGTACGGCTTTGACGCCGACACCTGCGCCGTCCTCACCGCCATAGACGAGCAGTCCCCGGACATCGCCGGAGGCGTGAACCTGGCCTACGAGTGGCGGGTTCTCAAGTCCACCGATCCCTTAGACCGCGTGGGGGCGGGGGACCAGGGCCTCATGTTCGGCTACGCCACGGACGAAACCCCGGAGCTCATGCCCCTCCCCATTACCCTGGCCCACCGCCTCACCATGCGCCTGGCCGAGGTGCGCAAGACGGGCCTCCTGCCCTACCTGCGCCCCGACGGCAAGGCCCAGGTGACCGTGGTCTACGAGGGGGACCGGCCCCTTTACGTGAAGACCGTGGTGGTCTCCGCCCAGCACTCCCCCGAGGTGGAGCAGGAGCAGCTTAGGGAGGACCTGATCCGGGAGGTGGTCCGCCAGGCCATCCCGGCGGAGTACCTCAAGGAGGGGGAGACGGAGTACCTCATCAACCCCTCGGGCCGCTTCATCCTGGGAGGCCCCCACGCCGACACCGGCTTGACGGGCCGGAAGATCATCGTGGACACCTACGGAGGGGCGGTGCCCCACGGGGGCGGGGCCTTCAGCGGCAAGGACCCCACCAAGGTGGACCGCTCCGCCAGCTACTACGCCCGCTACATGGCCAAGAACCTGGTGGCGGCGGGGCTTGCGAAGCGGGCCCTGGTGGAGCTCGCCTACGCCATCGGCAAGGCGCGGCCCGTGTCCTTGCGGGTGGAGACCTTCGGCACCGGGGTCCTGCCCGACGAGAAGCTCACGGAGATCGCCGCTAAGGTCTTTGACCCGAGGCCCCTGGCCATCATTGAGGAGCTGGACCTCCTAAGGCCCATCTACACCCCCACCAGCGCCTACGGCCACTTTGGCCGGCCCGGCTTCCCCTGGGAGGAGACGGACCGGGTGGAGGCCTTGAGGCGGGAAACGGGGCTTTAAAGTACCCCGCCGTGGCTCTTGCCACGGCGGGGGCCCCAAAAGGACGTACCGGAGCCTAGTTCTCTGGGTTAGGCCGTCTCCAACCGGTTTTTCCCCGCGCGCTTGGCCCGGTAGAGGGCCTCGTCTTTAACGGAGCCTTAACGGCCCCTAGTCCTCCAGGTAGGTGTACCCCTGGAGCTCCCGGGCGTAGCGTTCCAGGAAGGCCCCCTTTTCCGCGGGGGAGAGCCGGCTTTGCCGCACCAGGCGCTCCACCCCGAGCATCAGCTCCCGGGCGGTGAAGCCCATCTTCTCAATGACCTTCTCCGCCGTCTCTCCGGGGACGAAGCGCTCTATGGCGAAGCCCTCCTCGTCCACCTCCACGTGGGCTTCCCCCACCTGGCCGAAGAGGTTGTGGTTGCTGCCCAAGACGTCCTGGTAGGCCCCTATCAGGAAGACCCCCAGGTAGTAGGGCTCCCCCGGGCGCACGGGGTGGACGGGAAGGGTGTGGCGCACGTCGTGGAGGTCAATGAAGCGGTCAATCTTCCCGTCGGAGTCGCAGGAAATGTCCACCAGGGTGGCCCTGCGGGCAGGGGGCTCGGAAAGACGGCTCAAGGGGACGATGGGGAAGAGCTGGTGGATGGCCCAGGCGTCGGGGAGGCTTTGGAAGATGGAGAAGTTGCACACCAGCTTGTCGGCCAGGAGCTTCTCCAGGTCCTCCAGCTCGTCGGGGGCGTAGGGAAGGCTCTGGGCGATGGCGTAGACCCGCCGGGCGATGTGGTAGAAGATCTCCTCCGCCAGCGCCCGGTCCTTCAGGGACACCAGGCCCAGGTCGTAGAGGGTTTGCAAGGTATCCTTGTCGGCGAAGGCGTCGTGGTAGACCTCGCGGAAGTTCTTAGCCGAGAGGTTTTCCAGGCTTTCCCAGAGTTCCTTGACCAGGGGGTGGGCCTCCTCAGGGGGGGGCGCGGGCTTTTCCTCCCCGGGAGGCGTGATGACGTCAATGACCTCCAGGACCAGGACCTCGTGGTAGGCGGTCACCGCCCGGCCGGACTCCGTCACCAGGATGGGGTGGGGCTCTCCGTGGGCCTCCACCACCTCCTTGGTCACGTAGACCAGGTCCTCGGCGTACTCCTGAAGCGTGTAGTTGGCGGAGGCGTAGAAGTTGGTCTTGGAGCCGTCGTAGTCCACGGCCAGGCCGCCCCCCAGGTTGAGGTAGCGGAGGGGGGCTCCCAGTTTCCTGAGCTGCACGTAGGTCTGGGCCGCCTCCCGCACGGCGGCTTTGATGCGGCGGATGTCCGTGACCTGGCTGCCGATGTGGGCGTGGAGCATGACCAGGGTGTCCAGGAGGCCCTCTTCCTTAAGGATCTCCACCGCCTTGACGATCTCGGGGGTGGTGAGGCCGAACTTGGCGTTCTCTCCCCCCGAGGCCTCCCACTGCCCCGCCCCCTTGGCCTTCAGCTTGTAGCGGATCCCCAGGCTGGGCCTCACCCCCACCTCCCGGGAGAGGCGGAGGACCCTGGGGAGTTCCGCGAACTTCTCCAGGGTGATGACCACGTTGCGGCCCAGCTTCTTGCCCATGAGGGCCAGGCGGATGAAGTCGTCGTCCTTGAAGCCGTTGGTGGTGATGAGGGCCTCCTTGGAGAGGTCCTGGGCCAGGATCAGGGCCAGCTCCGGCTTGCTGCCCGCCTCGAGGCCATGGTGGTAGGGCCTACCCGCCCGGGCCACGGTCTCCAGGACCAGGCGGCGCTGGTTGACCTTCACCGGGTAGACCCCCCGGTAGCCCCCCCGGTAGCCGTACTTCTCCATGGCCCGGAGGAAGGCCTCGTTGAGCTCCCGGACCCGGGCCTCCAGGATCTGGGGGAAGCGGAGGACAAGGGGTAGGGGCCGCCCCTCGTCCCTCAGGGCCTCCACGATCTCCAAAAGGGAGGCGGAAGGCCCTTCAGGGCCCAGAGGGGTCACCTCCAGCTCGCCCCTTTCGCCTACCCGGAAAAACCCCGCCCCCCAGTAGGGGACCAGGTAGACCTCCTCGGCTTCTTTGGGGGAAAAGCGCTTGGCCGTCTTCAATCCGGGTCAACCTCCGCTATGAGTGTAGGGCCTGGGCCAGGGCTTGCAAAGAGGAGAAGTAGGCGAAGCCCTCCCCCTCGGGAAGCCCGGGGGGGTCCAGGAGGTAGAGAAGGGGTCCCTCCTCGTTGACCAAAAGGTGGCCCCGGGCCTTCAGGAGGGGCCTCAAGGGTTCGGGGGCCTGGAAGAAGAGGGGGAAGGGGCCAAGCTCCTCCAGCACCGCCTCGAGGAGGTCCAGCCAAAGGGCCATGGCCCCTTCCTCCACCCCCTGGGGGACGAGGAGGCGGACCGCCCCCCGCTTCTCCCCAAAGCGCCGGAAGCGCCTCAGGAAGCGCCTGAGGGTGCGCCTTTCCTCGCCGCTTGGCCTAAAGGTGAGGTGCTTGTGGCCGAGGGCGCTAAAGAGGAACCCCGGGGGGGCGAGGGCCTCGAGGCGGCCCAAGGTCCTTTCGTCTGGCAGGCGGTGCCACCAGGAGAGCTCCACCGTGGGGAAGACCTGGCGGTAGGCCTTGAACCCGCCGGGAAAGCCCCGGTAGCCTTGGAGCCCCACCAGGATCTTTCTGGGGCCCCCATCCCGGCGAAGCCTTAGATGGGGTATCTTTAGAGCCATGCCTCCAGAAAAGCCCGCCCCACCCGGGCCATGAGGGGGGTGATGATATGCCCCGCCCCCTCCTCCACGAAGCGGGCCAGCCGGCCTTCGGGGTAGTGGGGCCTGAGGGCCTCTACGGTCTTCTCCATGCGCTCCAGGGGGACGATCAGGTCCCTGGTGCCGTGGAGGTGGAGAAGGGGTACCCCTCCGTAGGCCTCGCCCTTCAGGGCCGGGGGGGCCTGGTAGAGGGCGGCCACCTGGGGGTCCTGAAGGCTCTGCCCCTGGGGAAGCTTCATGGGAAAGCCGCTCCCGATGAAGGCCAGGGCCCCTCTTGGCCGGAAGCCCCGGGAGAGGAGGAGGTGGACCACGAAGGCGCCCAGGCTTCCCCCCGCCAGAAAGAGGGGAAGGCCGTAGCGGGCCCTGGCCTCCTCCGCCACCCGCCAGGCCTCCTCGGCGAAGGCCAGGGCCACCTGGTAGACCTCCTCCACGTAGCGCCCGCTCTTGGCGGAAGGGGGCGTGCCCCTTTCCCCGTGCCTAGGGGCGTCGGGGGCCAGGAGGAGGAAGCCCGCCTCCTTAAAGCCGGGAAGCAGGGAGAGGATGTGCTCCTTGGAGCCCTGGAGGCCGTGGAGGGCGAGGAGGATGGCCCTGGGGTTTTCCGGGATCTGGGCCAAGACGGGAAGGCCGGCGAGCACGAGGCGCCTTTCCATGCTAGGTGAAGAGGCTGGAGACGGACTCGCCCCGGTGGATCCGCCAGATGGCCTCGGCGAAGATGGGGGCCACGGTGAGGGTCTTGAGCTTGGGGGCTTCCTTGGGAGGGCAGGTGTCGGTGGCGGCCACCTCCTTGACCGGGCTTTTGGCGATGCGCTCTAGGGCTGGCCCCACGTAGACCCCGTGGGTGGCGGCAGCGTAGACCTCCTTGGCCCCGGCCTGCATCAGGGCCTCCACCGCCTCCACCAGGCTCCCCGCGGTGGAGATCTCGTCGTCCACGATCAGGGCCGTCTTGCCCCTGACCTCCCCCACCAGCATCCGCACCCGCACCTCGGTGTCGGAGACCCGCTCCTTGTCTATGAAGGCCAGGGGCAGGCGGAGCCTTCTCGCTAGGGAGCTTGCCCTTTTAAGGTCCCCGGCGTCTGGGGCCACCACCACAGCGTTTTCCAGGTCCACCCTGGTGGCGAAGTGGTTGGCGATTACGGGTTCGGCGGAAAGGTGGTCCACGGGGATCTTGAAGAAGCCGTGCACCTGGGGGGAGTGAAGGGTCATGGTGAGGACCCGGTCCGCCCCGGCGGTCTGCAGGAGGTCGGCGATGAGCCTGGCGGCGATGGAGATGCGGGGGGAGTCCTTCTTGTCGCTCCTGGCGTAGGAGAAGTAGGGGATGACGGCGGTGACCCGGGCGGCGCTGGCCCCCTTGGCGGCGTCCACCATCATGAGGAGCTCCATGAGGTGATCCTGCACCGGGGGGGTGAAGGACTGGACGATGAAGACGTCCCCTTCCCGGAGGCTCTCCTCAAAGCGGACGAAGAGGTTGTCGTTGGCGAAGCGCTGGGTGGTGCTCCTGCCCAAGGGTATGCCCAGGGCCTCGGCGATGGCCCGGGCCAGGGGCTGGTTGGACTGGCCGGAGAAGATCAGAAGGGGGCGGTCCATGCCGTCCCCCAAGATACCACGCCCTGGACTGGGGTCCCCTGCCCGGCCGGCGTGGATTAGAGGGGGGTGATGGCCTCCTGGAGGGGGGTGGTCACCTCCGGCCCTTCCGGGTGAAGGTAGACGTTCACCTCCGTGCGCACGCCGAAGCCCTCCAGGTAGACCCCCGGTTCCACGGTGAAGGCCAAGCCCGGGACCAGGGGGCGGAAATCCTGGGTCTCCAGGTCGTCCAGGTGGGGCCCAAAGCCGTGGACCTCCTCCCCCAGGTTGTGGCCGGTGCGGTGGCGGATGTAGGGCCCATACCCCATCTCCTCCAGAACCCCCCTGGCCACCCGGTCCACCTCGTACCCCCGGGGGTGGCGCCCTTCCCGGTAGGCCCTGGCCACGAAGGCGATGGCCTGGTCCCGGGCCTCCCGCACCGCCTGGAAGGCCCGGTGGGCGGCCTCGCCCACCTCGAGGCCCGCCATCCAGGTGATATCGGCGTAGACCCCGCCCGGCTCCTTGGCCCACAGGTCCAGAAGGGCCACCTCTCCTTCCTCCAGGGCCTTCTCCGTGGGCGCGTGGTGGGGGTTGGCGCTGTTCTTCCCAAAGGCCACCATGGGAGGGTGGTCAAAGGTGAGGCCAAGCCCCTCCAGGACCTGGGCCATCCGCGCCTGGACTTCCCTTTCCGTGGCCTTGGGGTTTTCCCGGAGGAAGGCCAAGCCCGCGTCCTTGGCCTGGACCAGGCCGGAGGCCGCCCGTCTATGGGCCTTGAGCTTCTCCTCCTCCCAGGTCTGGAAGAGGAGGAGGAGTGGCCAGGAGGAGGCGACCTCGAGGCCCATCCCCCTGAGGAGGTCCAGGGTCCCTCCGTCCACCTGGGAGAGGTAGGGGATCCGCCCCCCGGGCACGTACTCCAAGGCGATGCGCCAGGAGCCCTCGAGGGCCTGGGCAAGCCCCTCCAGGAAGCCCTGCCAGGTGTGGTAGGTGCGCCGCTTTCCGGGAAGGGGCGGGAGGAGGCTTGCCTCAATGGCGTGGCAGAGGAGGGTGGGCTCCCCCTCCTGGGGAAGGAAGTAGGCCAGGCGGCGGGTGAGGTGGAGGTGGCCCAGGCCCAGAACGTGAAGGGCCACGGGGTTGCTCCGCCCGAAGGAGTAGAGGAGCCAGCCGTCAAACCCTTCTTCCCTTAGCACCGCCTGCACGCGGGACACGTCCATGCCCTCATCCTAATCCCTTGGAACCTGCCTCACCTTTCTTCACCCCCGCCGTGCTAGCCTTACAGTAGGGAGGTTGGGACATGGTAGAAGCCCAGGAGGCGGTCATCCGCATCACCCCTTTGGCGGCGGAAAAGGCCAAGGAGATCCTGGCCCGCTACGGCAAGGAAGGGGCGGCCATCCGGGTCTACATCAAGTCCGGGGGGTGCTCGGGCTTCCAGTACGGCATGGCCGTGGACGAAAGGGAGCTGGAGGGGGACACCTTCGTGGAGATGCACGGGGTGCGCCTGGTGGTGGACCAGAGGTCCCTCCCCTACCTGGTGGGCTCGGAGATAGACTGGGTGGAAAGCCTCATGGGCGGCGGTTTCACCGTCCACAACCCCAACGCCATAAGCACCTGCGGTTGCGGCCACTCCTTCCGCACCAAGGACCAGGAGGGGGAGGCCCGCACCTGCGGCCACTAGCTAAAGGAGGGGCCTGGCTTCAGGCCCCTTTAGCTTTTCCCCCGTTGACCTTAAGCCTGGCTGGCGTATAATACCCTCGGCCACTTAGAGAGTGCCGAGAACGCGAAAGGAGGCCATATGAGGAAAGTAGGCAAACTGGCTGTACTCGGTTTAACCGCCCTAGGGCTGGCCCTGGCGGGGCCCGCGGACAACAGCCTCATCGTGGGGGCTTCCCAGGAGCCCAGGGTCCTGGCGGGGGACTTCCTCTCCGTCATCTCCAACCAGTCCATCAAGGCGGAGATACAAAACTACCTCTTCGTCCCCTTCATCACCTTGAACCTGGACGGGCAGAACACCGCTGTCCTGGCCACCGAGGTGCCCACCACCCAGAACGGCCGGGTGCGGTTCACGGACATCGGCCAGGGGCGGAAGCGCCTGGAGATCGACATCACCATCCGGCCCGACGCCCGCTGGTCCGACGGCCGCCCCATCACCACCGAGGACGTCCAGTTCTACTTTGAGGTGGGCAAGGCCAAGGGCATGCCTGTCCTCGACCCCGACTACTGGGAGCGGGTGAACCTCCGGGTGCGGGACGCCCGCAACTTCACCGTGATCTTTGAGCCCGCCTACGCCACCGACCTCATCGGGAGCCCCATCGGCTACGCCCCCAAGCACATCATGGGCGCGGCCTGGGAGCAGGTGAAGCGCCAGACCGCGGGCCTGGACCCCACGAGGGATGCCGCCCGGTTGGCGGAGATTTACCGCAAGTTCTTCACCGACTTCTCCACCCCCGCCTACCTGAACCAGGGCAAGATGGTCTACCAGGGCTTTACCCAAAACTCCTTCCTCGCCCTCCCTTAGCCTGCTTCAAGAGTTCTTGGGTGACTTCATAGTTGAGCAGGCGAACCAGGCCCCTCAGGAGCAGGTACGGACCATCCCTCTCGCTGGGCAGCCCCAGCTTGCCCCCGAGCTGCAAGGTCTCAAGCCCCAGCCCCGTCTTCAAAAGCCGGAAGAACCGCTCCACCTCCCACCGCCTGCGGTACGCCTCCACCACCTGCGCCGCCTCC
>NZ_LHCI01000106.1:241642-256584 GCF_001280255.1 Thermus aquaticus | reverse complement strand
CCCGGGCCGCCTATCCTTCCCCCCCCGGGCTATCCCCTCCAGGGCCCGGGCATAGGGCTTGGCCACCGGGCTCAGGTCCAGGAGGACCAGAACCTCCTCACCCTCCAGGGCAGTCGCGCTCTCCTGATAGACCCGGTCAAGGAGGGCTTCTGCCTCCACCCGTGGGTTGGACAGGAAGCGGTAAAGGGCTTTGGCCTGGTGGAAGCGGTTCTGGAGGGGAGAAGGGAGCGAGGCCACCATCTCGCTCACCCGGGCTGAGCCTGCGGCCAAGGCGCCCCGCACCACCTCTTCAAACCGTCGGTGGAGGCGCTTATCGGGGGAAAACGCTCGCAAAACGGCCCGTGAACTCCTGGAGCCTGGCCTCGGCCACCTTGAGCATGTCCATGGATCACCCCCGGTACCAGATACGGGCTGCGCCCGCAAGGGGAGATTTACCACGAAACGGAGATGTGGGTAAAGTCCTGGGTCTACTCCGGGCCCTTTGTCCTCCGGCGCTGGGTGCCCGGGAGCACGGTGGAGATGGTCCGCAACCCGCAGTTCCCCATCACCCCTCCGGGCGGGGCCGACAAGTACGTCCAGAGGGTGGTCTACCGCTTCATCCAGAACACCAGCTCCCTCCAGGTGGCCATCATGGGTGGGAGCATTGACGCCCTCTCCCGGGTGGGCCTCACCTTTGACCAGGCGCGGGCGCCCCAGCTGGTGCAGCGGGCTCGGGGGAACTTTGACATCTGGTTCGTGCCCGGGGCTATCTGGGAGCACATTGACGTGAACCAGTTCGCCAACGTCCCCCGGGTGCGGGAGCTGGGCCTGAACGACAAGCGCACCCGCCAGGCCCTCCTCCACGCCATCAACCGCGAGGGCTTCGTGCGCACCGTCTTCCAGGGCCTCCAGCCCGTCTCCCACACCTGGATCGCTCCGGTCAACCCCCTCCACAACCCCAACGTGCGGAAGTACGAGTACAACCTGGACCGGGCCCGGGCCCTCCTGGCGGAGATGGGCTGGCGGCCGGGGCCGGATGGCATCCTCCAGCGCACCGTGGACGGCCGCACCGTGCGCTTTGAGATCGAGTGGGTGACCACCGCCGGCAACGTGGTCCGCGAGCGCTTCCAGCAGTTCGTGGCCGAGGACTTCCGCAAGATCGGCATCGCCGTCCGGATCAACAACGCCCCCAGCGCCGTGGTCTTCGCCGACGACTTCATCCAGCGGGCTTCCGAAGGCCGCTGGACGGGGATGTTCATGTTTGCCTGGGTCTCCAACCTGGCGGAAAACGGGGACCTCTTCTCCTGCCGCTTCCGCCCCACCCGGGAGAACAACTACCAGGGCCAGAACGTGGGCGGCTGGTGCAACGAGGAGTACGACCGCCTCCGGGACCAGGCGGTGGTGGAGTTTGACTTCGCGAAGCGCAAGGCCCTCTTTGACCGGATGCAGGAGATCTGGGCGGAGGAGGTGGCCGCCCTGCCCCTCTACTTCCGCGCCGACCCCTTGATCGTGCGCAAGGGCCTGGTGAACTACGTGAGCGCCGCTTACTCCGGCGGCAACAACTACCCCAACTGGGAGCCCTGGACCATCGGCTGGACGCAACGGGGGGCGGAGAAGCGCTGGGACCAGGCTAAGTACGCCCTTACCATCCGCTAGGCGTGGTATAGTCAGGCCTGCTGGGGTTTCCCCAGCAGGCTTTTTGCTGACAGAAAGTAAGGAGGTGGCATGTTCGCTTACGTGGTACGAAGGCTTTTTCAGATGATCCCTTTGCTCCTGGCGGCCTCTTTTGTCATCTTCGCCCTTTTGGCCCTCCAGCCGGGGGACCCCTTGGACGAGGTGCGGATGCAAAACCCCCGCATCACCGCCGAGCAGCTTGAGGCTTTGCGCAAGGCCTACGGCCTGGACGACCCCATCCACATCCGCTATGCCAAGTGGCTCACCCGGGCCCTCCAGGGGGATTTGGGCTACAGCCGCACCTACGGCATCCCCGCGGCGGAGTACATCTTTGAGCAGCGCCTGCCCCGTACCCTTCTCCTCTCGGGACTGGCCCTCCTTCTGGCCCTGCTGGTCTCCATTCCCGTGGGGGTCTTCTCGGCGGTGCGCCAGTACACCCTGGCGGACTACACCATCACCTTCCTCGCCTTCATCGGCCTTTCCATCCCCAACTTCTTCCTGGGCATCCTCCTCCTCTACCTCTTCGCCGTGCGCCTGCCGGAGCTCATCCCTGGTTTCCCGCAGTTCCCCACCGGGGGGGTGCCCCCCTTCCTCTTTGAGGAGGTGCGCCAGGGGCTAGTGAGCCTGGGGACCTTCCTGGGGCTTTGGGCTTGGCACCTGATTCTACCGGTGGTGGTCCTGTCCACCTCTTCCATGGCGGAGTGGACCCGGTTCATGCGGGCCTCCCTTCTTGAGGTTCTCTCCCAGGACTACATCCGCACTGCCCGGGCTAAGGGCCTCGCCGAGCGGGTGGTCCTCTACAAACACGCCCTCAGGAACGCCCTTATCCCCATCGTCACCCTGGTGGGCCTGGCCATTCCCGGGGTGATGAGCGGCGCGGTCCTCACCGAGACCATCTTCAGCTACCCCGGGATGGGCCGGGCCATCTTTGACGCCTTGGTGGAGAAAGACTACAGCGTGGCCATGGCGGCCCTGGCCTTCTTGGCCCTGATGGTGGCCCTCTTCAACCTTTTGGCGGACCTGGCCTACGCCCTGGTGGACCCCAGGATCCGCTACAGCTAGGAGGAGGCACATGCAGCAGGCAATGGTTCCCCTTTCCGAGCAGAGGACCTTTTGGAAAGTTTTCTGGCGTCGCTTCCGCCGGCACCGGTTGGCCATGGCCAGCCTGGCGGTGATCGCCTTCATGCTCCTGGTGGCCTTGTTGGCTCCCTGGATAGCTCCCTACGACCCCTTCGCCCAGCCTCGGGGGGAGGATTTTGGGGAGAGGATCTTTTCCCCCCCCAGCCGGGAGCACCCCTTGGGCACCGATGACCTGGGGCGGGACGTCCTCTCCCGCCTCATGTATGGTGCCCGGATCTCCCTTCTGGTGGGGTTTTCCGTAGCCACTTCCAGCGTTCTGGTGGGGCTCCTCTTGGGGGCTTTGGCGGGGTATTTCGCCGGGCGACCCCTCCGCTTCTATCTAGGCCCCCTGCGCCGGGAGAAGGAAGGGTTCTACCCCTGGAGCTTTGCCCTTTGGCGGGTCTTCTCCTGGTTCCTTTACTACGGGGTCCTCTTCCTCCTCTTCCAGATGTTCCTGGGGGTGACCGAAATGGGCCGGGAGGCGGGGTCCTTGGGGGCTCAGGTCTTCTTTTGGATCTCCATGGCCTTTCTCCTCTTCGCCGCTCTCTGGGGGCTTAGGGGAGAGATCCGCTTGGACCTGGACACGGCTATAAGCCGCCTGATTGACTTCATGCTGACCATCCCCACCCTTCCCTTGCTCCTTGTTCTCTCTGCCCTCCTGCGGGACCCTAGGGTGCCGGTGGGGCAGTGGGCGCAGGACGTCCTGGGGGATGCGGCCAGCGTCTTCATCATCATCGCCATCCTGGTCCTTTTCGGCTGGCTCACCCCGGCCCGTATCGTCCGCGGCACCATTCTCTCCCTTAGGGAACAGGACTACACCACCGCCGCCCAGGCCCTGGGGGCTTCGGACAGCCGCATCCTCTTCCGGCACCTCATCCCCAACGCCCTGGCGCCCTTGATCGTCTTGGCTACCCTGCAAGTGGGCTACGCCATCCTGGTGGAATCGGGGCTTTCCTTCCTGGGCTTTGGTATCCAGCCCCCGGTGGCCACCTGGGGGAACATGCTGGCCAATGCCCAGGAGTATATCTTCATGGCCCCCTGGCTGGCCCTGCCCCCGGGCTTCATGATCTTCATCACCGTCTTGGCCTTTAACTTCGTGGGGGATGGCCTTAGGGACGCCCTGGACCCCAGGAGCCGCCTCTAGAGGGGCGCTAGAGAGGGCCTGAGCCCCTGGGCTGCCTAAGAGCCTGGGGGCTTCAGCTTCTCCTCCGGGTAGGCGGCCTCGAGGAAGTAAAGCCCCGTGGCCGGGGCGCTTTGGCCCGCCAAGCGGCGGTCGGCGGTCTCCAGGATGGCCTTCACGCTTTCCGGGGAGCGCCTGCCCAGGCCCACCTCCAGAAGGGTCCCCACCATGCCCCTTACCTGGCCCCGGAGGAAGCTCCTGCCCTTGAAGTAGAAGCGGACCTCCGGGCCCATTTCCCCTTCCAGGACCTCGAGGCGGGCCTCCAAAAGCTCCCGCACCCCCTCCCGGGTCTCCTCCTTGGCGAAGCCCAGGAAGTTGTGCCGCCCGAGGAGGAGGGGGAGGGCCTCCTCCATGGCCTTTAGGTCCAGGGGCCTCCTGAGCCAGAGGACCCGGTGGCGGAGGAGGGGGGAGGGGTGGGGCCGCAGGAGGACTCGGTAGCGGTAGGCCCGCCAGAGGGCGTCCTTCCTGGCGTGGAAGTCCGGGGCCACCTCCCTTGCGGCCACCACCTTCAGATCCTCGGGGAGGAGGCGGTTTAAGGCCTCGGGCACCTTCTCCACGGGGATAGGGCTTTGCAGGTCTATGTGGAAAGGCATGGCGAGGGCGTGGACCCCGGCGTCGGTGCGGCCGGCGGCCACCGCCTTGGGGAGAGCTCCGATATGGGGAAGGGCCTTTTCCAACTCGCCCTGCACGGTGCGCAGGCCCTGCCGCTGTCTTTGGAGCCCAGCGAAGTGGGTCCCGTCGTACTCGGTGAGGAGGAGAATGCGGCGCACAGGCCTAGCTTATACCCTCGCTTCCTGTTTCCTTCGGCCCACCATGCTGATAACTTCTCCAGGAACCTTTTGCCGGGGCCCCCATGCTGGCGCAAGCCAGCATGGGGTGGTATTAGTCGGTGCCCACGGGGGTCTTGGCCTCGAGGGCCACCCCCTCCCCCACCACCTGGATGCCCACCCGGTCCCCCACCCGGTAGGGGGCGGTGGGGCTTTCCTGCACCTGGACCTCCCGGTCTGTGCCCAAAAGCCGCACCCGGTAGGTCAGGTCGTGCCCCTTGAACTCCCGGGCCACCACCTCCCCCAAAGGGCCCTCCCCGGGGGGGATGAGCCTCAGGGCCTCGGGCCTCAGGGAGAGGATGAGGGGCCCGTGGGCGGGCTCGGCCAGGGGCACGGGGCCCAGGCAGGTTTCGGCGTACCGCCCCTTCCCCTCCCCGAGGAGGAGGTTGGTGCGCCCCAAAAACTGGGCCACGAAGGGGGTCTTGGGCCTCAGGTAGACCTCCTCCGGGGTCCCCACCTGCAAAAGCCTTCCCCCGCGCATGACCCCCAGGCGGTCGGCGAAGGAGAGGGCCTCCTCCTGGTCGTGGGTGACCAGGATGGCGGTGGTGCCTGTCTCCTTGAGGACTTTGCGCACCTCCTCCCGGGTGGCGGCCCTAAGCCCGGCGTCCAGGCTGGAGAAGGGCTCGTCCAGGAGGACGAGCCTAGGCCCAGGGGCCAGGGCCCGGGCCAGGGCCACCCGCTGTTGCTGCCCGCCGGAGAGCTCCCCGGGCTTCCGGTCCTGGAAGAGGGTCATCCCCACCCGCTCCAGGGCCCTTCTGGCCCGCTCCAGACGGTCTTTTCCCTTCAGGCCGAAGGCCACGTTGCCCAGGGCCGTGAGGTGGGGGAAGAGGGCGTAGTCCTGGAAGACGAAGCCGATGCCCCGCCTTTCCGGGGGCAGGGGGGTGATGTCTTGGCCCTCGAGGAGGACCCGGCCCTCATCGGGGCTCTCCAGGCCGGCGATGACGCGAAGGAGCGTGGTCTTGCCACACCCCGAGGGCCCTAGGAGGGCCAGGATCTCCCCGGGGTAGACGGCGAGGCCCACCCCTTTGAGCACCTCGTGCTCGCCGAAGCGCTTCCTTATCCCTTGGAGTTCTAGAAGCGGCGCTCGCTCCAAAGCAACACCCCCACGAAGGCCGCCGAGAGGAGGGCGATGAGGAGGGCGAAGGGGGCGGCCTCGGCGAACATGGCTTCCTGAGTGTAGCTGAAAACCCGGGTGGCCAGGGTGCTGTAGCCCATGGGGGCCAGGAGGAGGGTGATGGGAAGCTCCTTGACCGCCCCGATGAAGGCCAAAGCCCCTCCCGCCAGCGTCCCCCGCCAGAGGAGGGGGAAGGTGACCCGGAAGAAGGCCCCGGTGGGGGTTTCCCCCAGGGTCCTGGCCGCCTCCTCCAGGCGCCTCGGCACCTGGTGCAGGGCCCCCCGGATGGGCCCCAGGCTTTCCGCCAGAAAGTGGAAGGCCAGGACCAGGATGAGGAGGGGGAGGGTGCCGTAGAGGAAGGGGAGGCCCTTCAGGCTGAAGAAGACCCAGGCCAGGGCGAAGGCCAAGGGCGGCACGGCGTAGCCCAGGTAGGCCAGGCGCTCCAGAAGGCGGGCGGGGAAGGAGGGGTAGCGCACCGCCAGGTAGGCGATGGGCAGGGCCATGCCCACCGCCAGCGCCGCGGCGGGGCCCGCCGCCAGGGCCGAGTGGAGGAGGGCCTCCCTGACCCCCTCCAGGTTCTCCCGGGGAAAGCGGCTTGCCAGGTGGAAGAGGGCGTAAAGGGGCAGGACTAGGGCGAGGAGGACGGGGAGGGAGAGGAGGAGGTAGGCCAGGGGAGCCAGGGGGCCCAGGCGCACCGGCCTGGCCCTCCGGCTTGCCCCCTTGCCTGCCCGCGCCAGGGCCAGGCGGCTTAGAAAGACCCCCTCCAGGAGGAGGAGCCCCCCGGTGAGGAGGAGGAGGAAGAGGGCCAGCCAGGCGGCGTAGACCCGGTCAAAGGCGGCGGTGTACTGCAGGTAGATGGCGTAGGAGAAGGTCTCGTAGCGGAGAAGGCTCACCGTGCCGAAGTCCCCCAGGACGTGGAGACCCACCACCAGGTAGCCCGAGAGGAGGGCGGGGAGGAGCTGGGGGAAGGTGGCCTTGAGGAAGGCCCTGAAAGGGCTTAGGCCCAGGGTGCGGGCCGCCTCCTCCAGGCTGGGGTCCAGGCCCAAAAAGGCGGCCCTCAAGGAGAGGAAGAGGTAGGGGTAGGTGATGAAGGAGAGGACCAGGAGGGCCCCCCAGTACCCCTCCGGTCGGGGAAGGGGAAGAATCCCCCCTTCCCCGGTGGCCGCCAGGAGGACGTAGGCCCCCACGTACCCGGGAATGGCCAGGGGCAGGGTGAGGAGGATGGCGAAAACCCGCTTTCCCTTGAGGTCCGTCCGGGTGGTGAGGAAGGCCAGGGGGAGGGCCAGGAGCGTGGTGAGGAGAAGGACCCCAAAGAAGAGGGCCAGGGTGTTCAGAAGAAGCTCCAGGTTCTTGGGCCTTAGGAGGATTTCCTGGAGGGCCTTGGGCTCCGCCTCCAGGGCCCTTAGGACCAGGTAGAGGAGGGGCAGGGCCACCCCGCCCCCCGTGAGGAGGGCGGGGATGAGGAAGGGAAGGAGCCCGGGTAGGTGGGGAAGCCTCAGGGTCACAGGATCCCGAGTTCCCGCAGGAGCCTCAAAGCCTGCTCTAAGGGAAGCTTCTCAAAGTCCATCCTGGGGCTTTTGGCCAGGGCCTCCTCGAGGGGCAGCAGGTTAGGGTCCGTCACCACGCCCTTCACCAGGGGGTACTCCCCGATGGTGCCCGCGAAGTACTGCTGGGCCTTGGGGGAGAGGAGGTAGGTGAGGAAGCGGGTGGCGGCGGTGAGGTTCTTGCCCGTCTTCAGGATGCCCGCTCCCGTCACCAGGGCCAGGTTGCCCACGTCCCCGTCCTGGAAGTGGTGCATCCCCAGCTGGTACCCCGCCCGGCGGAAGCGCACCACGTAGTAGTGGTTGGTGGAGCCCAGGTCCACCTCGCCCGCCCGGATGGCGTCCAGCATGGCGGGGTTGGAGGCGTAAGCCTTGGGGGCGAGGGCTTTCATTTCCTCAAGCCACGCCCTAGTTTTGGCCTCTCCGTGAAGGGCGATCATCCCCGCCACCATGTCCTGGAAGCTGGAGTAAGTGGGGGTCCAGCCCACCCGCCCCCCAAGACCCTTTTCCCGGGCGAAGCGGGGAAGGTCCAGGATGCTTTGGGGAAGCTCCTCGGGCTTGAACTTCTGGGGGTTATAGGCCAGAACCCTGAGGCGCAGGGTCACCGGCACCCAGGACCGGGAGGCGGGGGCAAAGGCCTGGGGGGTCTTGAGGAGGCTATCCCCCAGGGGCCTTAGGAGACCCAGCCCGGCGGCCCGGCCCAGGGCCCCCGAGGTGTTGCCCCAGAACACATCCGCAGGGGAGCGGCCACCCTCCTCCTGCAAGGCGGCCAGGATCTGGGCGTCGGTGCCGTAGCGCACCTGGACCCGGATGCCCGTATCCCGCTCAAACTGCTTCACCAAGGGCTCCACCAGGCTCTGGCCCCGGCCCGAGTAGACGGTGAGGGTCTGGGTCTGGGCCAAGCTAAGGTTTAGGATCGTTAGGCCGATAAGGGTCAGGATCGTTCTGCGTTCCATCTGAACCTCCGAGCGTGGTTCCTGGGAGACCCCGGGGTGAGGGCGCCCTCGCCCGGGTACTCTACAACCCGCAGGGGAGAAAGTCAAGTATTCCGGTCGGATTTCTTGTATTTAGAAGTGAGAATCCTTTGCATCCAGGGCAGGACCCCGGTGAGATCCAGAGGAGGCGGTGGGGCCTCCCCGGTGTAGACCAGGGGCACGGGGTTCAGGGTGTGGCGGGGGTGCCAGGGCTCCTCGGCGTTGCCGTGATCCGAGGTGAGGAGGAGCTCCCCACCCTCGTCCAGGAAGCCCCGTAGAAACAAGGTGAGCTCCCGGAAACGCTCCGGCAGGCGTTCTGGGTCCCGGTGAGCCAAGAGGTCCAGGGCCCAGTACTCCAGGACCACCAGGTCAAAGCGCCGGGTGAGGGCCGCCGCCCTAGCCCCCACGCCGTAAGGGTCTTCCCAGAACCCGGGGGGGAGGGCCAAGGGATGGTCCAGGGGCAGAAGGGGTAAACCCGCAAGGCGCGCCGACTGGGCGAAGGCGGAAAGGAAAAGGTGCCTGCCCCTCGTGGCCTTTTCCAGGTACTCTGGGCGGTAGGCGTTGGCGTGGAGGACGGCCAGGCCCTCTTCTTTGGCCCAGGCGTAGAGGCTTGCCTTCAGGAGGGGCCTCAGGCGGGGGCTGGGGAAAGGGCCCTGGTGGTGGCCGAGGAACTGGGCGGCGTTTTTCCCGGTGAGGAGGGCCGTCTGGCCGGTGCCCGACTGGGGCAGGCCCTCCACCCCCAAGGTGGCGTCCAGGGGGTGGGGGTTGAGGCTCAGGAGGAGGGGGAAGAGGTCTTCTAAAGCCTCGCCCAGTCCCAGGCCGTCCACGAAGAGGAAGAGCACCCCCTTAGTTTGGCAGAAGGTGGTTTTGTGCACCCAGGAGTTGACCAGGTGGGGTAGTCTTAGGGCGGAGGTAAACCTATGCCGGTGAGGAAAGCGGAAGCGGTTTGGGAAGGCGGGTTGCGCGCGGGCAAAGGGATTATGAAGCTAGAGAGCCAGGCCTTCCAGGGGCCCTACTCCTTCCCTTCCCGCTTTGAGGAGGGGGAGGGGACGAACCCCGAGGAGCTCATCGCTGCGGCCCACGCCGGGTGCTTCTCCATGGCCCTGGCCGCCGCCTTGGAGCGGGAGGGGTTCCCCCCCAGGCGGGTCGCCACCGAGGCCCGGGTGCACCTGGAGATGGTGGAGGGCCGGGCCACCATCACCCGGATAGAGCTCCTCACTGAGGCCGAGGTGCCCGGGATTTCCCCGGAGAAGTTCCAGGAGATCGCCCAGGCGGCCAAGGAGGGGTGCCCCGTTTCCCGGGCCCTGGCTGGGGTGAAGGAGATCTCCTTGGAGGCCCGGCTTCTTTAGGCCTCGCCCTTCCAGAGGAGGCGGCCGCAGGAGGGGCAGCGGGTAAGCTGCCCCTGCATCACCTTCTGGGCCACGTGGGTAGGCAGGACCACGTTGCACCCCTCGCAGCGGAAGACCTGGCCCTGTCTCAGCATGCGCACCACCCCGGTGCCCTTTCGGGCCCGGCGGATGGCCTCGTACTCCTTGAGCACTAGGGCGGGGATCTCCGCCGCCATGGCCTGCCGCGCCTCCTGGAGCTTGAGGATCTCCTCCTTGAGGGCCTCCACCCTCAGGGCGTTTTGCTGTAATAGCTCCTCCAGCTTAGGCCTGAGGCTTGCCAGGGCCTCCTCCACCCGAGCGATCTCCTTCTCCACCTCCTCCATGGCCTCCATGATGGGGGTGGAGAGCTCCAGAAGCTCCCGGATGCGGTCTTTGATCTGCTGGATGCGGTTCTCGTACTGGGTCTGCTCCCGGGCGCTCTGGGCCTGGCGCTGCTCCGCCTCGGCCTGCTTCTCCTTGGCGGTGAGGTCCTCTATGTCCAGGCTGTGGCGGGTGTAGGCCTTTTTGAGCTCCGCCTGGCGCTCCAGAAGGTTCACGAGCTCCGCCTCCAGGGCTTCCGCTTGGGCCTTTGCCGCCAGGAGGTCCTCGGGAAGGGTTTCGGCTTCCTTTTGCAATCGGTCTATCTCCAGGTCCTTCTCCTGAAGCGCGTAAAGAGCCCTCAGTGCCTCCGCCCCGTTCACGTTTCCCATTCTAACCCTTGGAGGAAGGGGTTGGTCTGGGCCTCGAGGCCCAAGGTGGTGCTGGGCCCGTGCCCGGGGTGGACCTGGGTCTCTGGAGGCAGGGTGAGAAGCCGCCTCAAGGAGGCGAAGAGGGCCTTGGGGTCGGCCCCGGGCAGGTCGTAGCGGCCGACGCCGCCCCGGAAGAGGAGGTCCCCGGAGAAGACCTGACCCCCTTCCCGGTCCAGGAAGGCCACGTGCCCCGGGCTGTGCCCGGGAAGGTGCCAGACCTCGAGGCCGAAGAGGACCATGCCTTCCTCCAGGGGCTCCACCTCCTCTGGGGGCCTGGGGATCGGGACCCCCCAACGGGCGGCCACCTCGGCGGCCCCCCGGTAGAGGGGCAGGTCCAGGGGGTGGAGGAAGACGGGAAGACCCAAGGCCTCCACCAGGGGGGCCACAGCCCCCACGTGGTCAAAGTGGGCGTGGGTGAGGAGGATGGCCCTGGGAGCGATGCCGGTGGCCTCCGCCAGGGCGAGAAGCCTCGGGGCCTCGTCCCCCGGATCTATGAAGACCCCGCCCATGGGGGTTTCCACCAGGTAGGCGTTCTCCCCCAAAGGCCCCACGGTGAGGCGGAAGGCCCTCATGGCTCGGTGGGCAGGCCCTCCTGGAGCCACTCGTGCATGGAGCCCAGGTAGTTCCGGGCCCTGACCCCAAGGCTCCTCAGGACGAAGAAGGCCACGGCGCTCCGGGCCCCGGAGTGGCAGTAGACCCCCACCTCCTGGCCCGGCTCCAGCCCAAGCCGCGCAAGGAGCCCCTCGGGCTCAAAAAAGAGCTCCAGGGGGGCGTTTCTGCTGCCGGGAATCCGCCCGCCCCGGGGGCAGCAAGGGGGGTGGACCAGGCCCTTGTGCTCCTCCGGGCTCCGCACGTCCAGGAGGAGGGGGTGACGGGCCGCCTCGTCGGCGGTGAGGAGCCAGTCCCTTTGGAGGTGGGCCAGGGTATCGCTGGGCTCGGGCTTGGGCGTCTCCCCTTCCGTGGCCAGCTCCTCCCACCCTTCGGTCCAGAGGCGCACCTCGAGGCCCCCAAGCCCCAGGAAAAAGGCGGTGCGGCAGAGGCGGCTGGTGAGGCCCTCGTCGTAGAGGACCACGGGGCTTCTAAGGCCCAGGCTCCGGAAAAGCTCGGTGAGGGCCTCTTCCAAAGCCCTAAGCTCCGACTCCTCCCGCAGGCGGAACCGGGGGGCGGAGAGGTCCAGGTGCCGGGCCCCGGGGAGGTGGCCCGCCTCGTAGGCGGGGCGGGGCCTGGTGTCCACCAGGACCGCGTCCTTGGGTAGCTCCATGGGCCTGATTATAGGGGACGCATGGGTAAGCCTTATGGCATAAGGGTACTTGACAAACTGGGGCGCAGGTGATATAAGTGAAGGTGGAGGTGATGGATATGGCCCTGGTGCGTAGGGATGCCCGTCCCACCGAGATCACGCCCTTCAGGACTTGGGGTCCGCTCTCCCTCTTTGAGGAGGCCAACCGGCTCTTTGAGGAGGTGCTGGGTGAGTTCGGCCGGCCCGTCACCACCTACGTGGCCCCGGCCGACCTCTACGAGACCGACGAGGCCCTGATCCTGGAGATGGCCGTGCCCGGCCTCACGCCTGAAGACCTGGAGGTGAGCCTCGAAGGCAACAAGCTCACCGTCCGGGGCCAGGTGAAGCCCGTGGAGGAGGCCAAGGCCCGCCGCTACTACCTCCAGGAGATCCCCCATGGCTCCTTCGTGCGCACCTTCACCCTGCCCGTGGAGGTGAAGGCCGACGAGGCCAAGGCGGAGTTCCGCCACGGCATCCTCCGGCTCACCATGCCCAAGGTGGCCGAGGCCCGGGCCAAGCGGATCCCCATTGAGGTGGTCCAGTAAGGCCTGAGATAGCCCCCGGGGAGATCCCCGGGGGTCGCTCTTTCCCGCGCCGAGCCGGCGTGGGTGGGCGCGGCCCCCTGGCGCTGGAAGGGCGCAGGGGGTTTGCTGCTTTATCCCTTCTTCAGGGCCTGCGCCATCCGGCTTAGGGCCTCCTCCAGGACCTCCGGGTAGGTGGCGAAGTTGAGGCGCACGTAGCGGTCGTACCCCTTCCCAAAGTTCTCCCCGGGGTTCAGGGCCACCCGGGCCTCCTCCAGAAGGCGGGAGGCCGCCTTGGGGAAGGGCATCCTGAGCCAGGCCAGGTAGGTCCCCTCCGGGGGTACGTGGAAGAGGCCCATCTCCTGGGCCCAGGCCGCCAGGCGGTCCCGGTTCTGCCGGAGCATCCCGAGGACCTCCCTAAGCCACCCTTCCCCCTCCAGAAGGGCCGCCTTCCAGGCGGCCATGGCCAGGACGTTGGGGAAGGTGTGGGGGAGGTGCCGCTTCAGGGCCTCCACCAGGGGCTTGGGCCCCACGGCCGCCCCCATGGGCAGGCCCGCCAGGTTGTAGGCCTTGCCGGGGCCCAGGAGGGTGATGGTCCTCTCGGGAAGGAAGCGGGCCAGGGGGATGTGGGGCCTCTCGTAGGTGAGGGGGGCGTGGAGCTCGTCGGAGACCACAACGAGGTCGTGCTTGCGGGCCACCTGGGCCAGGGCGGAAAGCTCCTCCTCGGTGAAGACCCGACCCGTAGGGTTCTGGGGGTGGCAGAAGAGGAGAAGGCGGCTGGCGTAGGCTAGGCGCTCCAGGCCCCCCAGGTCCAGGCGGTAGCCCGCCTCCGTTTCCTTCAGGGGGTTGGCCAGGAGGGTCCGCCCCTGCTCCCGGATGGCGGAGAGGAAAGGGGGGTAGACGGGCACCTGGGTCAGGACCCCGTGCCCGGGGGCGGTGAAGGCGGCCACGGCGGCGTAAAGCCCCACCACCACCCCGGGCATGAAGGCCACTTCCCCCTGTAGGCCCGTCCTCTCCAGGAGGAGGGCCTTAAGCTCCTTGTCCCCCTCCCGGGGCGGGTAGCCCAGAAACCCTTCCGCCCGGGCCTGGATGGCCCTCCGGATGGGCTCGGCCACGGGGAAGTCCATGTCCGCCACCCAAAGGGGCAGGACGTCCTCGGGGTAGGCGCTCCACTTGAGGGAGTCCTGGCGCGGCGGAAGCTTCATGGGGCCATCTTAACCCACCAATACCCTAGTTTCCTGTTTCCTTCGGCCCACCATGCTTGGCAGCTTCCCCAGGAACCTTTTGCCGGGGCCCCCATGCTGGCTTGGGCCAGCATGGGGTGGTATAAGGGGCCCTTGCCACAGCGGGGTACTCAGGTGTGATCCTGGACCACCTGAAGGCCCAGGGCCTCGAGGGCCGCCACCAGCGCCCTGACCGCCGCCCTCACCCCTTCGGTGATGAGGGGGGCGCCGAAGCGGCTCACCCCGGCGTAGAGGCCGTGGGCGCTCTTGCGCACCTCCAGGAGGAGGTCCTGGGTGAGGTCCTCCTCCTCCACGTGGGTCAGGACGTAAAAGCCCTTTTCCCCCCTGGCCGCTTCCAGGAAGACGGCCACCCCCCCTGGGAAGCGCACGGGGGCCTGGGGCAGGTCAAGGGCCTCGGGCAGGGGGCCATTCAGTAGGGCGTGGGCCATGGCGTACCTCCTCATGGGAGGCCAGGGCGTGGGGTCCTCGGCCTCCTTGGTGAAGACGGCGTGGAAGAAGGCCCGCCCCGCCTGCCGCCACTTGAGAGCGTACTTGGTCAGGAGGTGGGCCTCCGGGGGTGGGGGGGTTTCTATGCGGTAGAGCCCGGTCCGCCGGGCCTCCTCCAGGGCGAAGGCGAAGTAGTCCTCGTGGTCGGTGGTGAGGAGGAGCCTCCCCCCCTCGGCCAGGCGGGTGGAAAGGCGGCGGAAGAAGGCCTCCTGGAGGAGGCGCCTCCCCTGGTGGCGCTTTTTGGGCCAGGGGTCGGGAAAGTTGACGATGACCTCGAGGACGCTCCTCGGGGGCACCAGGTTTCGGAGGGCGAAGGCGCCTTCCCCCAGGTAGAGGCGGACGTTGCCGATGCCTTCCCGCTTGAGCCGCCTGAGGGCCCGCTGGACGCTGGCCGCCGAAACCTCGGCCCCCAGGATGAGCCTTTCGGGATGGGTCCTGGCGTAGTGGGCGGTGAAGCGGCCATCGCCGAAGCCCACTTCCACCACCAAAGGGCCTTCCCGGACGAAGAGGGCTTTGGGCTCTGGGGGAAGCTCGGGCAGGAGGGCGGGCCGCACCAGCACGAGGGGGCATTCTAGCAGATTCCGTCGTGTGCTACTTGACCCAAACCCCTGCGGTGTGAGAAAAGAGGGGGTGCTATGGTCTCCTGCCGAGAGCACCCCCTCTACTATCTTGACGCAGAAACCCTTCTGGTGGCTACCTACATCTGGGTGGATGACGAGCTCAAGGCCCTTCAGGCCCAAGGCTTCAAGCTCCCCAAAAAGCAAAAGCACCAGAAGGCTACTCTGGCCGAGCTACTGACCCTCGCCATCTTTTTCCTCCTTCAAGGCCAAGACCTCGCCAAAGGCTACCTAGCCGCTAAATCCACCCTGAAGGCCTACTTCCCCTCAC
>NZ_LHCI01000106.1:239565-239940 GCF_001280255.1 Thermus aquaticus | reverse complement strand
GGTTCTGGAGGGGAGAAGGGAGCGAGGCCACCATCTCGCTCACCCGGGCTGAGCCTGCGGCCAAGGCGCCCCGCACCACCTCTTCAAACCGTCGGTGGAGGCGCTTATCGGGGGAAAACGCTCGCAAAACGGCCCGTGAACTCCTGGAGCCTGGCCTCGGCCACCTTGAGCATGTCCATGGATCACCCCCGGTACCAGATACGGGCTGCGCCCGCAAGGGGAGATTTACCACGAAACGGAGATGTGGGTAAAGTCCTGGGTCTACTCCGGGCCCTTTGTCCTCCGGCGCTGGGTGCCCGGGAGCACGGTGGAGATGGTCCGCAACCCGCAGTTCCCCATCACCCCTCCGGGCGGGGCCGACAAGTACGTCCAGAG
>NZ_LHCI01000106.1:238258-239545 GCF_001280255.1 Thermus aquaticus | reverse complement strand
GGGCCGTCCATGTGGATGCGGTCTTTGACGACCGGGATACTGTGCGGCGGGGAGGCCGGGGCGGGTGGCTACCGATCAAAGTCGCGGGCGTGGGAGCCCGGCAACATAGGCGGTAGGACCTCCCTCAGAGGGCAAGATACATGCAACACCCCATGCCCCAGCCCTTCCCTGAGCCTCTCCATAGCCACGGCCACCGCCCCCCTCAGCTCCTCCACGCTCCTGTAGTGCCGCCGGGGCATCAAGGACCCCTTCACCCGCCGCCAGATAGCCAGAACATAGCCTCACGGCTGACCCACCGGGTTCAAATGGGGGCTGTACCGCGACGGGTAGGCCCTCGTCCCGCACCGCCCCTCTGGCAGGGCGCACCCCAACGCCCAGCCCCCACAGGAACGCCGCTCCAGGTGCGCCACCGCGTTCACCCGCCCCGACTTCCCCCAGGCCCGGGGCACCCGCACCGCTTCCCCCTTCCTCGCCCAGGCGTAGGTGGGAGGCAGGGAAAGTCCAAACCCGCTCTCAGTTCGGTGTTTACTTCGCAAAGCAGCCAGAAAGAACACCCTCAGCCCCCCTTTCCGCCTCCTCCAAGGCGGCCGCAAACCTCTCCCTCTCCTCCGCCGTGGGCTTCCCCGTGGGCACGTACCGGGTCCTTTTCCACTGGTACCCCATCTCCAGGAGCTTCCGCCCTACCGTACCCGGGTGGAAGGTCACGAAGAAGCGCCTCTCCAAAGCCTCCTGGAGCCGGGGGGCCGTCCAGGCCTCCTCCCCCGCCAAGAGCTCCCGCAGGAAGGCGCTCATGGCCGGGGTCCAGCGGGGTTTGGCCCCGGGGGGCTTGCCGTCTTCAAGCCCCTCTATTCCCCTTTCCAGCCACCGCCTGAGGTCGCGGTGGAGGGTGGTGCGGTCCAGGCCCAGGTGGCGGGCAATGCGGGGGGCGGTCCAGCCCTGGGCGGCCAGGCGGACGGCCTGGGCCCGGCGCCGGACCTTGAAGGGGACCACGGGGTTGGTCTCCAGCTCTCGGAGCCGGGCGTCCTCCTCTGGGGTCAGGTGGATGCGAAGGGGGGCAGGCATGTGGATAGTTTAATGCATGGGCACTTAGAGGCTGTCGTAAAAGTCCTCCACGGGCAGTTACACGGCCCTGGCTAGCCGCTTCACCAACAATCGTAGCATGCCCAGATAGACCCAGGCCTCGCTTACCCGAGGGTTCTCCTCATAGTCCTTGGCAAGACGCCGGTTCCGCCCCAGCCAGGCAAAGGTCCTTCTCCAGCTCCAAACCCAGGGAAGAAGCCGTCTCCT
>NZ_LHCI01000106.1:215670-238238 GCF_001280255.1 Thermus aquaticus | reverse complement strand
GGTCCCGGCGGACCAGGGCTTGCACCGCTTTCTCCCACACCCCCTCCTTCTGCCACTGGCGAAAGTAGTGGTAGACGGTGGACCAGTGGGGCAGGTCATGGGGCATGGCTCGCCAGGGGATGCCGTTCTTCAGGACGTAAAGGATGGCGTTCATGATCTCTCTTCTGGACACCTTGGCGGGCCGGCCGCCGGGCTTGGGGGCGGGGATGAGGGGCTCCAGGAGGCCCCACTCCTCGTCGGTTAGGTCGCTGGGGTAACATCGTCTAAGAGGCACCCTTCAAGGATACCACCCTTTTACGACAGCCTCTAGTACCACCCCATGCTGGCCCAAGCCAGCATGGGGGCTCCGGCAAAAGGCAAGGCCTAAGGGGCCGTCCCTTGGTTTTTCCACACCGAAAGGGCTTGGCTGGGCCCTTCTGGGGCTCCTGCCACGGCGGGGTACTCAGCCCCTGGCCTCCAGGGGCACGTAGGGCCGGTCCAGCTCCCCGATGTACTTGGCGTCGGGGCGCAGGAGGCGGTTGTCCTGCTCCTTGTACTCCAGGATGTGCCCCACCCAGCCGGAGATGCGGGCCACGGCGAAGATGGGGGTGAAGAACTCCAGCCCGAAGCCCAGGTCGGAGTAGACCACCCCGGAATAGAAGTCCACGTTGGGGTAGATGCCCCGCGGGTTCAGCACCTTCCCCGCCTCCTCCTCCACGATCTTGAGGATCTGGTACTCGGGGGAGTGCCCGTGCTTCTCCGCCACGCGGCGGGCCAGCTTCTCCAGAACCCCGGCCCTGGGGTCAAAGGCCTTGTAGACCCGGTGGCCCATGCCCATGATCCGCTCTTTCTTGGAAAGCTTTTCCCGCACCCACTCCCGGGCCCTCTCGGGCGCGCCGATCTCCTGGATCATCTTCATGACCGCCTCGTTGGCCCCACCGTGCCTGGGGCCCTTCAAAGAGGCCACGGCGGCGGTGATGGCCGAGTAGAGGTCGGTCTCCGTGGAGAAGGCGGCGATGGCGGTGAAGGTGCTGGCGTTGAAGCCGTGCTCGGCGTGGAGGATGAGGGCCGCGTCCATGAGGCGCTCCTGCTCAGGGGAAGGCTCCACGCCGTTCGCCATGTAAAGGAAGTTGGCGGCGTGGGAGAGGTCCTCCCGGGGAGGAAGGGGCTCCTTACCCTCCTTGAGGCGCTTGTTGGCGGCCACGATGGTGGCGAACTTGGCGATCAGGTCCAGGCCCTTCTGGTACAGGGCCTCCCGGGAGATATCTCCCTCGGTGGGGTCCAGCATGCCCAGCTCGGAGACGGCGGTGCGCAAAAAGCTCATGGGGTGGGCCGAGGCGGGGTAGCGCCGGAAGGACTCCAGGAGGTGAGAAGGCAAAGCCCGCCTGGCCGCCAGGTCCTTTTTAAAGGCCTCTAGCTCCCCTCGCTGAGGCAGTCTGCCGTGGAGAAGCAAGTAGGTGGTCTCCTCAAAGGTGCTCTTCTCCGCCAGCTCCTGAATGGGGATGCCGTAGTAGTAAAGGCGGCCCGCCTCCCCGTCAATAAAGCACATCCGAGTTTCCGTGAAGAGAACGCCCTCAAGACCCCGTGCCACTTCCATAGGCTCCTCCTTTTCCGCACCCCAGGGGTGCTTCCGCCGTCATCATACATCCTTCAGCCCACCATTAACTTCCCCGGGAACCTTTTGCCGGGGCCCCCATGCTGGCCCAAGCCAGCATGGGGTGGTATTAGAGGGCGTCCTCCTGGAAGATGACCGTCTTCAGGTAGAGGCTTTCCGGCACGTGCAGGCTCCAGGGGTGGTCCTGGGGCTGGTAGGTGACGGCGTGGACCCTGAGGCGCACTCCGAGGTCGTGGGCCGCCCGGCGGGCCACCTCCAGGAGGTCCTCCACCTTCACGTAGTAGCTGCAGGTGGAAAGCCAGAGGTAGCCCTCCTTGGCAAGAAGGCGCAGCGCTTCCCGCACCAGGTCCACCAGGTGGCCCTTCATGGCGGGAAGCTCTTCCTTCCTCTTGACCAGGGTGGGAGGGTCCAGGAGGACGTGGTGGAAGGGGCCTTCCAGGGTTCTCAAGACCTCCAGGGCCTCCCCCTGGCGGATGTCCACGCGAAGCCCCGCCCGGAGGGCGGCCCGGTCCAGGACGGAGAGGGCCTCGAGGTCCTTGTCCACCGCCAGGGCGTAGGCTCCCTTTCTGGCGGCCCTGAGGGCGAACCCCCCCACGTAGCTGTACACGTCCAAAACCCGCTCCCCCGGGCGCACCATGGCCTCCAAAAGGCGGCGGTTTTCCCGCTGGTCCAGGTAAAACCCCGTCTTCTGGGCCAGGGCCGGGGGGATGGAGAAAAGGAGGCCGTCCTCCTCCACCGAAAGGACCTCCGGCACCTCCCCAAAGACCACCCCCACCCGCTCGGGAAGCCCCTCCTGCCGCCTGGCCTCCACGTCGCTCCGCTCGTACACGCCCTCGGGCCTCACCACCTCCAAAAGGGCCGGGAACCAGACCTCCCGGAGGGCCTCCATCCCCCGGGAGCGCACCTGGAGGACTAGGACCCCGCCAAAGCGGTCCACCACCAGCCCGGGAAGCCCGTCCGCCTCCCCGTGTACCAGGCGAAAGCTAGGCCCAAGCCCCTCCCGCTTCTTAAGGGCCCTCACGAAGCGCTCCCGGAAAAAGCGGCGGTCCAAAGGCCCCCGGTCAAAGCGGAAGGCCCGGAAGGGGATGCGGGAACGGGGGTCGTAGTAGCCCACCGCCAGAAAGGCCCCGTCGGCCCCATAGGCCTCGGCCACCCCCGCCTCCTGGGGAGCCTCCTGGAGCTCGTCCCGGTAGACGTTGGGGTAGAAGTTCCTGAGCTTCCGCTCCTTGCCGGGCTCCACCACCACCCTCAGCACGGGCCTCAGCATACCCCGTGCTAAACTGGAACCATGAACCGAAAGCGCTGGCTGGCCCTCATCCTCTTTCTCCTGGTGGTGTTCCTGGCGGTGGTGGGCCTGGGTCGCCTCACCGCCCCGGAAAAGGCTAAAGGGCGCTGGCAGGAGACGACCCTTTTCGGCCAGGGGGAAAAGGTCCTCCTCCTAGAGCTCAAAGGAACCATCCCCACCGACAAGGCCCTGGAAGACTTCCTCTCCCAGGTGCGCCAGGCCAAGGAGGACCCCGGGATCAAGGCCGTGGTCCTCGAGGTGGTTAGCCCCGGGGGCGGGGTCACGGAGACCGAGGCCATCCACCGCGCCCTAAAGGAGCTGGCCCGGGAAAAGCCCCTGGTGGCCAGCCTGGGCACCGTGGCCGCCAGCGGCGGCTACTATGCGGCCACCGCCGCCCGGGAGATCGTCACCGCCCCCACCACCGTAACCGGTTCCATCGGGGTCATCTCCATCCTGCTCCAGGTCCAGGGCCTTCTGGACAAGCTGGGGGTTGAGGTGGAGGTTCTGAAGGAGGGCAGGCTCAAGGACATGGCCTCGGGCCTCCGCCCCCTGACCCCGGAGGAAAAGACCCTCCTCCAGGGCTACATGCGGGAGGCCTACGAGCTCTTCGTGAGGCGGGTGGCGGAAGGAAGAAGGATGCCTCTGGAAAAGGCCTACCGCCTGGCGGACGGGCGCATCTATTCAGGCGCGCAGGCCCTGGCCCTGGGCCTGGCCGACCGGGAGGGCTACCTAGAGGACGCCGCCCAAAGGGCCGCCGAGCTGGCGGGTCTGACTGGCTTCCGCCTGGTCCGGTACAAAAAGCCCAAGGGTCTGCTGGTGGAGCTTTTGGGAGACGAACCTCCCTTTGGCTTCGCCTCAGACACCCAAGCCCTCCTGCAGGCCCTGGCCCAAAGCCGCTTCCGCCTGGAGTACCGCTACCTAGGAGGTGGACTATGGTAATCGCAAGCCCCTGGCGTCGGCTGGTGGCCTCCTTTGTGGACGGCCTGATCCTGGTGCCCGTGACCCTTCTTCTTATGGCCCTGGCCGGGGTGGACTGGGTGAACACCACCCCGCTCCAGAACTTCCTCTTCAACTGGGTTCCCAGCTGGGCCTACTACGTGGCCTTCACTGCCCTCTACGGGGCCACGCCGGGCAAGATGCTCCTGGGCATCCGCGTGGTGAAAACCGACGGCCGCCCTGTGGACTGGCTCACCGCCCTCATGCGGGAGGTGGTGGGCAAAACCCTCTCCACCTTGCCCTTGGCCCTCGGCTACCTGTGGGCCTTCTTCCATCCCCAAAGGCAGGCCTGGCACGACCTCATCGCCGATACCTTGGTGGTCCACCGAGAATCCCAGGCGTGACATCCTCCCCCGGATAAATCCGGGGGCATCCCTTTTAGGATGCACGCAAGAGGCTACCCTTGCGCTTCGGTTCGTGGACTCCGTGCCATCCCAGACGGAACGACCGGACCACGGGCCGTGCCACACGGCCACTACTCCCCTTGACGGGAGATACCTGGAAAGCCCGCTCGTAGATGTTCAGGGCCCCGTTGACATCCGCTTGCGCCTTCCAGCCGCAAGAGCAGGTGTATAGACCCCGGTGCTTCCTGTTGGAAGGCGAAGCCTTCCCGCAAGCGTGGCAGGTGAGGGAGGTCTTCCTTTCCTCCACCTCGTGGACTTTGATGCCCATGAGGGCCCCTTTGTACTTCAGAACCTCCACCAGCTTGCGGTAGGGCCAGGCGTGGAGCCTCTGGTTGAGGACCTCGCCGTAGTCCAAGCCCTCCCGGAGGCCCGAGAGGTCCCCGACCACGACTTCTCCCACGCCTCGGCTGACGCACTCACGAAGGAAGTGGGAGGCGGCTTGACGTAGAAGATCGTTCACCTGAGCCCTCTCCCGATGGGCTACCTCCCTCCACCTGCGGGAGCCCCGCTTGAGGTTCGCCCGGACTTTCTGCCAGTACCGCCGCACCGCCTTAAGCCCCCGGCCCGAGTAGAGTAAGGCGCCCCCGTCATCAAAGGCCGCCGCCATCAAGATTGTCTCCCCCAGGTCTAGGGCTACCCGACCTTCTCCTGGTCTAGGGTTGGCCCTCACTTCCACCGTCAGACGGGCTTCCAAGCGCCCGGAGAACTTGTCGTAGACGATGGAGAGTTGCCGCACCCTTTCGTACCGTACTCCGGGGCGGTGGGTGATGCGGAAGGAGACTTGGCGTATCCCGTCTTTCCGCCCCGTGCCCAGGGAGACCGTGACCCTGTCCCCCTCCACCTTGTAGCCGCTTTGGACGTACCTGAGCGGGGAGAGGTACCCCTTGCGCCGAAATCCGGGGGCCTGGTGGTTTGTCTTTCCTTCTTTCCTCAGGGCGAAGAAGGCCTTATAGGCCTCTCTCACCTCCTCTCTCGTGAGCTGGACGGACATAGAGTAGTAGTCCTTGGCCCGGGGAAGCTCCTTCAGGATGCGGTTGAGGTTCTTGCGGGAGAGGTCCACCTTCCCGGTCCCTTTGTAGGCCTCCCGGAGGTGCCAAAGCAGGCCGTTGTAGACCTTGGTGGCGGAACGCATGGCCTCCTTGAGGACGGCTTCCACCTCGGGCGTGGCGTGGATCTGGGCCTTGAGGGTCAGGAGAGGCATTTTCCTCCTTCATGGTAGCGCAAAAGGGCGAGGGGGTCCGTGTATCCCCCCGATGAATCGGGGGGGATTACTGCCCCCTCGCACTCCCCCGTTTTTCTAAAAAGCCGCCCCGGGCCTTGGGCCCGGGGTTTTTGGTGGGCGATGGTGGACTTGAACCACCGACCTCACGCTTATCAGGCGTGCGCTCTGACCAGCTGAGCTAATCGCCCCCGCACGCAAAGTTTAGCTTAGCCGGAAGAGGCCCACCCGTCAAGATATCCCGCCGCTGAGCTCCCCCCTCACGTTCCGACAAGCTGAGGCAGAAGCACACGGCGCCGCCAGGTCTGCAAGGCCTCTTTGGGGCCCCCACCCCAAATGAACCGCCCGCCATTGGGCCAGGGGAAAGCGGCCAGGCGCCTTCAAGAGGAGGAACCGGCCCTGAGCCCCTTGACACCTTTTAGGGCATCTGGTAGATTCATGTTTGCGCTGCCCGATGGGCGGCGGGGGATCTTGAAAGCTGGGGTGGATGGATGGAAGCCACGGGCCACGTTCTGCGTGGTCCTTGAAGGGTCAAGATGCTAAGGGCCCACGGTGGATGCCTTGGCACCCGAGCCGATGAAGGACGTGGCTACCTGCGATAAGCCAGGGGGAGCTGGTAGCGAGCGTTGATCCCTGGATGTCCGAATGGGGAAACCCGGCCCGTGGGAACACGGGTCACCGCCTTTGTGCGGGGGGAACCTGGGGAACTGAAACATCTCAGTACCCAGAGGAGAGGAAAGCGAAAGCGACTCCCTGAGTAGCGGCGAGCGAAAGGGGAAGAGCCTAAACCGTCCGGCTTGTCCGGGCGGGGTCGTGGGGCCCTCAGATGCCGAATCCCTAGCCTAGCCGAAGCTGTCTGGGAAGCAGCGCCAGAGAGGGTGAAAGCCCCGTAGGCGAAAGGTGAGGGGATAGGTGAGGGTACCCGAGTACCCCGTGGTTCGTGGAGCCATGGGGGAATCTGGGCGGACCACCGCCTAAGGCTAAGTACTCCGGGTGACCGATAGTGAACCAGTACCGTGAGGGAAAGGTGAAAAGAACCCCGGGAGGGGAGTGAAATAGAACCTGAAACCGTGGGCTTACAAGCAGTCGCGGCCCCTTTAGGGGTTGCGGCGTGCCTATTGAAGCATGAGCCGGCGACTCACGGTCGTGGGCGAGCTTAAGCCGTAAGGCGGAGGCGTAGGGAAACCGAGTCCGAATAGGGCGCAGGTGGGCCGCGTGCGGCCCGCGAAGTCCGCGGCCGTGGACCCGAAACCGGGTGAGCTAGTCCTGGCCAGGGTGAAGCTGGGGTGAAACCCAGTGGAGGCCCGAACCGGTGGGGGATGCAAACCCCTCGGATGAGCTGGGATTAGGAGTGAAAAGCTAACCGAACCCGGAGATAGCTGGTTCTCCCCGAAATGACTTTAGGGTCAGCCTCAGGCGCTGACTGGGGCCTGTAGAGCACTGATAGGGCTAGGGGGCCCACCAGCCTACCAAACCCTGTCAAACTCCGAAGGGTCCCAGGTGGAGCCTGGGAGTGAGGGCGCGGGCGATAACGTCCGCGTCCGAGCGCGGGAACAACCGAGACCGCCAGCTAAGGTCCCCAAGTCTGGGCTAAGTGGGAAAGGATGTGGCGCCGCGAAGACAGCCAGGAGGTTGGCTTAGAAGCAGCCATCCTTTAAAGAGTGCGTAATAGCTCACTGGTCGAGTGGCGCTGCGCCGAAAATGATCGGGGCTTAAGCCCAGCGCCGAAGCTGCGGGCCTAGGGCGCAAGCCCTAGGCGGTAGGGGAGCGTTCCCGATGCCGATGAAGGTCGCTCGTGAGGGCGGCTGGAGGTAAGGGAAGTGCGAATGCCGGCATGAGTAACGATAAACAGGGTGAGAATCCCTGTCGCCGTAAGCCCAAGGGTTCCTACGCCATGGTCGTCAGCGTAGGGTTAGGCGGGACCTAAGGTGAGGCCGAAAGGCGTAGCCGATGGACAGCCGGTTAATATTCCGGCCCTTCCCGTGGGTGCGATGGGGGGACGCTCTAGGCTAGGGGGACCGGAGCCATGGACGAGCCCGGCCAGAAGCGCAGGGTGGGAGGTAGGCAAATCCGCCTCCCGTGGGCTCTGCGTGGTGGGGAAGCCCGTGAGGGTGACAACCCCCCGAAGCCAGGGAGCCAAGAAAAGCCTCTAAGCACAACCCACGGGAACCCGTACCGCAAACCGACACAGGTGGGCGGGTGCGAGAGCACTAAGGCGCGCGGGAGAACCCTCGCCAAGGAACTCTGCAAGTTGGCCCCGTAACTTCGGGAGAAGGGGTGCTCCCGGTGGCGCCTTCGGGCGCCGCTTGGGAGCCGCAGTGAATAGGCTCTGGCGACTGTTTACCAAAAACACAGCTCTCTGCGAACTCGTAAGAGGAGGTATAGGGAGCGACGCTTGCCCGGTGCCGGAAGGTCAAGGGGAGGGGTGCAAGCCCCAAACCGAAGCCCCGGTGAACGGCGGCCGTAACTATAACGGTCCTAAGGTAGCGAAATTCCTTGTCGGGTAAGTTCCGACCTGCACGAAAAGCGTAACGACCGGAGCGCTGTCTCGGCGAGGGACCCGGTGAAATTGAACTGGCCGTGAAGATGCGGCCTACCCGTGGCAGGACGAAAAGACCCCGTGGAGCTTTACTGCAGCCTGGTGTTGGCTCTTGGTCGCACCTGCGTAGGATAGGTGGGAGCCTGGGAAGCCGCCCTTTCGGGGGCGGTGGAGGCGCCGGTGAAATACCACCCTGGTGCGACTGGGGGCCTAACCCCTAGCGGGGGACAGCGCTTGGCGGGCAGTTTGACTGGGGCGGTCGCCTCCTAAAGCGTAACGGAGGCGCCCAAAGGTCCCCTCAGGCGGGACGGAAATCCGCCGGAGAGCGCAAGGGTAGAAGGGGGCCTGACTGTGAGGCCTGCAAGCCGAGCAGGGGCGAAAGCCGGGCCTAGTGAACCGGTGGTCCCGTGTGGAAGGGCCATCGATCAACGGATAAAAGTTACCCCGGGGATAACAGGCTGATCTCCCCCGAGCGTCCACAGCGGCGGGGAGGTTTGGCACCTCGATGTCGGCTCGTCGCATCCTGGGGCTGAAGAAGGTCCCAAGGGTTGGGCTGTTCGCCCATTAAAGCGGCACGCGAGCTGGGTTCAGAACGTCGTGAGACAGTTCGGTCTCTATCCGCCACGGGCGCAGGAGGCTTGAGGGGGGCTCTTCCTAGTACGAGAGGACCGGAAGGGACGCACCTCTGGTTTCCCAGCTGTCCCTCCAGGGGCATAAGCTGGGTAGCCATGTGCGGGAGGGATAACCGCTGAAAGCATCTAAGCGGGAAACCCGCCCCAAGATGAGGCCTCCCACGGCGTAAAGCCGGTAAGGACCCGGGAAGACTACCCGGTGGATGGGCCGGAGGTGTAAGCGCCGCGAGGCGTTGAGCTGACCGGTCCCAATCGTCCGAGGTCTTGACCCTTTTGCCCTTATACCCACCCCAGCCAAGGTCCCCCGCCCCTCGGTGGCGCGGGCTCTTTGAAAAGCAAAACACGAGAATCCCCCGTGCCCTTAGCGGCGTGGAACCACCCGTTCCCATTCCGAACACGGAAGTGAAACGCGCCAGCGCCGATGGTACTGGGACCGCAGGGTCCTGGGAGAGTAGGTCGGTGCGGGGGATTTTGCCTTCGCGGGAGTAGCTCAGTTGGTAGAGCACGACCTTGCCAAGGTCGGGGTCGCGGGTTCAAGTCCCGTCTCCCGCTCCACATAAACCCCCCAGGGCATCCTGGGGGGGTTTTGCCTTATGGTTGCCCAGAACCTTCCCCCCCACATTCCGCACCCCCCTCACTCCCGGAGGTAATATCGCTGTGCCCCCAGTAGGCCCCGCCTCGCCCGCTCCAGCTTCCCCTCGTCCACCTCCAAGCGGGCCAGGAGGCGGTAGCCCACCGAGAGGGGCGCCTCCCCCTTCCTCGGACGCCCCACCCGCCCCCAGCGCCGCTCTTCCTGTACCCCCAGGTAGACCAGGCGGTGGTAGGAAAGCTTCCCACTGGCCTCCTCATCTACCGCCAGGGCCCGCCGGGCGTCCGCCTCGCAGGCGAACCTCAGGGCCAGCAGCAAGGCGGACCAGGCATTCCGCATAAATCCCCCCCTTTCCCTCGGGAAAGCCCGGGAAAGGGGGTAAGGGCTTGGGCTTTTCTTTAGCTACTCCAGCACGCCCAGGTAGGCGTACCGGTCGGGGCCGCCGGGCAGGATCTCCACCGCCAGTGCGGGGAACTTCTGGGCCACGGCCTCGGCAGCCTCCTTGGGGGTGTTGGGCCCCAGGAAGAGGGTGAGGACCTCCTTCCCCTCCTGGGCCAGGCGGACGAGGCCCTCGAGGACCTCCTCCGGGGTCTTTCCCACCAGGACCAGCCGGCCGTCCAGAAGGCCGATGGGCTTGTCCTTGAGGACCTTGAGGCCGTCCACCTCGGCGTCGCGGCTGGCCCAGGTGACCTCGAGGGTCACCGCCCCCTCCATGGCCTCCGCCATCTCGGGAAGGAGCTCCTCGGGCTCCCGCTCGGGCTCATAGCGGACCGCCGCCGCCAGGCCCTGGCCTATGGTGCGGGTCTTGAGGACGTGGACCTCCTTGCCCGCCTCCCTGGCCAGCTTGACCGCCTCCTCCGCCGCCATGAAGACGTTGGGGTTATTGGGCAGGAGGATCACCTTGGGGTTGGGGAGGCTTTTGATGGCGGAGAGGATGTCCTCCACGCTGGGGTTCTGGGTCTGCCCCCCGGCCACCACCCTGGCCCCCAGGGAGCGGAAGGCCCGGGCCACCCCGTGCCCCAGGGCCACGGCCACCAGGCCCGTGGGGGGCGGGGCCTCCTCCAAAAGGCCCGCCATGGCCAGGATCTCCGTGTGCTGCTCGGACATGTCCTCCACCTTGGTGCGCACCATGCGGCCAAAGCGGGCCACGGTGGCGAGGAGGCCGTCGGGGTCGTCCGTGTGGATGTGGCCCTTCACGTACCCTTCCGCCCCCACCACCAGAAGGGAGTCCCCAAAGGGGGCCACGGCCTCCCGGATCTTCTCTATGGGAACCTCCACCCCCTCCATGAGGAACTCGGTGCAGTAGCCGAACTCCTCGGTGGCGAAGGCGGTCTGGGCGTAGCGCTCCACCTTGGGGGGCTCGGGCAGGGGAAGCCCCAGGGCGTAGCCGTGGATCCCCTCCAGAAAGCGCACGTACCCCGCTCCCCCGGCGTCCACCACCCCGGCCTGCTTGAGGACGGGAAGGAGTTCGGGGGTCTTGGCCAGGGCCTCCCGGGCCGCCGCCAAGGCGCTTTCCAGGACGTCCTTCAAGCTATCCCCCCTGGCCCCCTCCCCCGCCGCCCTGGCCACGGTCAGGATGGTGCCCTCCACGGGGCGCATCACCGCCCGGTAGCCCGTCTCCGCCCCCAGGCGCAGGGCCTCGGCCAGGGTCTTGGCATCCAGCACCCCCTTCTTGCGGATGGCCTCGGAGAAGCCCTTGAGGATCTGGGAGAGGATGACCCCGCTGTTCCCACGGGCCCCCAGCAGGCTCCCGTAGGCGATGGCCCGGGCCACCTCGGGCATCCTGGAGGTGTCCGCCAGGTCCAGCTCCCGCCGGGCGGACTGGAGGGTGAGGTGCATGTTGGTGCCCGTGTCCCCGTCGGGCACGGGGTAGACGTTGAGGGCGTTCAGCTCCTCCACGTAGACGCCGAACCAGTCCGTGGCGAAGCGGAAGGCCTCGGCCACCTCCTCCGGGGCCCAACTAGCCACGCCCCACCCCCACCACGTGGACCCGCACCTGGGAGAGCTCCACCCCGGCCAGCCTCTTGGCGGCGAAGCCCACCCGCTCAGCCAGGGACTCCACCACCGTGGGGATGCGGGCCCCCACGGCCACCACCACGTAGAAGTCCGCCTGGTACTTGCCGGGAGCGGCGGGGTCCGGGCGGACCACCACCCCCTCGCTGGCCTCCTGCCGCCCCAGGATGCGCACCACCTGCTCCTTGAGCCCCGCCGGAGCCATGCCCACCACCCCGGGCACCTCGTGGGCCGCCAAGGCCAGAAGGGCCGCCAGGGCGTTTTCCGTTATGGTCAAGCGTCCCGCCATCCTACCTCCTCAGGGCTTCCTCAGGGGGAGTATAGGGGAGGCCGAAGGCCTCGGCCACCCCCGGGTGGGTGAGGAGGCCCCTGTGGGTGTTGAGGCCCTTGAGCAGAGCCTCGTCCTCCAGAAGGGCCCCCAGGCCCTTTTCCGCCAGCTTGAGCACGTAGGGCAGGGTCTGGTTGGTGAGGGCGAAGGTGGAGGTCCGGGGGACGGCTCCCGGCATGTTGGCCACCCCGTAGTGGACCACCCCGTCCACCACGTAGGTGGGCTCGGCGTGGGTGGTGGGGCGGATGGTCTCCACGCACCCCCCCTGGTCCACGGCCACGTCCACGATCACCGAGCCCTCCTTCATGAGGGGGAGCATGTCCCGGGTCACCAGCTTGGGGGCCTTGGCCCCCGGCACCAGCACCGCCCCGATGAGGAGATCGGCGTGGCCGATGCTCTTCTTGATGTTGGCCTCGGTGGCGGTGAGGGTCACCACCCGCCCGCCGAAGATGTCATCCAGGTACTGCAGGCGCTTGTGGTTCACGTCCAGGATGGTGACCTGGGCCCCCATGCCCAAGGCGATCTTGGCGGCGTTGGTGCCCACGGTGCCGCCCCCCAGGATCACCACGCTGGCCGGGGCCACCCCCGGCACCCCCCCGAGGAGGACCCCTCGGCCCCCCTTGGGCTTCTCCAAGAACTGGGCCCCCACCTGGGGAGCCATGCGCCCCGCCACCTCGCTCATGGGGATGAGGAGGGGCAGGGAGCCGTCCTTGAGCTGGACGGTCTCGTAGGCGATGCCGGTGACCCCGCTTTTCAGCATGGCCTCGGTGAGGGTCCGGTCGGCGGCCAGGTGGAGGTAGGTGAAGAGGATGAGGCCCTCCCGCAGGAAGGGGTACTCCTCAGGTAGGGGCTCCTTCACCTTCACCACCATCTCCGCCTTCCAGGCCTCCTCCCGGCTCACCAGGGCCGCCCCTGCCCGCTCGTACTCGGCGTCGGTCAGGCCCGACCCTAACCCCGCCCCTCGCTCCACCAAGACGGTGTGGCCCCTGCGGACCAGGCTTTCCGCGCCCCCCGGGGTGAGAGCCACGCGGTTCTCCAGGGTCTTGATCTCCTTGGGCACGCCGATGACCATACCTATACCTCCTTCACAAAAACCCGTTTGATCTTCAGCTTGAAGCCGTCGCCCTCGGCGATGGCCAGAAGCCGCCTGCGGGAGTCTATCAGGGTCACGTAGCCCAGGGCGGGGATGGGGAGGGGCACCCCTTCCAGCACCCGCCTGGCCTCGGTGTGGGAGAGCTCCACCACGGGGAAGGGCAGGGCGTCCACCTCGGGGATGGCCTTATCCGGGGAAAGCTCGGCCAGGGACACCGCCCGCTCCAGCCCCACCTTGCCGATGCGGGTGCGCACCAGGCCGGAGAGGAAGGCCTTGGTCTTGAGCTTCTCCCCCAGATCCCGGGCGAAGGCCCGCACGTAGGTGCCGGGGCCCACCACCAGCCGGATCACCGCGGTGGGGTAGGCCCCGAGAGGCCGGGGAAGCTCCACCTTCCGCCCCCCCTTCTCCGCCAGGCGCCAGCCCTTGGCCGAGGGGGCGATGGGGTGGGGGATGGGTTCGGGGTCCAGGGCCAGAAGCTCCACCTCCAGGTACCTGGCGGGCCTGGGGCCAAGCTCCAGAGGCTTCCCCTCCCGGGCGGCCTCGTAGGCCCGCTTGCCCTTCACCTTGATGGCGGAGTAGAGAGGGGGGATTTGCTCCTTCACCTCCAGGAAGCCAGGGAGGGCGGCCTCGAGGTCCTTGCGGTCAAAGCGCACCGGGGCCTCTTCGCTGACGGGACCCTCGGCGTCTAAGGTGGGCGTGGTGGCCCCAAAGGACACCCAGGCGATGTACTCCTTGTCCTCCCCCGAGAGAAAGGGGACCAGCTTGGTGCTCTCCTCCGAGACCAGGAGGAGAAGCCCCGTGGCCAGGGGGTCCAGGGTGCCCGTGTGCCCCACCCGGCGGGTGCCTAGGCGCTTCCTGGCCTCCTCCACCGCGTCGTGGGAGGTGAGGTGGAGGGGCTTGTCCACCGCGTAGAGGGCCATGCCTAGGGGATTCTATCACCCCCCTAGAATGAGGGAGTGGAGCTCCAAGAGCGCTACCCCAGCCTGGGCTTCGCCTGGCCCAGGCCCGGGGTGCTGGAGATCACCTTCAAGGGCGAGAGGCTGAACGCCATGGACCCCAAGACCCACCGGGCCCTCTCCCGGGTGTGGCGGGACCTCGAGGAGGTGGAGGAAGCCCGGGCCGTCCTCATCAGGGGCGAGGGCGGGGTCTTCTCGGCCGGGGGCTCCTTTGCCCTCATAGAGGAGATGCGCGCCTCCCACCAGGCCCTGATGCGGGTCTACCGGGAGGCCCGGGACCTGGTCCTGGGGCCCTTGGACTTCCCCAGGCCCGTGGTGGCGGCGGTGGAAGGGGTGGCGGTGGGGGCGGGGCTGGCCTTGGCCCTGGCGGCGGATGTGGCCGTGGTGGGCAAAAAGGCCAGGCTCCTGGACGGGCACCTGCGCCTGGGGGTGGCGGCGGGGGACCACGCCGTCCTCCTCTGGCCCCTTCTCTTGGGCATGGCCAAGGCCAAGTACCACCTCTTCCTCAACGAGCCCTTAAGCGGGGAGGAGGCCGAGCGGCTGGGCCTGGTGGCCCTGGCGGTGGAGGAGGGGGAGGTCTACGCCAGGGCCCTGGAGGTGGCGGAAAGGCTCGCTCAAGGCCCCAAGGAGGCCTTGGAGCACACCAAGCGGGCCCTCAACCACTGGTACCGCGCCTTCCTGCCCCAGTTTGAGCTCTCCCTGGCCCTAGAGTTCCTGGGCTTCGCCGGCGAGGAGCTGGAAGAGGGGCTCAAGGCGCTTAAGGAAAAGCGCCCCCCCAGCTTCCCATGAAGGCCATGCGCCTCCAGGCCCTCCTGGCCCGGGCCGGGGTGGCGAGCCGGCGCCAGGCGGAGGTCCTGATCCGCCAGGGCCTGGTGCGGGTGAACGGGGAGGTGGCCCACCTGGGCCAGAAGGTGGGGCCAGACGACCTGGTGGAGGTGGCGGGAAGGCGGGTGGAATGGCCCAGGGAGCGCCTGGTCCTGGCCCTCCACAAGCCCCGGGGCTACACCACCACCCGCTCTGACCCCCACGCCCGGAGGACGGTCTTTGAGCTTCTCCCTGAGGTCCCCGGCCTCCAGGCGGTGGGGCGGCTGGACCGGGAGTCCGAGGGCCTCCTCCTCTTTACCAACGACGGCGAGCTCCTCTTCCGCCTTACCCACCCCCGCTACGGAGTCAAGAAGGTCTACCGGGTCTGGACCGAGAGGGGAACCCTGCCCGAGGCCGTCTGCCGGAAGCTGGTGGAGGGGGTGGCCCTCGAGGACGGCCCGGCCCGGGCCCTCTCCTGCAGGCCCGCCCAAGGCGGGGCCATCCTCACCCTGGGGGAGGGGCGGAAGCGGGAGGTGCGGAGGATGCTCCAGGCCGTGGGCTACCCGGTGAAACGCCTCCTCCGCCTCCAGGTGGGGCCCGTCCGGCTGGGCAACCTGCCCCCCGGGAGGTGGCGCAGGCTTTCCCCGGAGGAGGTTCAGGCCCTGCTAAAGGAGGTGGGGCTAGAATGAGGGGCATGTTCAACGCCGGGAACGGACCCGTGCAGATCAGCGCCGAGGCCATCCAAAAGCGGGTGGCCCAGCTGGGGCAGGCCATCGCCCAGGACTACCAGGGGAAGACCCCCCACCTCATCTGCGTCCTGAACGGGGCCTTCATCTTCATGGCCGACCTGGTGCGGGCCATCCCCCTCCCCCTCACCATGGACTTCATCGCCATAAGCTCCTACGGGAACGCCCTGAAGTCCAGCGGGGAGGTGGAGCTCATCAAGGACCTGAGGCTTCCCATCCACGGGCGGGACGTGATCGTGGTGGAGGACATCGTGGACACCGGCCTCACCCTGGCCTACCTCCTGGACTACCTGGAGGCCAGGAAGCCCGCCTCCATCCGGGTGGCGGCCCTTCTCTCCAAGCCGGCCCGGCGCCAGGTGGAGGTCCCCATCCACTACCTGGGCTTTGAGATTGAGGACGCCTACGTCTTTGGCTACGGCCTGGACCGGGCCCAGTTTGACCGCAACCTGCCCTTTATCACCTCCATCCGACCGGAGGAAGAATGAGGTACCTGGACCTCATCACCGCCCTCTTCGCCACGGTGCTTCTGGTCTCCAACGTGGCCTCCACCAAGCTGGTGGTCCTGGGGCCCTTCACCTTTGACGGGGGGACCCTCCTCTTCCCCCTGGCCTACATCTTCGGGGACGTCCTCACCGAGGTCTACGGCTACCGTAGAAGCCGAAGGGTCATCTGGATAGGCTTTCTCGCCCTCCTCTTGGCCACCCTCACCTTCCAGGCGGTGGCCGCCCTTCCCGCTCCCGAGGACGGAGAAAGCCAGCGCTTCGCCCAGGCCTTCGGCCTCCTCTTGGGCCTCACCCCCAGGATCGTCCTGGGAAGCCTCCTGGCCTACTTCGTGGGCGAGTTCGCCAACGCCTACGTGCTGGCCCGGCTCAAGGTGCGCACCGAGGGGCGCTTCTTCTGGCTCAGGGCCCTGGCCTCCACCCTGGTGGGCCAGGGGCTGGACACCGGGGTCTTTCTGCTGGTGGCCTTTTACGGCATCTGGCCCAACGAGGTCCTCCTCGCCGTCTTCCTCTCCAACTACGCCTTCAAGGTGGGGGTGGAGGCCCTCATGCTCCCGGTCACCTACGGGGTGGTGGGCTTCCTGAAGCGGGCCGAGGGCCTGGACGCCTACGACCGGGACACGGACTTCAACCCCTTTAGGCTGGCATGAACCCGCTTTTCGCGCACCCGATGGGCATCGGCACCTGGGCCTGGGGGGACCGCCTCTTTTGGGGCTACGGCCGGGACTACGGGGAGGAGGACCTCCGGAGGGCCTTTTTGGCGGCCCTCGAGGCCGGCATCCTTCTCTTTGACACCACAGAGTTTTACGGCTTTGGCCTCTCCGAGAGGCTTCTCGGCCGCTTCGCGGCCGAGGCGGGCAAAAGGCCCTACCTGGTCAGCAAGTTCTTCCCCTACCCCTGGCGGCTTTCCCGCAAAAGCCTCATCCGGGCCCTAGAGGGAAGCCTGAAGCGGCTTGGGGTGGAGGCCCTGGACCTTTACCTCCTCCACTGGCCCTGGCCCCCCGTGCCCCTCAGGGTCTGGGCCGAGGCCTTGGCGGAGGCCTACGAGCGGGGCCTCACCCGGGGCGTGGGGTTTTCCAACCTGAGCCTGGCCCAGCTGGAAGAGGCCAAGGCGGCGCTGGACCGGCACGGGGTTCCCCTTCTGGCCCTGCAGGTGGAGTACAGCCTCCTGGTGCGGGACTGGGAGGCCCACCTGCCCGCCCTGCGCCGGGAGGGGATCGCCCTCATGGCCTACAGCCCCCTGGCCATGGGCTGGCTCACCGGGAAGCTGGACCCGGAAAACCCCCCTGGGGGCTACCGGGGAAGGAAGTACCGCCCCCTGCTCCCTAAGGTGAAGGCCCTCCTCCCCGTCCTGAAGGAGCTCGCCCAGGCCAAGGGCACCACCCCTGCCGCCCTCGCCCTCCGCTACCTCATGGCGAAGGGGGCCCTTCCCATTCCCGGGGCCAAGAACGAGGCCCAGGCCCGGCAGAACGCCCTAGCCCTCGCCCTTCGCCTCACCCCCGAGGAGGTGGCCCGCCTCGAGGCGTCGTAAGCTTAGGGGGATGCCGGGAGTCGCCATCATCGGAGCGCAGTGGGGGGACGAGGGCAAGGGCAAGGTGGTGGACGCCCTGGCCCGGGAGGCCGACTACGTGATCCGCTACCAGGGCGGGGCCAACGCCGGCCACACCGTGGTGGCCGAGGGGAGGGTCTTCAAGCTGAACCTCCTCCCTTCAGGGGTCATCCACCCCCACGCGGTCAACGTCCTGGCCGACGGGATGGTCATTGACCCCTTCCGCTTCCAGGAGGAGCTTCAGGCCCTGGAAAAGGAGGGCTTCCGCCCCCGGGTCCTGGTTTCGGAAAGGGCCCACCTGGTCCTTCCCCACCACAAGCACGTGGAAAGCCGCCACAACTTCGTGGGCACCACGGGGAGGGGGATCGGCCCCGCCTACTCCGACCGGGCGCGAAGGGTGGGGATCCGGGCCGGGGACCTTCTGGACGAGGCGGTCCTGAGGGAAAGGGTGCGCCGCCTCCTCCTGGAAAAGCCCAACTCCACCCGGGAGGCGGGCTGGGACACGGAGGAAAAGGCTTTGGAGGACCTCCGCCGCATGGGGGAGATCCTGAGGCCCTACATCGCCGACACCGGAAGCCTCCTCCGCGAGGCCTTGAGGAAGGGCAAGCGCCTCCTCTTTGAGGGGGCCCAGGCCACCCTTTTGGACCTCAACTACGGCACCTATCCCTACGTGACCAGCTCCCACCCCACCGTGGGGGGGATCCTGGTGGGCACAGGGCTCTCCCACAAGGCCATCACCAAGGTCTACGGCGTGGCCAAGGCCTACGCCACCCGGGTGGGGGAAGGCCCCTTCCCCACCGAGATCCAGGGAGAGCTGGCCCACCACCTGCGGGAAAAGGGCGGGGAGTACGGCACCACCACGGGGAGGCCCCGCCGGGTGGGCTGGCTGGACCTGGTGGCCCTCAAGTACGCCTGCGAGGTCAACGGGTTTGACGGCCTGGCCCTCACCAAGCTGGACGTCCTCTCGGGGCTGGAGAAGGTGAAGGTGGCCGTGGAGTACCTGGACGGAAGCCGCCCCGGGGAGGCCAGGCCGGAGGCGGTGCGCTACCTGGAGCTCGAGGGCTGGGGGGACCTCGCTGGGGTGCGAAGGCGCGAGGACCTGCCGGGAAGCCTCCTCCGCTACCTGGAGCTCATTGAGGAGTACACCGGCGTCCCCGTGGTCCTCTTCTCCACCAGCCCCAGGCGGGAGGACACCTTTGGAGGGGTGAGCTGGGTTTAAACTGGGGCCATGCCCCGGAAGGCCCCCCTGCGCCGGGCCAGCTTTGAGGAGTTTCTGGCCCTCGAGGCCACCTCCTCCGAGCGCCACGAGTTCGTGGAAGGCCTGGTCTTCGCCATGGCCGGGGGAACGGACTACCACAACCGCCTGGTGGCCCGCATCCTCCTCGCCCTCCTACCGGCGGCGGAAAGGGCGGGGTGCGAGGCCTTCGCCGAGGGCATGCTCCTCAAGGTGGAAGACGCCGCCTATTACCCCGACGTGTTCGTCACCTGCGAGGAGCCCCTGGACGGCGCCCGGTACAAGAAGACTGCCTGCTTAGTGGTGGAGGTCCTCTCCGAGGGGACGGAGGCCATAGACCGGGGAGAAAAGCTCCACCGCTACCGCAAGCTCCCCGGCCTTCAGGCCTACGTCCTGGTCTCCCAGGAGGCCAAGCGGGTGGAGGTCTACCGCCGTCTCCCGGACGGGGGCTGGCGCTACGAGGTGGTGGAGGAAGGCCAGGTGCCCCTTCCCTGCGTGGAGGTCTCCTTGGACCTGGAGGCCCTCTACCGGGGGCTTCCCGTCTAGCCCTTGAGGAAGGTCACGTACCGCTCCAGGAGGAGGTAGGCCTCCCCCGAGGCCAGGACCTCCCGAGCCAGGCGCACCCCCGCCTCCAGGGTGGGGGCCTTCTCCGCCGCGTAGAACCCGGCCCCCGCTGCCAGGGCCACGGCCTCCCCTATGGGCCCCTTCTCCTCCCCCTTTAAGACCCTGCGGGCCAGGTCGGCGTTCTCCTGGGGGGAGCCGCCCCTTAGGGCCTCGAGGGGAGCCCGCCTGAGGCCCACGGCCTCGGGCGTGAGGGCGTAGGCCCCCTTCCCCACCTCCACCACCCGGTTCTCCCCCAAGACGAGCTCGTCCGCCCCCTCCCCGTGGACCACCAGGCCCCTGGCCCCAAGCCGCTCCAGGGCCTCGGCCATGGGGGAAAGCCACTTGGGGCTAAAGACCCCCAGGACGTACCGGTCCGCCCCGGCGGGGTTGGTGAGGGGGCCCAGGAGGTTGAAGACAGTGCGGATGCCGAGCTCCGCCCTCACCGGGGCCACGTGGTGCATAGCGGGGTGGAAGACCCGGGCGAAGAGGAAGCCGAAGCCCAAGGCCTCAATGGCCTCCCCCACCCGCTCGGGCGGGGCCTCGAGGTCCACGCCCAAGGCCTCCAGGAGGTCGGCCGAGCCCGCCTTGGAGCTCGCCGCCCGGTTCCCGTGCTTGGCCACGGCCACCCCGCCCGCCGCCGCCACCAGAGCCCCCAGGGTGGAGAGGTTCAAGAGGCCCTGATGGTCCCCCCCGGTACCCACGATGTCCAGAAGGGGCCGCCTTTTTACAGGCAAAGGCCTCGCCGCCTCCCGCATGGCCCGGGCCATGGCGGCGATCTCGTGGGGCCTCTCCCCCCTCAGGGCCATGGCGGTGAGGAGGCCCGCCGCCTTTACCGGGGAGACCTCCCCCCGCATGAGGGCCTGCATGAGGCCATAGGCCTCCTCCTCCTCCAAGACCTCGCCTAAAAGGGCTTTCTTCAGCGCGTCCATGGGTCCTCCAGGAAGTTCTTGAGGATCAGCTTACCCGCCTCGGTCAGGTAGCTTTCCGGGTGGAACTGGACCCCGTGGGTGGGAAAGGCCCGGTGGCGGAAGCCCATGACCGTCCGCCCCCCCGCCTCCTCCACCCAGGCGTTCACCACCAGGTCCTCGGGGACCTCCTCCACCACCAAGGAGTGGTAGCGGGTGGCGGGGAAGGGGCTCTTGAGGCCCCGGAAGACCCCGGTGCCGTCGTGGTGGATCTCGCTCACCTTGCCGTGCATGATGACCGGGGCCGGCACCACCTTGCCCCCGAAGGCGGCCCCGATGGCCTGGTGCCCCAGGCAGACCCCAAAGATGGGGTAGCGGGGGGCGTAGCGGGCGATCAGGGGAAGGGAAAGCCCCGCCTCAAAGGGGGTGCAGGGCCCGGGGCTGATGAGGATCCGGTCGGGGTTCAGGGCCTCCACCTCCTCGAGGGCGAACTGGTCGTTCCGCCAGACCACGGGCCTCGCCCCAAGCTCCCCCAGGTACTGGACCAGGTTGTAGGTGAAGCTATCGTAGTTGTCTATTACGAGAACCCTCACGTCGCCCTCCTCTCTTCCCGGGGCCCCCACCCTGGCGCAAACCAGGGTGGGGTGGTCATAAGCCGGCCTCCGCCATCTCCACCGCCTTGAGGAGGGCCCTCGCCTTGTTGAGGCACTCCTCGTATTCCCTCTCCGGCACCGAGTCGGCCACGATGCCCGCTCCCGCCTGCACGTGCATCTTCCCGCCCGCTACCACGAAGGTGCGCAGGGTAAGGGCCATGTCCATGGCCCCGTCGTAGGCCAGGTAACCGAAGGCCCCGCCGTAGGGCCCCCGGCGGTGGGGCTCCAGCTCCTCAATGATCTCCATGGCCCGGATCTTGGGGGCCCCGGAGACGGTGCCCATGGGCAGGACGCTGGCCAGGGCGTCTAGGGGAGTCTTGCCCTCGGCCAAAACCCCCTCCACGGTGGAGACCAGGTGCATGACGTGGGAGTAGCGCTCCACGTGCATGGGCTCCACCACCCGCACCGTGCCGAAGGCGGCCACCCGGCCGATGTCGTTGCGGGAGAGGTCCAAAAGCATGAGGTGCTCGGCCCGCTCCTTCTCGTCCTTCAGAAGCTCCTCGGCGAGCCTCCGGTCCTCCTCCTCGTCCTTACCGCGGGGCCTGGTGCCGGCGATGGGCCGGGTCACCACCTTTTTGCCGTCGGAGCGGAGGAGGCTTTCCGGGCTGGCCGAGACCAGAACCACCTCCCCCAGGTCCAGATAGCCCATGTAGGGGCTCGGGTTCACGCTCCTCAAGGCCCGGTAAAGGGCGAAGGGGTGGACGGTGAGGGGGGAGGAAAGCCTTAGGGAGAGGACCACCTGGAAGATGTCCCCGGCCTTGATGTAGCGGAGGGCCTTCCTCACCGCCTCCAGGTAGGCCTCCCGGTCCATGTCGGCCTGGAAGCTGGCCCTCCCCCCCGCCCTCTCCCCCGGCACCCCGGGGAGGGGACCCTTTAGCTTGCGCTCCGCCCAGGCAAGCCGGGCCTCGGCGACCTCCGGGTCCTTTTCCGGGGCCACCAGGTGGAGGAGGCTTTTGGTGTGGTCAAAGACCACCACCACCTCGGGCTCCAGGAAGAGGAGGTCAGGGAGGGCCAGGTCGTCGGGCTTGAGGCTCGGTAGCTTCTCGTAGTAGCGGATGAGGTCGTAGGCGGCGTACCCCACCACGCCGCCAAAGAAGGGGGGAAGGTCCGGGTGGCGCTCCAGAGGGGCGAAAACGGCCTCGTAAAGGGTACGCAGGGGGTCTTGGGTCCTCACCTCCTCCCCGTTCACGGTGAAGACCCCGTCCTTCAAGCGGAAGGTGCGCCTCGCCCCCACGCCCACGATGGAGAAGCGGCTCTGCCGCCCTCTTTCCACCGACTCCAGGAGGAAGCTCACGGGGGCCTTCTCCGAAAGCTTCAGGTAGGCGGTCACCGGAGTCTCCAGGTCCGCCAGCAGGGTTCTTCGGAAAGGTCTTATGGTCTCCATGCCGCCCCCTAAAAAAGCCCCCGGGGTACGCCCCGGGGGAGAGACCGCCTCCCTCCCGGGGCCTAGCCGGGCCAAGGGCGGAGGGAGGTCAGGTTCATGTCCCAAGGATAGCCCAAAAAGTTCCCGCAGTCTAGGGGAGGCTTGGTACCCGCGCTTTGATACTGTCTTGCCTGTCAAGCCACCCCTTGGAGGGACTGGCCTGCGTAGTACTCCCTTAGCCTCCCCATCATCCGCCTAAGAAGCTTGTGGGCCACGGCCACCAGGGCCTGCTTTTTGCGCTTTCCCCGCGACAGCAGGCGACGGTAGAAGGCCCCCATCTCCGGGTCGTGCCGCACCGCCACCAAAGCCCCCATGAAAAGCTTCCTTCGCAAAAGAGGAGGCCCCTTTCGGGAGAGCCGACTCCTCTCCACGCTCTTCCCCGACTCCTCCCGCTCGGGGATCAGGCCCGCGTAAGAGGCCGCCGCCTTGGCCCGGCCCCAAAGGTGCGGGGGCAGGAGGGCCAGCACCGCCGCCGCCACCTGGGGCCCCACCCCGGGTAGGCC